>NZ_JBKEBL010000115.1:0-50643 GCF_047973135.1 Paracoccus sp. (in: a-proteobacteria)
CCCTTTTGCGCCGCTCGCCTTCTGGTGAGCCTGAACGATGGTTCCGTCGATCAACGCGTATTCGAAATCGGGTTCTCCACGTATCTCTTTGAACAGGCGCTCGAAAACACCCCCCTTGGCCCATCTTCGGAACCGCCGGAACACGCTGTTCCAGTTCCCGAATTCCACCGGCAGATCTCGCCAGGGCAGACCGGTGCGCACGCGCCAAAGGACGGCCTCCAGAAACAGGCGATTGTCCCTGCCCGTCACGCCTCTATCGCTCTTCTTGCCGGGAAGATGGGGTTCGAGACGCGCCCAAATCTCATCCGTCACCACAAACCGCTGCTCGTCCATTCAATCCTCCTTTTGGGAAGCTTGAATCAGAAATCACGCAGCTAAGGAACCCCAAATGTCCACGGACCCTAGCCTTCCACCCGGAGGTGCTTCGCCGGGTCAGACTGGATCCAGATGTAGGTTCCGACCGCGACGTTGCCGTGGGCCGACTGCCGGGCGGCGGCGTCCTTCCACGTCCGGTAGGTGGTGGTGAACCCGACCCCGGACTTGCCGCAGCGCGCGGCCATCCGCTCCATCTGGGCGACCTTGTGGAAGTCCACCTCGCCGTCGCTGGTGACGGCTTCGATCACCCAGAGGTGATCCGTCTCCGGGTTCCACAGCAGCGCGTCGGGCATGGCGTCCTCAAGGGTCAGCGTCACGCCCGCCTCGGCCATCCGCGCCCGCTCCGCCGCCGACACCCGGTCCCCGTCGCTGTCGTCAACGTAGAGAAGCTGGTAGCCCGGCAGGAACCGCGCCGCGTAGTGGTCCACGCTCGCCCGGATCAGGTCAGCGTGGCCGCTGTCCACGAGCTTCCGCGAAGCCTCTTCCATCTCGGCCTGGAAGGCGCGGCGTGACCGCGCGGCGTCGGCGCTCGCCCAGGCGGCCAACATTGCCCGCCAGTCCGGGTCGGGGGCCTTGAGGATGGCGACGAGCTCCTCGTCCAGCCGGTAGCATGAGTTGGGCGACTTCGCTTTGACGTGCCCGGCGATGAACGCGCCGTCCATGAGCGTGATGGGGACGATGCCGCCCAGCTCGCGCAGGGGCTTGATCCAGTAATCCCGGCCCTCGCGGTCCAGCTTGCCGCCGCCGCGCTGGAGGATGCCGATGTGGCAGGCGAGGTGGGCCGTGGTCGCGCCGTCCGCGACCTTCGCCCCGTCCGGGGCCTTCGGGAACCAGCTCGGGGTCTCGTCGTCCAGAAGCGCGAACACGCCGTCAGCGATGTCCCCGTTGCCGCCCAGCGCGACCGCGCCCAGCACCTCCGCGACCTTCGCACGGGTCACGCCCTGAAGCGTCTCGGGCACGGCAGGCCCGCCCGCCTTGAGCCGCCGATTCCTCAGCGCCAGAACATCGTCGTGCAGTGCCAAGCCGCCGCCTCCCCCGTGTGTGCCTCGGGGAAGTGCATACAACGCTGAGAACGTTCTGTGAATACACGAGTGGGGTAACTCTGGGTAACGGGCTCGCCCGCGCCCGCCGCGCCGCCCAAGTGCCTGATATGTGGTGGTTTCTGGTGCTGCCGGAGAGATTTGAACTCTCGACCTCTCCCTTACCAAGGGAGTGCTCTACCCCTGAGCTACGGCAGCAAGCCGTTCCCGTCGAAGTTACCCCGGGCGTTACCCCGGGGTGGAGGCGGGTCCGGGAAAACCCTACCTCCGTAACACGTTAGCGCCGCAGCCCCGCCCCTTACCAAGGGAGTGCTCTACCATTGAGCTACCACAGCGCCGTGGGGGGCGTTTAGACAAAGCTGGTCGGGCGCGCAAGGGGGAAAGTCGGAAAAATGCCTGCCCGGAAAGGCTGGCGGGGCACGGGTTTTCTGGACCTTGGCGTGCATGAAGGCTAACACGGGCGAATGACGGATCGGACGAAAGACAGGCGACAGCCCGGAAAGGGTGACGGCAAGGCCCGCGAAGAGCGGTTGCGCGATGCGTTGCGCGCCAATCTTCAGCGCCGCAAGGCGCAGGCGCGGGCGCGCCGGGAACAGGCCGCAGAGGACGATACCGCGAGCAGTTCTGATACAGGTGGAGATAACAGCTAGATGGACCAGATCATCGTTCACGGGAACGGCCCGCTGAAGGGCGAAATCCCGATTGCGGGGGCGAAGAATGCCTGCCTGACGCTTATGCCGGCGACCCTGCTGACCGATCAGCCGCTGACGCTGACCAATGCGCCGCGGCTGTCTGACATCCGGACGATGACGGCGCTGCTGCAAAGCCTTGGGGCCGAGGCGGCCAGCCTTCAGGACGGGCAGGTGCTGGCGCTGTCCAGCCACGATCTGACCAGCCACCGCGCCGACTATGACATCGTGCGCAAGATGCGGGCCTCGATTCTGGTGCTGGGGCCGATGCTGGCACGGGACGGGCATGCCGAAGTGTCCCTGCCCGGCGGCTGCGCCATCGGGGCGCGGCCGGTCGATCTGCATCTGAAGGCGCTGGAGGCAATGGGGGCGACGCTGGATCTGCGCGATGGCTATGTGCATGCCAGAGCGCCTGCCGGGGGGTTGACGGGGGCGGTGGTGGAGTTTCCGCTGGTCTCGGTCGGGGCGACAGAGAACGCGCTGATGGCGGCGACGCTGGCGCGCGGCACCACGGTCCTGAAGAATGCCGCGCGCGAGCCCGAGATCGTCGATCTGGCCCGCTGCCTGCGGGCGATGGGCGCGCAGATCGAGGGCGAGGGCAGCAGCACCATCACCATTGAAGGCGTCACCGCGCTGCATGGTGCGACTCATGCCGTGGTCACGGACCGGATCGAGCTGGGTACCTATATGCTGGCCCCCGCCATGTGCGGTGGCGAGGTCGAATTGCTGGGCGGGCGCATCGACCTGTTATCTGCCTTTTGCGACAAGCTGACCGAGGCCGGGCTGACCATCAGCGAGACCGCACGTGGCCTGCGGGTCGCCCGCGACAACGGCCGTGTGCGCGCGGTGAGTGTTTCCACTGCCCCCTATCCCGGCTTTCCCACCGATCTTCAGGCGCAGTTCATGGCGCTGATGTGTCTGGCCGAGGGGACCAGTGTTCTTGAGGAAACCATCTTCGAGAACCGCTTCATGCATGCGCCCGAACTGACCCGGATGGGGGCCCGGATCGAGGTTCACGGTGGCCACGCCACCGTCACCGGGGTCGAGCGGCTGCGCGGCGCGCCGGTCATGGCGACCGATCTGCGCGCCTCGGTCAGCCTGATTCTTGCGGGTATGGCCGCCGAGGGCAAGACCACTGTCAGCCGGGTCTATCATCTGGATCGCGGCTATGAGCATGTCGTGCGCAAGCTGCGCGGCGTGGGTGCGCAGATTGAACGAGTGAAAGAGGAATAGCCATGGCCGAAGATGCCCGTTTCGCCGATGCCGATCCGCGCCCCCTTGCGTTGCTGGCAACGGATGACGAAGATTTGCGGATCGTCTCGGCGCTGGTGCAGGACGCGATCGTGCCGGCGGCCGAGATCAGCTTTGATCCCAGAGCCCGGCGTCTGGCGCTGCTGATCAACCGGTTCCGTTGGGAGGATGCCGATCAGGCACGGGCCGAGGGGCGCGGTTTTGAGCGGGTGCAGAGCCTGCTGCTGCTGGGCGATGTGCTGCGGTTGCAAAGCGACGGGATCGACCGCAGCGGCGATACCGTGCTGGAGCTGCTGGCGCTGGTCTGGCAACCGGGCGAGGATGGCATGGGCCGGATGCTGCTGGAATTTGCGGGTGATGGCGCGCTGGCGGCCGAGGTGGAATGCATCAATCTGGAACTGCGCGACGTGACGCGGCCCTATCTGGCACCTTCGGGCCGGGCACCCAGCCATCCGGAATGACGCCCGTAACGGGCGTTTCCGTGATATGGACAGAGGTGGAAGGGCCCGTTCCACAGGGCCGGGCCCGGAAAGAACAGGAAACAGGCAGGGAAAAAGGAAGCCTTCCATGAATACCATCATCTATCTGGTCGGGCTGGTTGTCGTGGTCATGCTGATCATGTCGCTTCTGGGGTTTAGATAAGCGGGCGGTGACAAGGGGGACGGGCAAGTGGCCTTGGGCGGCGGCTGCGGGCGTGATGTCGCCGGAATGTCCGGTGGCCGCTGCGTGTCGCGAATCGGGCGGGTGTACTGGTCGGCGTGACTCTGGCCTGATGGCGCTGCACCCACCGCCCCCCGATCCTCCTTTCCATCTGCCTGCGCGACTTTTGGGTGCGGCGCGGGCCCGGTTCTGCCCTTCCGGCCCAGACCCGCATTCCTGTCGGATTGCGCCGATCTTTGGATTGCGTCTGGCCTTTCCGCTTTCCTTTCGTTAGGGCGACGGGCGTCAGCAAAAAGGCCATTCTCATGGATATCCGCAATATCGCCATCATCGCCCATGTCGACCACGGCAAGACCACGCTTGTGGATCAGCTGCTGAAACAGTCGGGTGCGTTTCGCGAAAATCAGGCGGTGGCCGAGCGGGCGATGGACAGCAACGACATCGAACGCGAACGCGGCATCACCATTCTGGCAAAGGCCACCTCGGTCGAATGGAAGGGCACGCGGATCAATATCGTGGACACGCCCGGCCATGCCGATTTCGGTGGCGAGGTCGAACGGATCCTGTCGATGGTGGACGGGGTCTGCCTGCTGGTCGATGCCGCCGAAGGGCCGATGCCGCAGACGAAATTCGTGACATCGAAGGCTCTGGCTCTTGGGCTGCGTCCGATCGTGGTGCTGAACAAGGTGGACAAGCCCGCCGCCGAACCCGATCACGCGCTGAACGATGTGTTCGACCTGTTTGCCAATCTGGGTGCCAGCGATGAACAGCTTGATTTTCCGCATATCTATGCCTCGGGAATCGGTGGCTGGGCGGATGAGGCGCTGGACGGTCCGCGTCAGGACATGTCAGCGTTGTTCGACATGATCCTGCGCCATGTCCATCCTCCAAAGCAGATCGCCCGCGAGGGTGAGCCGTTTCAGATGCTGGCAACCACGCTTGGTTCCGACAATTTCCTTGGCCGGCTTCTGACCGGGCGGGTCGAGGCCGGGCGGGCGAAGGCGGGCGACACGCTGAAGGCGCTGTCGCGCGATGGCCAGCGGATCGAACAGTTCCGCATTTCGAAGGTGCTGGCCTTTCGCGGCCTGACCCAGCAACCCATCGACGAGGCTGTGGCGGGCGATATTGTCACGCTGGCAGGTATGGCAAAGGCGACGGTGGCTGACACGCTTTGCGCCGCGGAAGTCGAGACCGCGCTGCCCTCGCAGCCCATCGACCCGCCCACCATCAGCGTGACCTTTGGCATCAACGATTCGCCGCTGGCCGGGCGCGATGGCAACAAGGTCCAGTCGCGTGTGATTCGCGAGCGTCTGATGAAAGAGGCCGAATCGAATGTCGCCATCAAGGTCGAGGACACGCCCGGCGGCGAGGCTTTTGTCGTCTCGGGACGCGGCGAGTTGCAGATGGGTGTGCTGATCGAGAACATGCGCCGCGAAGGGTTCGAACTGTCCATCAGCCGTCCGCGCGTGATTTTCCGCGAAGAAGAAGGTGAGCGGCTGGAACCCGTCGAAGAGGTCATCATCGATGTTGATGACGACTATACCGGCGTGGTTATCGAAAAGCTGACCGGCGACCGCAAGGGCGAAATGGTGGACATGCGCCCGGCAGGCCATAGCAAGACCCGGATCGTCGCGCATGTACCCTCGCGCGGGTTGATCGGCTATCACGGAGAATTCATGACGGATACGCGCGGAAACGGCGTTCTGAACCGTATCTTTCACGGATGGACGCCGTACAAGGGCGCCATTCAGGGCCGCCGTCAGGGCGTGCTGATCAGCATGGAGGATGGTATCAGCGTCGCCTATGCGCTGTGGAATCTGGAAGAACGCGGCAAGATGTTCATTGGCGCGCAGGAACAGGTTTATCAGGGCATGATCATCGGCGAACACTCGCGCGATAACGATCTTGAGGTGAACCCTCTGAAGGGCAAGAAGCTGACCAATATCCGCGCCTCGGGCACCGACGAGGCCGTGCGCCTGACCCCGCCCGTCCGTCAGTCGCTGGAAGAGGCCATCGCCTATGTCAACGATGACGAGCTGGTCGAGGTGACGCCGCGTAACATCCGGCTGCGCAAGCGTTATCTGGATCCGCATGAACGCAAGCGTCAGGCCCGCGCCGAGAGCTAGCGCATAAGTTGTGAGTTTACTTTCAAACTATCCCACAACCTGCCGATTTAGCTAAGTTCTCGCTCTGGATACGCCATGCTAGCATCTGCCAGCATGCAAGATCCGGAGTACACGGATTGTTGGGCGAAGCCGGGTTGTATCGGCCGGACGCCAGCTTTCCGCTTTTAACGAACAGAGACCATGGCAATGAACATGACCCCGACGCTTTCGTTCCCGCATGGCTTGGGCATGCATGAACGCGGCATCGCCGCATTGCTGACCCTGCTGGCGCAGGAAAGCCATGAATTGCCCGAATTTGACGAGGTGGTGCGCGTCGCCAAGGCCGATCCTGATCAGTTGCGCCGTCTGTTTCCGGACAGCAAGGCCGTTCTGGTCGCGGCTGCCGAACAGGCGCTGGTGCATCTGCTGGATGCCTGCACCAAGGCAGTGGTCAAGGTCGATCCCGATGACGCGATGGCGCAGTTCGGTGCGGTGGGGCAGGCTTATCTGGACTGGGCCGCGACCCATCACGTCCAGTTCCGGCTGCTGTCGGATCCCGACCGCATTGATCTGACCCGGCACCCTGCACTGCAACGCTATGCAAATTCGATCCGCGCGCTGCTGCTGCGGATGCTGGAACGCGCGCGCGACGCAGGTGCCTTGCACCCGAACGAGGATTTGCAGACGCTGCTGCTGACCAGCGGAATTTTCGCCTATGGTCTGGCGCGGATGGTCGTGGATCAGCAATTGATCGAATGGTGCCCCGGCGAGGATCCCAGGGATTCGGCGCAGCGTGCGCTGCTGGAGTTTTTGCGTCGGCTGGGCCGGGGCGCGTTGCGCAGTTCATCGCCGGTCGAGGCGCAATAGGGCCGTTTTCGGCCCCGACGCGCATTATTTCGCCGACTTTTTTCGCGATTGAGCGCATGACAGCCCACTGACCGGTGCAGCAATTGCCCGATAGTTATTTTCCTGCAATCATTGCGACAGGCGACGGTTTTTTCTCCACTCGGCCTGAAAGTGTCCGGATCGCCGCCGGACGCTGCGGGCGGCATTGTGTGGTTCTCGGCTGACGGAACCCTGCTTCTGCCCTTTTCGAATGGCGAACAAGCGATCGCCAAAGATGCGGGACAAGGTGGCGCACCGCCGTGTCCCCAAGGCTGCGGCAGTTCTGGGGTACTGCCGCAGCCACCTTTGACCGCCTTCTTCGCATCATCAGACATCCGGGGCAAGTAGATCAGGGCAGACGCACGACGTTCAGATCGGCGTTCAGATCGTTCAGATCGGCAGTCTGGTTTCCTCGCGCAGGGTCCGCACGACCAGCGACGAGCTATAGGCCTGAATAGGTACTTCGCGGAATGTGTCCAGAAAACTGTAGATATAATCCGTGTAATCCCCGGCGGTTCTGAACCGGGTGATCAGCAAGAAGTCATATTCTCCGGTGACCAGATAGCAGGCTACGACATTTGGCTGTCGGCGCAGGCTGATCATCATCCGCTGATCGACATCCGCAGTATCACGCGCCAGCCGGATCATGAATATGCCCGTGATCATCAGGCCCAGGGCGTGTGGGTTCAGCAGTGCGCGGCGACAGATGATGGTTCCGTTGGATTCCAGCGACTTGATGCGCCGGTGGCAGCTTGCGGTGGACAGATTCACCTTCTCGCTGATGGCGGCCAGCGGCAGCGAGCAGTTCTCTTGCAAAACCCTGAGAATGGCCAGATCGGTATCTGTCATATCTTCTCACCAGATGGAGGATCGGTGAAACAAACTTACACGATTTAGGCGCAACTAGAAATATAATTCACCCTTAAGGTGATACCTTTTCCTTAGGGAAATTTAAAAGGGGGGTATTTCATATGATCACGGCAAGGCCCACCTGGGACGACGAGATTTCCAAGTTGTTCGCATCCCCTTACTGGATTCCCGCAGACAGGCGTGCCGCTGTGGGGAAAAGCTGGATAGAGGAGATGAAGCCCTTTCTGGTCAGCCTTGACGACTACGCTTCGGTCAGGGAATGGTCAGTTACCATCTATGATCATGTCGCTTCGCGGGCGATGCCTCTGACCACGGATCCCGCCGAATACTGGCCCCTTGACGCGCTGGAGACCTTTCGGCTTTGGGTCAATCAGGGCTGGAGGCGCGATCAGGATGCGCCGTTCGATCACGCCGTGCGCCTGCCGGTTCCGACGCAGCCAGCCACACAGCCGTGGGTCCGCAAGGATCTGGCCAGCCTGTCGCAGGACGAAATCGATGCATTCCGGGCGCGTCTGGACGATGTGATGCAGGTGGGGCAGGCGGATCCCGCGTCCCGTTGGCAGCAATGGGCCTATCTGCACACCAACTGGTGCCTGCACTACCAAGAGGCTTTTGGCCTGTGGCACAGGGCCTATCTGATCCACCTTGAGCGGCTTTTGGGCATGCCGGTCCCCTATTGGGATTTCATGGCGTTGGATGCCAGCGATCCGGAAAGCCCGCGGGCCGGATTGCCTCGGGTGTTTCTGGACGAGACCTATCGTCATCCCGCGACCGGAGAGCTGCGGCCCAACCCGCTGCGGTTTGCGACGGCCAAGGATGGCCGGTCAAAGCTGTGCGAGAACAGGCCGGATTGTGGCCCGGATTGCCGTTTCGTGCAGCGCAATCCGCTGTTCTTCGGTTCTGATGACAAGAATCGTGCCGCACGGGACAGGCTTTTGGGGATGGTGCGGCTGTTTCAGCAGCAGGTGGTCGATGCCCTGGCCTTCGACAGGTTCAGTGTCCCGCAGGGGCCACTGGGCTATCCCTGGGCCAATCTGCCGGCCTTCGATCCGCCGCAGCCGGACAAGCTTTACCCGCACAGGTTGCAAAATTTCGATGGCGCGTTCGAACAGCCGCATGATAACTGGCATGGCTGGATCGGGCCGGATATGGCCGACAACGCCTATACCGCCTTTGACCCGATCTTCATCTGCTATCATGCCAATATTGATCGTATGCTGGAAATCTGGATCCGGGCGCATCCCGTGTCGCAATTCACCACCAATGTGGCCCTGCGGCCATTCATCGGGCCTCAGGTTGACCAGGTCGATGAAGCCACGGGCGATGTCTGGCGCTATACCACGCTGGGGGATATGGCGCAGGACAGTCGGCATATCGGCTATGATTATGGCCTGCCGGTGGCACCGCAATTCATCGGGGACAGCACTGTTTCCGGGGCCGGATCGCCTGCGGCGCAGCCGACCGGCGATGCGGGTATGCTGGCCGCATGGGTGATATTCGACGGCGTCCGCTGTACCCATGACAGCTATGCGATCGACGTGTTTCTTGGGGGCAGCAGCGAGGCTGCCGACGGGTTGGCCCATCCGGATAACCCCGCCTATGTCGGGCGGTTTTCGCGCATCGGGATGGGGATCGAGGACGACAAGGGGCGCTGTATCCGGCACGGGGTGAGGCGGGTGCTTGACGCCTCGCGCGCGGCGGCGGCACTGGGGATCGTTGCCGGGACCGATCCGGGGCTTGCGATGCGCGTGACCCATCTGCACAGCGGAGCCGAACTGACACCGGACGAATATCGTGACCTGCCCGGCTTTGTACCCGGTTTTCACTGGGGCGCGCTGGCCGATGCGCCTGTGAACGCTTTGCCGCCGGGGCGTTGCTGCCACTGACCGGTCCTGCCGGATGGTCTGTCTGCCGGCGGCGTCAATCGAGTAAAGGAGGCTTCTCATGCCTGAACCATGGGTTCATCTTTTTGCGAATATGTCACGGGCGGGCCGCATTCGCCGCAAAAGGGTCCGGCCGGCCGGTCTGGCCGCTGTGTTGCTGCTGACCTCGGGGGCTGCCGCTTGCGCGGATATGTTCGCGGCGCGTTCGTACCGGCAGCCGGTGCAGGCGATGGGCGCGGGGTCGGTCCCGTCGGTCAACGCCTGTCCGCAGGTCAGTCCGGGCATGCTTTACCGTTTTGTCGCGGGCATGGATCAGTGCGTGACGCCGCTTAGCCCGTCAGAGCTGGGCTTGATCAACAGCTTCTTTGCCACCAATGTCCTCAAGAAGGGACTGGCCCCCGGCAATGTCGCGGATATTGTGACATATCTCGATCAGGCCAGTCAGCCCGGTACGCGCAAGTCCTTTGTTGTGGGCGAGGGTGGCCAGATTCCGCTAAGCATCGCCAGCCGCGATGCACCGCGCGACTATCGCTATGTGGTCAGTTGGGGCACGTCTGCGTTGCTGAGTGCGGCTCCGGGTGGGCATTCGTCCTTTTTGCAGGTCATTTCCTGGGACGAAACAGCCAGACATTTCGATTATTTCCAGTATATGCCGCAAATCGACGACCAATCCGGGGCGGACAAGGTTTGGGCCTGGGCCGGGCGTTCGGATTTCGCCTATGACAGCCGGTCGCGCGGCAAGGGCTGTTTCGACTGTCATACGAACGGCACCATCATCATGAAAGAGCTGGAAACACCGTGGAATAACTGGAATTCGGAAACCGCGTCGATCGTGTCATCGCATGTCCCGCAGGCAGTGGCGGCCGAGGCGCTGTTTCAGGGCAGTTCCGGGGCGGCACAGCTGCAAAATCTGATTGAGGGCGGTTTGAACATTTTTCACGCCGAAAGGATCAAGCGCAACACGATATTGGACGCTTCGTCCCATACCTGTACCCTGACCGGAGTGCCGGACTTTCTGCATCACGTCACCACGGGCACCACAGTCAATTTCGTTTCAAGTCAGGTCCGCAGCGCGGGTGAAGAAGATGTTCCCGTGCCTCTGGCTCTGCTGTTTGGTGCGCGGCTGCTGCGCGAGACCCTGAATGTCAACCCTGATTTTTCGGGCGATCTGTCCGTCCCGCGCGCGGTTTACAACAATTTCCTGACGCAGCAGAAATATGCGTTGGTGCAGCAGGGGCGGAACGGGCCGCTTTATACTGCGCCCGGCTCGACCTATTTCGCGGCTTTCGTGCCCGATCTGTCTTTCGAGGATGTGCTGGTCGCGCGGCTTTTGACAAACGAGCAGGGCTGCTTCAGCGTTCCGCTGATCCCGGCAAAGTTCTTCGCGGCCATTGCGATGACCGATTTCGCGAACCCGGTATTTTCCGACAAACGCCCGCTGCTTCAGGCTTATGCGGACAAGATCGAACAGGGCACGGTTTCCGCCTCGCAAAACACCATCGTTGACGATTTCGTCGGCGCGGTGCGTCAGGCTGCCGGGGCGCAGGCGCCATGCGATTTTCAGGGCGACAGCGCGAATTGTTCCGCTGAACAGCAGTTTCTGGGCTATTGGGACATTCCCGGCGACTGGCGGACGGCCTATGCCGATCTTGTCGGTGCCTATTTGAAGAACTTTATGGGCAACGCGGGTGCAAAGACTGATCTGCTGCTGCGCGCCGAGGCGGTGCGCCACCAGTTCACCCAGTGGCCCACCATCAGCAATCTGGACGAATTCAGCCTTTTGTTGCCCGAACCCGGTGCAGCCAACTGATTTTATGGTTTTTTCAGGAGAAGACCCATGCCAAAACTGACCAGCTTTGATACTCCGGCCGGGATCCGGGATTTTCCCGGCGACGCCGTCAAACAGGCGGCCATGTCCGCCCGGTGGAGTGACAATATCAACAGGTTCACCGAACAGACCCTGCAAAACGATCCTTGGGATGCGACCAATCAGCCCGCCCTGACGCAATATTTCAACCCCCGTGACACTGACATTCCCGACGGTGCCCCGGTGGTCAGGATCCCCTGGACGGCATTTCCCCGCAGGATCATCTCGACCTTTCCCAATGTCGGCCAGAGAAAGCAGTGGGAATATGCCGATAACGGCCCCGACGATCCCAAATATCAGCCCAAGGGGCCGCGTGGCTGGCAGGACGAATATTGCGAATGGAGTGTGACCCGCAACGATCAGGGCAAGATCACCAGGGTGATGTTCACCTGCGAGAACCGGGAATATTGGTATACGCTGTGGGAAATCGACCCGCAGAAGGTGCTGGAGCTTTACCGGGATCTGGTCAGCCCTGCCGTCACACTCGACGATCTTGAACTGCGCGACAGGAACGGCAACAAGGTGATCGACCCGCGTACCGGACGGCCCGCCTATGATGATCGCAACAAGTGGAACAATTCCACGACCAACGGCGCGGTTCACCTGATCAGCAATCCCAACGCGCTGAGCGCCGAGATATTTCTGGGCGGTCAGGCGACGATCCTGCGCAAGAATACCGATAACGAGCCGATCACCGACAAGACGTCCCTGATCCTATGCAGCCGATATGGCACGCCGGGGCGCAACAGCGATCCGACCATCGGGGCCTCGGTCAATGCACTGGTGCGGCAAGGGCTTCGGATTTCGCTGAACAATCCCGTGGGGCTTTATATCCAGACCCCGGATTTCAGCAGCTTCACACTGCCCGGCACGGCGCCCTCGGGTGCCAGCCCGGCGGATTACTGGACGGTCAGGCGCGGTCGGGTGGCGCAGGACGGCGAGGCGCTGGATTTCATCCTGCACGCGGTTTTCGAGGTGCCCGAGGATCAGGGTTTTACGGTAGGCGACATGATGATCGGCGGGTTTCCCATCGATTACGCCGCCCAGATCACCCAGAATTTTCAGATCGCGCTGGCGGGCGTCGGGGTGCCGCAAATCTCGGTGCCGGATGAGCTGTCCTGCGCCGGTGCCGCGATGCCCGGACTGCCGCGGCCATATGTTCTGTGCGCGCCGTCGATGTTGCAGCCGACGCTTCGTTCCAATCTCAACATGCGGCTGGCACCGGGTGATCAGAACGTTCCGGCAGTGCTGCTGGCTTTTGACAGCGACAGCGCCGCGACACTGACGGTTGTGGGCGATCCGGGGGTGAATATCGTGATCGGGCGGACCTTTGCCCAAGATGGTGCGATGTATTTCGATCTGAGCATCTCGGTCGATCCCTTGGCCCCGCTTGGGGACCGAAGCCTGTTGCTGACCAATCCCGATGGCTCACACGGCCCGGCGGTCTATGGCCTGCTGGAGGTCGTGGCGGACCCGGCCCCGCAGGTGCTGACCGCAGCGCTTTCCAAGGCAGAGATGGCGGCGGTTCAGGCGATGATCCTGCTGCCGGACGGGCCGACAAGGCCGATGCGACGCTGACCACCAGTCGGCGCAACGGATAACCCCCGCCCCTGAATCACAACGGCCAGAAGATCGGTATGACCAGCACCGTGATGATGCCAGCGACGATGTTCAGGGGCAGGCCGACCCGCAGGAAATCGCCAAAGCGATAGCCGCCGGCAGTATAGACCAGGGTGTTGGTCTGATAGCCGATGGGCGTCGCAAAGCTGGCCGAAGCGGCGAACATGACCGCGATCAGAAAGGGGCGGGGATCCAGCCCCATCTGCGTGGCGATGCCGACCGCGATGGGCGACATCAGGATCGCGACCGCGTTGTTTGTTACCAGTTCGGTCAGGATCATGGTGAAGGTATAGACCACGGCCAGCGTCAACAGCGGGCCGCCAAAGCTGAGAGTCGGCACCACCTTGTCCACGATCAGCTGCACCGCGCCGGTATTGTCCAGCGCCGACCCAAGGATCAGCATCGACACGATCAGCAGCAACAGCCTGCCATCCATCGCGTCCAGCCCCTCATCGGGTTCGATACAGCCGGTCAGCAGCGTCACCGCCGCGCCGATCATCGCCAGCGTCAGAATCGGCGCCACATCCAGCGCCGCCAGCACCACGACGGCGACAAGGACGGCGATGGCGATAGGGGCCTTTTTGCGGCGAAAAGCGCGGGCGCTGTTGGGGGCCAGCGGGATCAGACGTTCTTCCTCGATCAGGCGGGCGATGTCCTCGGGCGATCCTTCGACCAACAGCGTGTCTCCGGCCAGCAGCGGAGTCTGGTCCAGCCTTGCGCCGACCGCCTCGCCCTTGCGATGCATGGCGATGGGATAGACACCAAATCGCCGCCGCAGATGCAGAGCCTCAAGCGTGTGGCCGATCGCATCAGCGCCGGGGCCGACCAGAACCTCGACGATGCGCGTGCTGCGGGCCTGCCCGGTCTCGGCACCCGCCAGAACCGCACCCCGCGCCGCGCCCTCGCGCAGGCCCAGAATCTCGACGTCACGGGTCTTGATGACGACCGTGTCGCCGGCCTCAAGGCGCACGGCCTCAAGGTCGCGGCGCAGCGAGACGTCGTTGCGGATCACGTCGATGACCCGCCCGCCGCCGCGCAGCAGATCGCGCGCCTGCAACGGCTGCACGCCGATCAGGGGCGAACCCTGCGGGATGAACAGATCGGCCATCCAGCCCTTTGCTTCGTCGCTTTGCAGCAGATCGACCATTGCCCTGCGATCAGGCAGCAGCCGTGGCGCGGCCAGCGCCAGATAGATGCCGCCGCCGATGGCGACGCAGATCCCAAGGGGCGCAATCTCGAACAGGCTGAACCGCGCCAGCCCCATATCATGCGCGACCCCATCGACCAGAAGGTTGGTCGAGGTGCCGACCAGCGTGACCGTGCCGCCCAGAATGACCATGAAGGACAGCGGCATCAGCAACCGCGAGGGCACCGTTCCGACCTGCCGCGCCAGCCCGATGGCCACCGGGATCAGCACCATCACCACCGGGGTGTTGTTCAGAAAGGCCGAGGCAATGGCCGCGCCCGCGAAGAAAACCACGACGGTCATCCTGGGGGAATGGCGGGACATGCGGCCAAGACCCTCGACCAGCATCTCAAGCGCGCCGGTCCTGACCAGAGCGGCGCTGAGAACGAACATCACGCCGATGGTTGCCGGGGCAGGGTTGGCCACTGCGTTGGTGATGTCGTCCGAACCGACCAGCCCAAGCGCCAGCGCGATGGCCGCGCCGATAAAGGCGACCATGTCAGCGGGGCGCCGCTCGGACAGGAAGGTGACAAAGACGGCGGCCATCAATGCCATGGCCGCATAGGGGGCAAACCCGCCTGGTTCCGTAAGCATGGTGCTGTTCCTTGTCAAAGTTGGGAAAGACCGGTGCGGCACCTGCCGCACCGTATCGTCGTCAATGTTCGAACAGGGCGCCAACCCCGAACAGTGCTGTCAGAACGGCAAGCAGCAAAAGCCAGTGCAGCAACGTTCTTGGCTTGCCTGCCGTCTTGCAGGTGCAGGTCTGACCGCCGGTCACGGCCTTACCGCACCGGGGGCAAGTGTTTTGTGTCATCTGTCAGGCTCTGCGCGCGGATCATTTTTCCGCGTCGGAACCGGGCACGGGCGAGGCGGGCTTTGTCTCTTCCTGGCGCAGGCCGTTCTTGAAGGCGGTGATGCCGCTGCCCAGTTCGCCCATGACGGAACTGATCTTGCCGCGCCCGAACAGCACAAGCGTGACGACGATGATCAGAAGAAGGCCGGGAAGGCCGATATTGTTCAGCATGATGTTGATCCTTGATGATAGCTGGTTGGTCGCCCGCGCCCGAAGCCGTCTTGCCGGTGCCGTCGCAACAGCAGGCCGCATCAGCGGTCCGGCGCGCGCGCATTCGTTCGAATCAGGCTATCATCGGAGGCGCATGGGACGACGGCCGTACCGGCGGATGCGGGACGGTCCATTCGCAGCCGGGCAGGGCAAGCCGGATCCATTTCGCGGGCATCGCCGACCCCGCGATTTCGGGCGGCGACAGCGCCCAATGCGGATCGGGCTGGGGAACCTGTCCGGCCTCTGTCAGGCGCACGACCCGAACCTCGCCGGCCAGCGCCAGATACTGCCCGGACTTGACCGCCACAGACAGCCTTTCCTGCGTCTTGCCGGAACCGGGCACCTGCCAGGCGCAAAGCAAGACCACAAGGACAAACCCTATCACCGCACGGACAAGCCGCACGATCAGGGCAGGGCGGAACGCAGTGGCCTTTCGAATCATTTACGCAAGATAGGCTGGTGCCGGTCATCGGACAATCGCGGATTCATGATTGGGCGGTTTTGCCCCGGATGGTGGCAGCCAGGGGAATGCATCGGCGACGACTCAACTATTTCGCCGGTTCACGCAAGAATGATCTTGCGCAGGGCCGGTCGCATCCCGATATTCAGAGCTTGCCTCCTGCAGGTGATTCTCGCAGTGTTGACCTTGGGCCGGCCGCGCAAGGGTTCATCCCATCCATCCGCCGAACCGCAACCTTCATGACATCAACCGATTCCCCCACCTTGCCTTCCAGTGCCCGCCACATGTCCGGCGACAGTCTGGACCTTGCCGACTATCTGTCCGAGGATCAGGTTCAGCCTGCCGGATCGCATCCGCAGGGCAGCGCTGCGTTTCTGCAACTGACGCTTGGGGCGGTCGGTGTCGTGTATGGCGATATCGGCACCAGCCCGCTTTATGCCTTCCGCGAGGCGCTGCGCCCCATTGCCCGCAGCGGCACCGTGACCGAGGCCGATATTCTGGGCCTGCTGTCGCTGGTGATCTGGGCGCTGATCCTGATCGTGACGGTCAAATATGTGTTGTTCCTGCTGCGTATCGATAACCGGGGCGAGGGCGGGATCCTTGCGCTGTACACGATGCTGCGGCTGGCCATCGGTCGTCGTTCGATCCCGGTGCTGGTGCTGGCGGTGATCGGGGCGGCGCTGTTCTTTGGCGATGCGACGATCACGCCCGCGATCTCGGTCATGTCGGCGGTCGAGGGGGTGGGGCATTATATGCCGCAGCTTTCGCATTGGGTGGTGCCCTTGACCCTGGCCATCCTGATCGGGCTGTTCGTGGCGCAATCGCATGGCACCGGGCCGCTGTCGGCGGCTTTCGGCCCGATCACTGTGATCTGGTTCCTGACGCTGGCTGGCCTTGGCCTGTGGCACGTCATGTCTGCGCCGCAGGTGCTGTCCGCGCTTAGCCCGGTCTGGGGCGTGGATTTTCTGATCGAACACAGCGCGCTGGCCTTTGCGGTGCTGGGTGCGGTGTTTCTGGCCGTCACCGGGGCCGAGGCGCTTTATGCCGATCTGGGCCATTTCGGCCGCCGCCCGATCATCGCCGCATGGTTCGGGCTGATCTTTCCGGCGCTGGTGCTGAACTACATGGGGCAGGGCGCGATCGTCCTGACCGACCCGTCGGCCATATCGGATCCGCTGTTCTCGATGGTGCCGGATGCGGGGATGCCGTGGTTCATCGGGCTGGCAACCCTCGCGACGGTGATCGCCGCGCAGGCGGTGATTACCGGCGCGTATTCGATGACCCGTGCGGCGATCCAGCTTGGCCTTCTGCCCCGGATGCGCATCCGCCACACCTCGTCCCGCCAGCATGGCCAGATTTACATTCCTGCCGTGAACTGGGCGCTTCTTGTCGCCGTGGTCCTGCTGGTCATCGGCTTTGCCAGTTCGGAAAGTCTGGCGTCGGCCTACGGGATCGCCGTGACCGGGACCATGGTTGTGACCAGCACGCTTGCCATCCTGTATATCCTGCGCTCGCGCCGGATGCCGGTGGCGCTGGTGCTGCCGCTTGCGCTGTTCCTGCTGTCGGTCGAGATGGTATTTTTGGTCTCGAACCTGACCAAGTTCGCGGATGGCGGCTCTGTTCCGGTGATCATGGCGACGGCCATCGCGATCTGCATGTGGGCCTGGTGGAGGGGGACGCAGAAGCTGCTGCAAAAGCTGCACCGAAGCAGCGTTGACCTGGATTCTTTTGTCCGGATCATGAAGGACAGTTCGGTACACCGCGTCCCCGGCACGGCGTTTTTCCTGACCGCTGACGCGAATGTCGCGCCCTCGACGCTGTTGCATAACATCAAGAACAACAGCGTCCTGCATGCCCAGACCGTGATCATGACGGTCGAGACCCTGCGCGTCCCCGTCGCCCCCGAGGAAGAGCGGATCAGCCTCAAGCCGCTTGACGGACCGTTCACGCTGCTGACGCTGCGCTTTGGCTTTATGGAAACACCCAAGATCGTGCGCTCGCTGGCGCTGGCCCGCGACAAGGGCTTTCGCTTTGATGCCGCCAGAACGGTTTTCTTTGTCGCCCGCCGACGCCCCGTCGCTTCGGGCAAGCCAGGTCTCGACTTTGCGCTGGATCGCCTGCATTCGGTCATCCACCGCTTTGCCGCAGACCCCAGCGATTATTTTCACCTGCCAAGGGATCGCGTCGTCGAACTGGGCGAACGGGTCGCGGTCTGACAGCCGCGTGTCACAGTACCAGCGCGTGCAGCGGCAGGAAGGCCGCGCCCAGATGGGCGGCGTCGCCCTCGATGCGGCTTTCCAGCAGGGCCGGGTTCGGGGTGTCGGTGCCGGAAAATGCGCCCTGTGCCTCGGCGATCAGCATCTTGCGCAATTCCGGCGGGGCGTCCCCGCCAAAGAAGATCGCGCCCGGATCGACGATTGCCTTTATCGCGGCAAGGATGTCGCGCAGTTGCGGGCCGCATTCACCGATCCAGTCGCGCAGGCCCGGCCAGTCCGGGTCGAAATTCGCGCACATGTCGGAAATGCGTCCGACCTCGATTCCGCGCGCGTTCAGGCGCTTGCGCAATTCGCCAAGTGCGGGGCGGCTTTGCATGCGGTCGGTGCCGAAAAAGCCCGATAGTTCCCCCGCATTGCCATGCGCGCCGACCATGGCGCGGCCCTCCCAGAAGATGCCGCCGCCGAAACCATAGTTGAATGACAGATAGGCCAGGCAGGTCAGATCCGCCCCGCCGCCGGTAAAGAACTCGGCTGTGGCGCTGGTTGTGGCGTTGTTTTCGGCGAATGCCGGCAAGCCGAGCCGTTGTTCCAGCAGGGTCACGACCGGAATGCCGCGCCATGCCGCCAGCGGCAGCGGCGTGAAGAATTTCTGCGGATCGCCGTTGCGATAGCCCTGCAATGCCACACCTATCCCAAGCAGTCGATGGCTGGCGCATGGCGGCAGGGCCAGCCGCGTTTCCAGCTCGGCAAAGACAAGGGCCGGGTCGTTCGGATCGGCATCAAGCTGCTGAAGGCCGACCGCGTTGCCGGTCAGATCCAGAAGGCACAGAAACGCGGCCTCAGTCGTGATCGACAGCCCCAGCGTCGCGAACCCTTCGGGATCCAGTTCGACCGTCGGGCTGGGTTTGCCGCGCCCCCGGATCTCGGCCGCGCCAAAGCGGACAAAGCCGCGCTGATGCAGCCCGTCCAGCAGGCGATGCACCGATTGCTGCGACAGCGAGGTCAGGCCGGTGATGTCCGAACGCGGCAGCGACCGGTGCCGGAACAGCACCGACAACAGCGCCCTTTCGCTGTCGGCCAGCGGCTCGTGCGAGGCCACGTTGATTCGCTCATCCATACTGCGCCTCGACTTATGACGGGGGACTGATGATGCAGTTTCCATCCACAAGGCGGGATTCTCAAGGAAAATAACCCGCAAAGTGTCATATTGTTTTTACTTACGAATGGTAATAAAATGCATCCAGAACGAGGAGGACAATATGGCCGCGATTGACATTGACGGTTTGTCAAAAAGATTTGGTCAGTTTCAGGCGCTGTCCGGCATTTCGCTGACAGTCGCCGAAGGCGAGTTCGTCACGCTGCTTGGGCCTTCGGGTTGCGGCAAGACGACACTGCTGAAACTGATCTCGGGCTTTCTGGAGCCGAATGACGGGACAATCAGCATCGGTGGCAAGGATGTCACGCGGACCCCGCCCGAGGCGCGCGACACGGCACTGTGCTTTCAGTCCTATGCGCTGTTTCCGCATCTGACCGTGTGCGAGAATCTGGAATTCGGGCTGCGGCAGAAACGCCTGCCAGCGGATGAACGCAAGACGCGGGTGGGCGATGTTGCGGAAATGCTCAGCCTGACGGCGCAGCTTGACAAACTGCCCAACCAGCTTTCGGGCGGGCAGCAGCAGCGGGTTTCGCTTGGGCGTGCGCTGGCGATGCGACCGGGCGTGATCCTGTTTGACGAGCCGCTGTCCAATCTGGACGCCAAGCTGCGCGATCAGGTGCGGATCGAAATCCGCCGTATCACCCGCGATTTCGGCCTGACGGCGATCTATGTGACCCATGATCAGGCCGAGGCTCTGGCCATGTCGGACCGGGTTGTCGTGCTGAATGGCGGCAAGGTCGAACAACTGGACACGCCCGAGGCGCTGTATCACAGCCCGCGCACGCCCTTTGTGGCCGATTTCATCGGTGGCGCGAATCTGTTCGACGGCATCGTGCGCGGTCAGGTCGCAGGCGATCTGTGGCAGCTTGACACCCCGGCGGGCACATTTCTTGCCCGCAATTCCGGTCAGGCGCCCAATGGCAAGGTGACGGTCGGCTGGCGGCCCGAACATGCCGTGATCGGAACCGAGGGCATCCCCGCGCGGGTCATCCACCGCGCCTTTCAGGGCCATTTCACCGACCTGACGCTGGAGGCGAACGGCATCCCCTTTCGCGTCCAGATGCAGGAAACCGATGTGCGCGAGGGCGATCAGGTTCATGTCGCCATCGCGCCCGAGCGTATTCTGGCGCTGGAGGCGCGGGCATGACCGCGCGCAAATGGGTGCAGGTCATCCTGCTGCTGACACCGGGGCTGGGGCTGATTCTGGCACTGATCGGAACGGTGGTCTGGATCGCCGTCGCGCAGTCCTTTGGTCTTTACAACCTGAACGGCGAAAGCGTGTTCTCTCTGGAACACTGGGCCGAGGTCACAGGCCGGAAATCATATTATCGCTCGGTCAGCTATTCTCTGTATGTGGGCACGGTCAGTGCCATCCTGTCGGTGATGCTGGCCTATCCGCTGGCGATCTGGCTGCGCAAACCCTTTCCGGGGTCGATGACCATTGGCGCGGTGCTGAAGGCGCCGATGCTGGTGCACGGGCTGGTCGCGGCATTTCTGTTCGTCAATATCGTCGCTTACCACGGCATGCTGAACCAGTTCATGCAATGGCTGGGGATCTGGGACGCGCCGCATCGGCTGCGCAATGACGACAATGCCATCGGCGTGCTGATCCTGCAGGTATGGAAGAACATTCCGTTCGCGCTGTTGCTGTTGACCGGCGCGGTGCAGGGTATTTCCGACGATGTGCTGGATGCCGCGCGCGATCTGGGCGCGGGCAGCTGGGACAGATTCCGCAAGGTGATCGCGCCTCTGTCGGTCTCGGCCATGCAGGCGGCGATGGTGATCATCTTTATCGGGGCGCTGGCCGATTTCAGCTTTCAGGTGATCACCGGCCCAACAAACAAGCAATCGCTGTCGCAACTGATGACGGCCTACAAGGGGCGGGGCGACTGGAACTCGGCGGCGGTGATCGGTGTGACGCTGATGATCTTTGCGATGCTGGGATCCGCCGTGCTGGCCGCCGTGTCACGCCTGATTCTGCAAGGGAAACTGAAATGAGCCAGCCCGTCCTCAACCGCGCGCTGTTCCTGCTGCTGATTTTCGGCGCTTTCATCTGGCTCGTCCTGCCGTTCTCGCAGGCGATCCTGTGGTCGCTGGTCGATCCGTCGCAGCCATGGACGGCGGACAAGCTGCTGCCGCCGGTCATGTCCTTCTATCGCTGGACGGATATGTGGCAGAACTCGCTTCTGAAACAGGCGCTTGTGACGTCCTATTCCATTGCGCCTGTGGCCGCGATCCTGTCGCTGACGCTTGCCCTGCCCACCGCCTATGCACTTGGCCGGATCGAGTTTCCGGGCCGCAACACCGCCAAGATGGCCTGCCTGCTGCCGATGGTGGTGCCGGGCTTTGTCACCGCGATTTTCTTTTCGTCACTGCTGTTCCAGCTTGGGCTAAGTTCATCGCGCTATGGGGCCATCGTCTTTGCCCATGCGGTGCTGAACCTGCCCTATTCGATCCGCATCCTGACCATCAGCTTCGAACAGGTCCGGCAGGATCACGTCGATGCCGCCCGCGATCTGGGGGCAAGCCCCTGGGCGCGATTCCGGGTGGCCTATCTGCCGGCGCTGAAACCGGGGATCATGGCCAGCCTGCTGATCATCTTTATCCAGTCGATCGAGGAATTTGCGATTTCCTACATCGTCGGCACGCCGGATATCGTCACGATCCCGACGCTGCTGTTCTCGGCACTGGGGCAGGATTTCGTGCGCCCGAACGCCGCCGTCCTGTCACTGATACTGGTCGTTCCGAATGTGATCCTGATGCTGATCCTGGAACGACTGATGAAATCCGCGAACCCCACGCTGTCATCCGGCAAGGGCTGACGCGAATAACTGTCCAACCAGAGGAGAATAACATGCTGAAAACCCTGTTCGCGTCTGCGGCGGCCATCGTGCTGACCGCCTCGCTTGCCACCGCCGCCGATCTGACCGGCAAGACCTGGGACGAGATCGTCGCCCAGGCCAAAGAGGAAGGCCAGATGACATGGTTCGTCTGGTACCTGACCGACGACCTGCGCCGCTTTGTCCAGCCGTTCGAGAAAGAATACGGCATCAAGGTGACGATCCCCGAAGGCACCGCATCGGGCAATTCCGACAAGCTTTTGGCCGAAAAGGGCCGCGAGACGGGCGATATAGATGCCTTCGCCTGGGGCTTTACCGATTTCGACCAGATCGACAATGCCAGCATGTTCCACAAGCTTGATATCCTGCCCGAAGATGCGGGCCGCGTGGGCCAACTGGCGGGTAGCGACGGCGAGGGCTATGTGCTGGCCTATTGGGGCAACCAGACCGGCATCGCCTATGACCCGGCCCATGTCGATGAGGCGAACCTGCCCCAGTCGCCCGAAGATTTCGCCGCCTTCTGGCAGGCCAACCCCGAGAAATTCGGCTTCAACTATGAAAACGGCGGCGCGGGTCCGTCTTTTGCGGAAAACATCATGCGGGTGGTCGCCAAGGTGGATAGCTCGACGACCGAGGCCAGTCCGGAATGGATCGCCTCGTTGCAGCCGGCGGTGGATTTCCTGAACGAATATGCCGAGGATTACATCATCACCACCGGCAATGCCGACAGCATCACCCGCATCTCGGATGGCGAAATCTGGATGGCTCCCGCATGGGAGGATCATCTGGCCGGTCTGCAAAAGCGCGGCGAGGCCCGCAAGGAGATCAAGCTTTATGTCCCCGAAATGGGCATGAATGGCGGTGGTAACGGCGTGGCCATCCCGCTGAACGCCGCACATCCGGCGGCGGCGGCGGTATTCATCAACTGGCTGACCTCGGCCGAGGTGCAGACCGCCTTCAACGAACAGTTCGGCACCGCGCCGATGAACGCGGCGGCGGATGACAGCAACGCGCTGGTCCCGAACGACCAGCGCCAGTTCAGCGTGCCGGGGCTGTCGAAGCCGCAGCGCGATGCGATGAAAACCGTTCTGATCGACGATGTGATCCTGGAACGCTGACGCAAAACGGGCGCGGCGGGGTTGTCCTGCCGCGCCGATGCCTTGGACCCGAACGACCTTGAACGTACCACCCCCCCTGACCGAAACCTTCCCGCATCGTCGCCTGAACCCCCTGACCGGGGATTGGGTGCTGGTCTCTCCGCAGCGTGGCAACCGCCCCTGGCAGGGTCAGCAAGAGGACGCGGCAGTGCCCGCCGCGCCTGCGCATGATCCGGCCTGTTTCCTTTGCCCCGGCAATACCCGCGTGACCGGTGACGTGAACGCCGGTTATCGCGGCCCCTTCGTCTTTCCGAACGATTTTCCCGCGATCCTGCCCGATGCACCTGCGATCATGCAGGACAGTCCGCTGTTCCGCGCCGCCCCCGTCCGGGGCGAGGCGCGGGTGATCTGCTATTCCGAACGCCACGATCTGACCATGGCGCGCCTGCCCGTGCCCGCGATCCGCAAGGTGATTGATTGCTGGGTGGCGCAATATGCGGAACTGTCTGACCGCCACGACTGGGTGGAGATCTTTGAAAATCGCGGCGCGGCAATGGGCTGTTCCAACCCGCATCCGCATGGCCAGATCTGGGCCACCGACAGCGTGCCCAGCCTGCCCGCCCGCGAAGATGCGACGCAACGCGACTGGCTGGTGCAGCATGGTTGCCCGATGCTGCGGATGGTCGCCGAACAAGAGATCGCGCGGGGCGAACGGGTGGTCTTTCAGACGGCGGAATGGCTGTGTATCGTCCCGTGGTGGGCGGTCTGGCCTTTCGAGACGCTGCTGCTGCCGTTGTTCCCGGCCACGCGGCTGACCGATCTGACGCCCGCGCAGCGCGACGATCTGGCGCTGGCCCTGTCGCGGCTGACGATCCGCTATGACAATCTGTTCGGCACCGATTTTCCCTATTCGATGGGCTGGCACGGCGCGCCGGGTCGTGACGACGCCCCTCACTGGACCTTGCACGCGCATGTCTTTCCGCCGCTGCTGCGTTCCGCCACGGTGCGGAAATTCATGGTGGGATACGAGCTGATGGCAGAGGCGCAGCGCGATCTGACACCCGAAAAGGCCGCCGCGCTGTTACGCGCGCAATCCGATACACATTATCTTAACCAGTCCGCGGAAAGCGGCCCCGCCAAGCAGGCATGACATGACAACGATTAACTGGTCCCTGACCGCGCCCGCCCGCGATGCGATGATGCAGCACCTGACAGGTGCGAACAGCACCGCGCCGCGCCCCGAATCCATCACCCTCCCCGGCGAAGGGGGCAAGTTCGACCTCGATGGCCGTGTGATGGACCACCCCGGCAACACATTCCTGTGCCATATCGACCCGGATTCGGTGTTTTTCCGGGCGGCCTGCGATTATCATGACGCGCTGACTTCTGATCCTCTGGCGGCAAGCTGCCTGACCTTCCTGCCTAAATCCAGCCTGCATATGACGGTGTTCAACGGCATCAGCGGTAGCCCTCTGGGGGCGGATGGCTGGCCGCGCGACATCGTGGCGGGCAGCGATCTGGCCACGATCACCGCCGCATTTCAGGATCGCCTGGCGGGCTTTGACGGGCCGCAGGGTTTCCGCGTCCGCCTGGCCGGGTTCCACAAGCCGGGGGGGCTGACGGTTCTGTCCGATGGTGCCGGCGAAGAGACGAAGCTGCGCGGCGTTCGGCGCGATCTGGAGCGGCTGACCGGCCTTTGTCGTGGCGATGTGGACAGCTATCGTTTTCACGTCTCGCTGGCCTATCAGTTGCGCTGGCTCGACCCGTCCGAGGCGTCAGAGCTGATTGACCGCATCGAACGGTTTTACGCCCGGCATCTGGCCGGACTGGATTCTCTGACCCTTGGCCCGGTCGAGTTCTGCGTGTTCCGCGACATGCACCATTTTGAAACCGTCGCGCGACTGGGCTGACCGGCGGCGCCGGGCCACGCCTTTCCAGAGGATAGCACAGAATTGGCCGTCATCGGTTTCATCGTCCACCTGCTCAGCGCGGCGACATTGCTGCTGTTCGCGGTACGCTTCATGCGTATCGGGATCGAACGATTGTGGAGCGCGCGGATCCGCAGAAACCTCAGTGCGGGTGCCTCGGCCCTGTCGCTGCTGGCCAAGGGAGCGGGGCTTGGCTTTGCGTTGCAGGGTGCGACCGTGGTGATGCTGATGGCGGCGGGGCTGGCCGAAAGCGGCACGATTCCCGTCCTTTCGGCGGCGCTGGTGGCGATGGGGGCCGATTTCGGTTCGGCCATGGTGGTGCAGTTCCTGACCCTGCCGGTGGGGGCGGTCGGCCCGCTGCTGATTCTGGCGGGCGGCTGGCCCTATCTGAACGCGACAAGGCCGGAACGCCGCAACCTTGGGCGCGTGGCCCTTGGGCTTGGCCTGATCTTCCTGTCTCTTGGCCTGATCCGCGAGGCAGTCGCGCCGCTGCGCGATTTTTCGGGTGCCAGCGCTGTCCTTGCCTATGTCAATGCCGATCTGGTCACGGCGGCGGTTCTTGGGGTGGTGCTGACGCTGTTGATGCATTCCAGCCTTGCCGCCGTTTTGACTTCGCTGGCCTTTGCGGGCCACGGGCAACTGGGCCTGCCCGCCGGTCTGGCCTTTGTCATCGGCTGCAATATCGGCAGTGCGCTGCTGCCGCTGTGGCTGCTGCGGCGCGATGCAGGGGCGGGGTCCGTGGTGGCCCGTGCGCTGGCCAGCCTGCGGATCGGGCTGGCCGTGGTTTTTCTGGCGGCTCTGTCGCTTGCGCCGGATCCTTCGGGCGTGCTGTCGGCCTGGCCGGTGGATCGCCTGATCCTGACGGGTCATGCGGCATTCAACCTTGCGCTGCTGCTGCTGGCTCCGGCCATTCCGCTGATCCTGCGGCTGTTTCCCGTTGCCGGGCGGGCCGGTGAGGACGAGGTCTTTGCCTTGCCGCCGGGCGAGACCGACCCGCAGGTGCTGGCGATGGCGTTCAGGGGGCAGGTCAACCGGATGCTGGATCTGCTGGTGCAGATGTTCGATCTGGTGACGGGCGAGGCACGAGACCTGACCGCCGTGACGCGGCATGAGCGGCGCATGAACGCCGCCCTTGGCGGCATTCGCCGGGCCTATGCGCAATTGCCTGAAAATCACGAGGCCCCCGGCCGACAGATCCGGCAGATCATGGATTTCGCGATCCGTATCGAAGCCTCGGCCGATTTGCTCAGCGGCAAATACGCGACCATCCGTCAAGAATCCCTGCGCGGAGACTATGTCTTTTCCGGGGCCGGAGAGGCGGAAATCGCCGATCTGATCGGGCAGGTCCGCAAGGGAATGGTGCTGGCGCAGAACACCTTTTGGCGCGAGGATGTGGCGGCGGCCCGCGAACTGGTCGTCCACAAGCGGCATGTCGCCCTGCTTGAGGCGCAAAGCAAGCAGAACCACCTTGCCCGCGTCCGCAAGGGCAACCTGCTGAGCCTTGGTTCCAGCGATGGCCATCTGGAGCTGGTCGCAGCGCTGAAATCCATCAATTCCAAGCTGGCGACGATTGGCTATGCGGTTCTTGATGCGCATGGCGAACTGGCGGAGACGCGGCTGCGGGTGGGGCGCGACGATCAGGCGGGCTGACGCTGCACCGCGCTGTTGCCACGAGGCCGGGGTTGCGGTCGTGAAGGGATGTGAATGAAACGTCCGGTGCGATTGCGTGATTGACTCGCTCCGATCTGATGCGTAACGATGAGAAAACGTTTGCGCATCAGATGAGGGTGCTTTGGGCAAATCCGGTGATGACGATGGCAATGGGCGCGAAGGGGTTCCGTCGCGCCCGACGATCCGGAATATTGCCGAGCGTGCACAGGTCAGCATCACCACCGCGTCGCGGGCGCTGAACGATACCGGACGGATCGGGGAAGAGACCCGCAAAAGGGTGCGCAAGGCCGCGCAGGAACTGAATTACCGTCCCAGCAGCGCGGCGCGGGCGCTGGTGCAGCGCCGGACCTTCACGCTGGGGTTGCTGACCAATGACCGCTATGGCCGCTTTACGCTGCCGATGCTGGCTGGCGTCTCCGAGGCGCTGGCGGATGAGGATGTGTCGATCTTCCTCTGTGCCGAGGAATACGCCCCTGATCGACTGCGCGCGAATATCGCCGCGATGGAGGCGCGGGGCGTTGACGGGCTGATCGTGACGGGCAAGCGGGTGGACAAGGGCGTCCCGGCCGAGCTTTTGCCGCAGGGGATTCCTGTCGTCTTCGTGCATTCCGCCGCCGCGCTGGGGTCGCACCGCTTTATCGGCGATGACGAAGGTGGTGCACATGCGGCGGTCTGCCATCTTGCGGCTTGCGGGCGGCGACGGATCGCCCATGTCAGCGGACCGGACACGTTTCACGCCGCGCGCCTGCGGGCGGATGGCTGGCGCCGCGCGCTTGAGGAACGCGGGCTTGCCCCGTTCGGCGCGGCGCTGCATGGCCCCTGGACCGAGGCGCACGGGTTCGAGGCCGCGCGTCACCTGTTCGACCGCGATCCCGCCGACAGGCCGGATGCGGTGTTCTGCGGCAACGATCAGATCGCGCGCGGGCTGATCGATTCGCTGGCGCTGATGGGGCTGAATGTTCCCGATGACGCCGCCGTGGCCGGTTTCGACAACTGGGACGTCTTTGCCGAAGCGACGCGGCCGCCTCTGACGACAATTGACCCGCAGCTTGGTACTCTGGGGCGGGCTGCGGGGGGGCGGATTCTGGACCTGATCAATGGCAGGCAGGTCGATCCCGGAACGGTCAGTGTGCCAGGCGTGTTGGTAAAGCGGAAATCTTGCGGCTGCGCGCCCTAGCGCGGCATCCGCAAACACGGCCCGGCTGATACAAGGCCGGTTTTTTGTACGGAATTTGCGCAAACGCTTGCGCATTTTTTACCAAAAAGGGGAGGGGAATATGACACGGAATATCCTGATGGCGGGTTTCGTTGCCGCTGCGGCACTGGCGGCACCGGTATATGCCGAAGATTTCACCATTTGGGTGCGCGACAGCGGATCCGAGTTCATGCCAAAGATCGTCGATGCGTTCAACGCCTCGCAAAGCGACCACAAGGTCACGCTGCAAATCGTTCCGGCGGCTGAACTGGTACAGAAATACGGCATCGCGGCGGCAGGCGGTTCCGCCCCCGAGGCGCTGTCGGTCGATCTGATCTATACGCCGGCCTTCGCGGCTGCGGGGCAGTTGACCGACATCACCGACTGGGCAAAATCGCTGCCCTATTTCGACCAGCTTTCGCCCGCCCATATCGCGGTTGGTACCTATGAGGACCGGATCTATGCGCTGCCCTTCTCGGCCGAGGCATCGGTGCTGATGTGGAACAAGAAACTGTTCGCCGAGGCCGGGCTTGACCCCGAAAAAGCGCCGGCGACATGGGCCGAAATCCGAGCCGCAGCCGAGGCGGTCGCAGCAATTGGGGCTGATACATACGGGTTCTATTTTTCGGGCAATTGCGGGGGCTGCAACATCTTCACCTTTGCGCCGCTGATCTGGGCGTCGGGGGGTGACATCTTCGAGGATGAGGGCCGCAAGGCCACGATGGATTCGCCCGTCATGCGCGATGCGATCGAGCTTTATCGCGGGATGGCGCTGGACGGGCTGGTCCCGGCAGGGTCGCAGACGGACAGCGGTGCGAATTTCTTTGCTGCCTTCGCGAATGGCAATATTGGTCTTGCCTCGTCGGGGGCCTTTGCCATTGGCGCGCTGAACAACCAGTATCCCGATCTTGACTATGGTGTGACCCATATTCCCGGTAAGGATGGCGGCTGGTCGTCCTTTGCGGGCGGCGACAATATCGTCATCTCGCGCGGGGTGGGCGAGGCCAAAGTCGAAGCGATCAAGGCTTTCATCGAATTCGCCTATACGCTTGAGGGGCAAAAGACACTCGCGGCCAACGGCTCGTTGCCGGTGCGCGGCGACATCGCTGCCGAGGCGCTTGAAGGGCTGGACCCACGCTATCTGATTGCGGCCGAGGCCATGTCCAAGGGGCGCACGCCCTACAGCATCGTCTTCAACGACCTGATCAATTCGCGCAACGGTCCCTGGATCACCATGCTGAACAAGGCGTTTTTCGCGAAATCGGATGATGATGTGCAAGAGGCCATCGACGACGCCCAAGAGGAAATGCAGTCGATCATCGACATGGCCTATTGACGGCCCGTGGGCGGGGCGCGCGTCGTGCCTCGCCGTGCTGACCCAATGGGGGCGATCATGGCATCTGCAACAACCGGGCGTCCGCGACGCCGCAAATCCGCTGTCGCGCGGTGGGAGGGGCTGTTCTATGTCCTGCCCGCGCTGGTTCTGGTGGCGGTGTTCTTTCTGATCCCGCTGGGAATGACCGTCTGGATGTCGTTCCACAAATGGCCGCTGATCGGCGTGCCGCGCTTTGTCGGGCTGAAGAATTACGAAAGGCTGCTGGGCGACAGCAGCTTCTGGGCCTCGATGTGGTTCACGGTCAAATATACCGTCGCGGCGACCGTCGGGCTGTTGTCCATCGGTCTGGGGCTGGCGCTGCTGGTCCAGCGCGAGGGGCGGGCCATCGCCGTTTACCGCACCATCTATTTCCTGCCGGTGGTGACGGGTTTCGCCTCGGCGGCGCTGTTATGGGCGTGGCTGTCCAACGTGGATAACGGGCTGTTTTCGCCGCTGGCGCAGATGTTGGGGCTGACCGAACAGCGCGTGAACATCCTTGCCACGTTTCAGCCCGCCTTCTGGTCGGTCACGATCATGGTGCTGTGGAAGATGGCCGGGTTCTATATGGTGATCCTGATGAGCGGGCTTCAGGCGATCCCGCAGGATTATCAGGAAGCCGCGCGAATCGACGGGGCCAGCGCCTTTCAGCGGTTCCGCTTTATCTCGGCCCCGCTGATCCGCAAGCCATTCGCGCTGGCATTGATCCTGTGCGTGTCGGGTTCGATGCTGGCCTTCGATCAGTTCTATATCATCCTGGCGGGCGGGCCCCAGAACCAGACCATCACGGCGGTTTACAATATCTTTCTGGAAAGCTTCGTCTCGTTCCGCATGGGTTATGGCGCGGCGTTGTCGGTGGTGTTGCTGGCCGTCCTGATGGTGCTGAGCGTGGTGCAGCTTGTGCTGCTGCGCGACAGGGGGGATCAGCGATGACCACAGCCCCCCCGTCCGCCCCGCGCCGCAAGGGCCGGATGCGCCACCACCGGCTGATCTTTCATGCCACAGCCGTGCTGACGGCGATCATCTTTCTGGTGCCGCTGGTCTGGGTCGTTCTGGCCAGCTTTCGCGGCCCGTCCGAGGCGGGCATGCCGCCGCTGCCGCCCTGGCCGCAGCAGGGGTTCGTTTTGGACAGTTATCACCGGCTGAACAATTTCGGCACGCCAATCCTGCGCCATGCGACCAATTCGCTGATCGTCTCGGTGGGAACGGCGGCGCTGACGATCATCGTGTCGCTGTTGGCGGGATACGGATTTTCGCGCTTTCGCTTTCCGCTGAAGGGGCTGGCCTTCGTGCTGATCCTTGCCACGATCATGATTCCCTTTCAGTCGATCCTGACGCCGCTGTTCCTGCTGCTGGCGAAGATGGGGATGCAGAACACGCTGGCCAGTCTGGTCCTTGTCTACACCACGCTGCAACTTCCGTTTTCGGTGTTCATGATGCGCAACGCCTTTGACGCCGTCCCGCGAGAGATCGAAGAGGCTGCGCGTATCGACGGTCTGCGCGGGATCCCGATGCTGACACGGGTGATGCTGCCACTGGTCGCGCCGGGGATCGTGACTGTCGGGCTGTTCGCCTTTCTGAACGCCTGGAACGAGTTTCTGGCCGCGCTGGTGCTGCTGTCCGATCAGTCGAAATTCACGCTGCCGGTGCTGATCAGTTCGGTCCGGTCAGGGCGCTATGGAGCGGTTGACTGGGGGGCGGTGCAGGCCGGGGTCACGCTGATGATGATCCCCTGCCTTGTTCTCTTTCTGCTGCTGCAACGGTCCTACATCCGCGGTCTGACCGCCGGCGCCGTCAAGTAAAATATACATACGAAAGGTATGGAAATGAACAATACGCAAGCTGCTGTCGGGCATCCGGCAAAGTTTCGTCCGCTGAAGATCAATCAGGTTCGCGTGGACGGCTTTTTCGGGCCGCGCATCGACCAGATCGCCATCAAAACCGCCCGGATGCTGTTTGACCGCTGTATCGCGGCGGGGATGCTGGACCAGATCGACCCCGACCGGCCCAACCCCGGCATGCGCATCCCCTTCCAGAACAATCACGAGGTTACGCCGCAAATGTTCTGGGATTCTGATCTTGGCAAAAGCATCGAGGCGGCGGCCTATGCGTTGTTCCGCCGCGCCGACCCCGATCTTGAGGCGCAGGTGGATGAGGTCGTGGATGCCTTTGGCCGGTTGCAAGACGATGACGGCTATCTCAATTCCTGGTTTCAGCGGATGGAGCCGGGTAAACGCTGGACCAACCTGCGCGAAAAGCATGAATTGTACAATGCCGGGCATCTGATCGAGGCGGCGGTGGCCTATTTCCACGCCACCGGCAAGCGCAAGCTGCTGGACATCATGGGCCGCTATGCCGACCATATCGCGCGCCGTTTCGGGCCTGACAAGGATCAGTCCCACGGCTATCCCGGCCATCCCGAACTGGAACTGGCGCTGGTCAAGCTGGCCCGCGCCACCGGCAGGCAGGACTATCTTGATCTGGCCAAATATTTCGTCGATGCGCGCGGGACCGAGCCGAATTTCTTCGATGACGAGGCGCGGGGCAGGGGCGAACGCCCCGAGGATTTCGCCTTTGGTACGCTGGAATATTGTCAGGCACACAAGCCGGTGCGGGACCAGACCGAGGTGGTGGGCCATGCGGTGCGCGCGGCCTATCTGTACGCCGGAATGGCCGATGTCGCGACGGAATTTGCCGATGACAGCCTTGACCCCGCGTTAGAGGCGCTGGGGTCGCATCTGACCGAACGGAACCTCTATGTGACCGGCGGCTTTGGTCCCTCGGCGCTGAACGAGGGCCTGACATTCGATTACGACCTGCCGAACCGCACCGCTTATGCCGAAACCTGCGCCTCGGTCGCGCTGGTTTTCTGGGCCAGCAGGATGCTGGGGCGTGGCCCCGATGCCCGCTTTGCCGATGTGATGGAGCGCGTGCTGTATAATGGCGCGCTGTCCGGCCTGTCGCTGGATGGCGAGAGGTTTTTCTATGACAACCCGCTGGAAAGCCGGGGCGACCATCACCGCTGGCACTGGCACAGATGCCCGTGCTGCCCGCCCAATATCTCGCGGCTGATCGCCTCGGTCGGAACCTGTCTTTTCGGGGTCTCTGACACGGAAATCGCGCTGCATCTGTATTGCGGCTCGCAGGCGGAAATCAGCGTCGCGGGCACCGATGTCGCCTTGCGGGTCGAGACGGATTACCCCGTTTCCGGGCGGATCAGGGTCCGCGTCGATCCGGTGGCCCCTGCCGATTTCACCCTGTCGCTGCGCATTCCCGGCTGGGCCTCGGACCATGCCGCGGCGGTGAACGGTGACAGTATCGACCTGCCCGTTGAACGGGGCTATCTGCGCATCACGCGCCGGTGGCAGGCAGGCGACGAGATCGCGCTGGATCTGGGGATGGAGCCGCAATTCATCCATGCCAATCCGGCGGTAGCTGCCGATCAGGGGCGTGTGGCACTGATGCGCGGGCCGCTGGTCTATTGTCTGGAACAGGCTGACAACGCGCCGATGCTGAATTCCTGCATCCTGCGCGACGATGCCGTGCCGCGCCTGACCGAAATCAATGGATTGCCGGGCATTGTCGGGCTGGAGGTCGAGGGGATGCGTGAAACCGGCAATGGGGCGCTGTATTCAACGACGCCGCCCCGCCGGGCACCGACGCTGCTGCGTGCGGTGCCCTATTACGCCTGGGACAACCGTGCGCCGGGCGAAATGCTGGTCTGGATCCGGCGGGAGGCATAGGCGATGGCCGCGAACACGACCGATACTCCGGCCGGGCTGGTCCTGAAGGATCTGTGCAAATCCTTCGGTGCCATCAACGTCCTGAAAAACATTAACCTGACTGTCAAAGGCGGCGATTTCGTGGTGTTCGTCGGCCCCTCGGGCTGTGGCAAATCCACCCTGCTGCGCATGATCGCCGGGCTGGAGGATGTGACCAGCGGTGAATTGCATATCGGCGGGATCGACGTCACTGATGTCGATCCCGCCGACCGGGGCATCGCGATGGTTTTTCAGACCTATGCGCTGTATCCGCATATGAACGTGGCGCAGAACATGGGCTTTGGCCTCAGGGTTGCGGGCGTGCCCAGGGCCGAGATAGACCGAAAGGTGCAAGAGGCCGCGCGTGTCCTGCAACTGGAACAGTATCTTGACCGCAGGCCCGGCCAGTTGTCGGGCGGTCAGCGACAGCGCGTCGCCATCGGTCGCGCCATTGTCCGCGACCCCGAAGTGTTTCTGTTCGACGAACCGCTGTCCAATCTGGACGCCGAATTGCGCGTCGGTATGCGGATCGAGATAGGCCGCCTGCATCAGGAACTGGGCAACACCATGATCTATGTGACACATGACCAGACCGAGGCGATGACGCTGGCCGACATGATCGTGGTGCTGCGCGCGGGCCGGATCGAGCAAGTCGGATCACCCGAAACCCTGTATGACGACCCCGACAACATGTTCGTGGCGGGCTTCATCGGCTCGCCCAAGATGAACTTTCTGCCCGGCACCATGCGCGCGGGCACGCTGATCGTCGAGGGGCAGGCGATCACGGTACCAAAGCTTGCCAACATGCCCGAAGGGGGCGATCTTTGGGTTGGCATCCGTCCCGAACACATGCGTATCGCCCGCGAGGGCGAGGCCTCGATCCCCATGCGCGTCGATTATTTCGAGTTTCTGGGTGGGGCCAGCTATCTTTACGGCACGGTTGGCACGGCAAGCTGCATCGTCGAAAGCCACCGCGAACGATTGCACGCCTCGGGCAGCCGGGCGGGGCTGGCGCTGGACCCCGACCGCATCTGCCTGTTCGACCTGAACGAACAACGGATCAGATAGCGCGGCGGCGGCCCGTCACGCCCTGCTGTGAAACGGGGCTTCCGGTTCAGGTGGGCGCAAGCCCGGTGACGGGTGCGGGTTTGATCATGAAGCGGATTTCGTCAGTCTTGAAGCCAAGAGCCATTGGCCGCCGCACACCGGCAAGGCAGGCTACGTCATAGAGTTCCTGAACCATTCCGTTTATTTCTACGCGATGTTCGATGTCTCCGGTTTCCAGATTGACGACCGCCACCATACAGCGCGCCGAGATTTTCCCGGCTTCCAGTCTCTCTTGCAGTTCCAGCCCTTCGAAGGCGGCATCGCGGCGCGGTTTGGAAACTCCGATAATGGCGTATTTGCCCAGAAATGACAGCCCCCGCGCATAACCCGGCAGAAAACAGATTTCGTCGAAAGTTCCGGTTTTCGGATCGATTCGCCCAAACAGACCCTTTCCCGACTGGATAAGATAAAGATTATCATTATACAGCCGCGGCGAATGCGGCATCGAAAGGCCCTGCGCCACGATGTCGCGGCTTGCGACATCAATCACCACGCCGCCATCGCGCCGGTGTTCACGCCAACCGCCGGCGATATTGCTGGTGGATACGCAGGTCACAAAGGCCGGCCGGTCGCCATCCATGGCCAGCCCGTTCAGGTGGCAGCGATCCTCGGCCGCGACCCGGTCGATAAAGGGCGGCAGCCAGACCGGCACAAAGCTGTGGTGATCATCCAGTGTCGCAAGGCAGTTGAAGCGGGTGACGACGAACAGCGGCGGGCGCCCATCCTTGAAGGGATGAATGTCGTGAATATCGACATCCCCCGTGCTGCGGCCCTCAAGCGGCGTGAAAACAGCGTCATAGCCGTCATGGCTTTGCCCCGGTTCAAGGAAATTGCGGAACCGCCAAAGCTGATACAGCGACGACAGCCAGAACTCGTCACCCCCGGCGGATATGCCAAATCCCATGCAGCGCGGAAAGCTGCGTTCGAACACGGACAGCCTGCCGCTTTTCGGGTTGGTTCCCAGCAAGAAGAACTTTCCGGCCTGATAGGTGGTAAAGGCCAGGCTTGCCCCGCTTTGCGCCAGCCAGGGCGTGAAAAGCCGCGACGGGATCATCTGGAGTGCCGGTGCGGCAGGTGTCTCTGCCGCAGCTTTTTCGACGGTTTCCGATGGCTGTTCGACAAGGCCGGTTTCTTTATTCATCATTGAAAATCCCCTGATCAGCCCGATGCCCGCATTTCAGCGCGAGTGTTTCAGGCGTGTACAAATACAAAAATGTTTATTCTGTATTGACCTGATTTACCGACAATGGCAAGACTCCGATAGCTCCAATTTTAAACCGGTTGGTAAGACCGGTTATAACATTTTGATTCTTAGGAGAATTATAATGGGTGACTATGGCGGTCAGGCGATTTTCAACTCTGATCTGGACTCGTGGCAACGATTCTCAAAAGTTGTAACAACTATAGATGATTTCAACGGTGACGGGTTTTCAGACTATCTGGTTACATCGCCATATGCTGCTAACGATTTCACCCGAATCGACGACGATGGGAATGATGTGCAATCGAGGGGGCGGGGTGTCAGCTATGTCGTCTTCGGGACGGCAGATGGACCCGCGACATTTGATCTGGCTGATCTGGATGGCACCAACGGGTTTTCCATCGGCAGCAGCAACTACGTCGGCGAAGGAGTTTATAGCACCAGGGATCCAGTCACTGATTATGAGACCACTTGGCAAAACTGGGGCAGCAATGCGGCGGCACTGGGCGATGTGAACGGCGACGGGCTGGCCGATTTCGCCATCTCCGGAAACAGCGGGCACCGCTATGGCGATGGCTATTACGTGGGAACCGCGCTGTATATCGTGTTCGGGACCGATGACGCGCGGCCAGCGCATATCGACCTTGCCGATCTTTCCGACGATGAGGGCTTTAGTATCGGTGGCCTGCGCGGCCTGCTGACCGAGGTCGAAGCCGCCGGCGATATCAATAATGACGGCCTGAACGATTTCATGCTGACTGCGGCCGAGGGTTGGTACTATGGCGAATCCTTGTTCGCATCTGCGTTGTCGGACGATGACCGGCCGGTGCTTGGATATGTGATTCTGGGCGATGACGGGCTGGATTCGATCGGCGGTTTCGATGTCAACGATCTGGACGGCACGAACGGCTTTACGATTCTGGGCGGCGACGGCGAACATGGCGCAGGACGCTATCGCGAGTACGGATATGGCGAATCCGATTCCGAAATTTCGACGGAAATTTCGACGACAATTGCGACGGAACTGACCGCCATCGGTGATATCAATGGCGACGGTTTTGATGATCTGCACGTCCGGACGACCAAGTCCACGTCCGAAACGCAAGCCGATTACTCGGAAACGGGGTATGGCGATGACGCCTACCACTGGCGCATCGAACAATCCACCGAGGTCCAGACGACCGAGGTAATCATCTTTGGCGACGATTCCGACAGCCCGGAAACCGTCATGGTGGATTCCGACAGCGCTTCGGGCAATGTCCAGCAGGTGAACTGGGTTGGCAGCGTCAGCGATTCGTCGTCTAGCACCACTTACTATTCGCCTTACTGGGAAGGCCAGGGATGGGTTGGCGTGCCGGTCCGGCATCTGACCGGCGCAGGCGATTTCAACGGCGACGGGTTTGACGACGTCGCGCTGGGTCATCCCAGCCTTTCCAACTGGGGCCCGGCAGAGGACATGTTCGAGCCGCTCAACGGACTGGTCATGGTCGTGTTTGGCGATGAAGACGGCGTTTCCGACAGTGACGGCATGCCGACGTCGATCACACCCGACACGGCGGACATGCGGATCTGGGACAGCAGCCAGCAGCTCTGGGATGATGACACCGAAGGTTGGTCGGGCCGCTTGGTGTCAGAATTCGGTCAGGTGGCGGTCCAGGCCGGTGACGTGGATGGCGACGGACAGGACGACCTGCTGATTGCCGCACGGGGACACAGCGGCACGGTCGATGATGCCTTTGCCGATTCGCTTGGGTTGCTGGCCTATGTGGTGTTCGGGCGCGATGCCGGTGACGCACAGGTTGATCTGGACTTGTCCGAGGATGCCGACGGGCTGGATGGGAATGGCTATCTGTTCCACGGCATCGAACCTCACAGCGACTTTTCACGAATCAGCGACGATCAGACCAACTTTACGCAGTGGCTGAACCCTGCCGGCGATGTGAATGGCGACGGCTTTGCCGATTTTGTAATCGGCAGCGATGTCACGCAATATAGCGCAGGATACGAATATGTGGCCGGGAGGGCATTTCTCGTTCATGGCGGGACCGACGCACTTGAGGCAGCGGACAAGGCCGACGGCACCGACGACAATATTATCAACCTTGAGAATGTTGATGTCGATGTGGATACGGGACGGGCTCCCATCAAGGTCTGGATGCACACCGACAGCTTCAGCCGCGACGAAGGTGATCAGGACGAACTGAGCAGCCTGTCCTTCCAGGTCCGGCGCGACGGTGATCTGACTCAAAGCGTCACCGTGTCCTATGCGGTCGAGGGGTTGGATACGGTTTCCGGCGGTTCAGCCGATGGCGACGATTTTCTGGGTAATGCCCTGCCAAGCGGCAGCGTGACCTTTGTCGAGGGCGAGGATACCGCGTGGATTCAGATCGACGTCACGGGGGACATCGATGTCGAACAGGACGAGGGCCTGCGCGTTCGTCTGACCGAGGTGACTGTGCCCGATGGCTATACCGGCGCGCTGATCGGACGTGCCGATGCCATCGGCGTGATCCGCAACGATGATCTGCCGTCTAAAGTTTCGGTCTCTCCGGCGAACGCGACCGAGGGCGATGGCACAGATCTGGTGTTCCGGGTTTCGCGGCAATACGATCTGCAATCCGAAGTCACCGTCGATTACGTGGTCAGCGCCTATAGCTATAGCGGCGTAAGCTCGGGCGATGTGGACGGCGGTCTGCCACAGTCCGGAACGGTGACATTCGCGCCCGGCGAGGATGAGGTTTTCGTAAGTCTTGGTGTCGTTGATGACAATTTGGACGAAGACGCCGAATATCTGGAAATCCGTCTTTCCAACGCGCAGGGCGATGGCATTTATGGCGCCCCCGTTCTCGCGGATTCGCATGCCTATGGCTATATCTACGACGACGACGATTCTGCCCGGTTGCAAGTCGTGGGCCGACGTGTCGTCGAAGATGCCGGGACGCTGGATTTCACTGTGACCCGCACTGGCGATCTGAACTCGCAAGTCACGGTTGACTGGACGATCCCCGATGGCGGTTCGGTCAACAGCGACGATATCGACGGCACGCTTCCGCTTTCGGGTACGCTGACCTTTGCCGCGGACGAGCGGGTCAAGACCGTTTCGGTCGGCATCATTGATGACAGAATGGCTGAAAACAGCGAGACGCTGGAACTTGCGCTGTCGAACGCCGTCGCCACCGGAGGGTCCGGGCTGACGACCATCGTAACCGCCTCGGCCATTGGCACGATTGACGACAATGACCAGCCGATCCGTGTCTATACCGGCAGTGCAAGTGGCATTGAGGGCGATGGCACGATGGGTTTCACGATCAATCGCTCGGGCAACAACATGGCGCCCTTCTCGGTCGGTTATTCGATTGAGCTTTACCCCCACTCTCAAAGTGCCAGCGACGCCGATCTGGACAGTGCGCTGCCGATCACCGGAACGGTCCAGTTCGCGCAAGGCGAGACGAGCAAAAGCTTTTTTATCGGCATTGCCGATGACGATCTGGTCGAAGGGACGGAATATCTGCAATGGCGCCTGACCAGTGCCAGTTCGACGGTCGAGGATGTGACCTTCAATATTTCAAGCGGATATCGTTACGCCGCTATCTATGACAACGATTATCCGGTCAATCTTTCGATCAGCGGCAACAATGTCGCCGAGGGCGGCGGTGCGCCTCTGGTCTTTACGCTGACGCGTTCGGGCCGCACCGATGTGGCTGCCCAGGCCACCTATGAGTTCTTTCAGTACCAGAACCAGCCCGAGGCAAGTGATTTCGTCAACGGCTTCCCGGCAGGCGGCGTGGTTACATTCGCGGCGGGCGAGACGGTCAAGCGGATCAGCCTCGACATCGCCGACGATGCGATTGCCGAAAGCAACGAATATCTGGGCATGCGCATCACCGATATCAATGCAGGCGGGGTTCCAGTTACGGGCGAAGGCCGCAGCGCCTATGCAGGGATCATCAACGACGATTTGAATGTAGAACTGTCGGTGGACACGGTATCGGGTTCCGAAACCGGCGGCCCGATCACCGTGACGATCCGCCGGTCGGGTGACACCTCGGCGGCTGTGGATGCCGACTATCAGATCTCGGCCGGGGCCTATGCCAGTGCCGCAAGCCAAGCGGATGTGCAGGAAGCCGTGCCGATGACCGGGACAGTCAGCTTTGCGGCGGGCGAGACGGTCAAGACCATCCAGATCACCCCCATCGACGACGATCTTGTCGAGGCCGACGAATTTCTTGAGGTGACGCTGACCGACGCGCGCAGCGACGAGGACGTTACCATCGTTCGCCAGACAGGTCCATCCTATGTCCGCATCGTCAGCGAGGATCGCAATGTCGAGATTTCGGTCTCGGGCGAGGCGAGAAACGAGGATGACGGCCAGCTTCGCGCCTTCATCACCCGCTCGGGGCGCACTGATGTCGAGGTGACGGTCGAATACCGGGCCGAATCCTATGACGTCTCGGATGACGATGTGAGTGAAACCCTGCCCGTGACCGGCAGCGTGACCTTTGCTGCGGGCGAGACCAGCAAGGTCATTACCCTGCATCCGGTTGCCGATGACATTATCGAACAGAACGAATACCTTCAGGTCACGCTGACCGACAGCTATCTGTCGGGCGCGGATGCGGACGATGGCGCTGTGGTGATCCGCCAGACCTTCCCCGCCTATCTGCAGATCGTGAACGACGATCATCCGGTGCGGTTCTGGACTTCGTCTGCCAGAACCGACGAGGGCGGCAGCCTGGGCTACGCGGTCTATCGCAGCGGCCGAACAGATGTCGCGGCCAGCGTGGACTGGGTTCTGGACGGTGGTTCGGTCGAGTCTGGTGACATAACCGGTGGCATCCCGCAAAGCGGAAAGCTGAGCTTCGCGGCGGGCGAAAGCGTCAAGTACCTCAATTTCGGCACCGTCGATGACAGCATCGTCGAGGGCACCGAAAATGCGCGGCTGAACCTTTCCAATCCGGCGGCGGCGGATGGCAAACAGGCCGAGGTCACTGGCGGCGACGGCTGGGGCTATGTCTATGACAACGATTTCAATATCGTTCTGCGCGTCGCGAATACGTATGCCTATGAGGATAGCGGAGCCCTGCGCTTTCTGCTGACCCGCTCGGGCGAATATAACGCCGATGTCACGGTTAGCTATCAGTTCGACGGCGCAGGCTGGAACCCGGCCAGCGCGGATGATGTGACCGGCGGGTTGCCGCAAGGCGGCAGCGTGTATTTCGCCGCAGGCGAAACAAGCAAGGTGATTTCGCTTGGCATCGTTTCGGACAATCTGGTCGAAGGCAGCGAAAATGTGTCGTTGACCCTGACCGGCGCAACGACGACGACCAGCCACGGGATTGATCTGCAAAGCTGGTCCAGCATCGGAAGCATCCTGAACGACGACTACAACATCGACCTTGGCGTCAACGGCTACAATGCCAATGAAGGCGATGCGATGACCTATGTCCTGACCCGCACGGGCGCGACGAATACCGAGGTCACTGTGGATTACAGCTTTGCCGGTGCCGGGCGGGATCCGGCGTCAAGCGACGATGTGACCGGCGGACTGCCGCAAAGCGGGCAGGTCACGTTCGCGGCGGGCGAGACGCATAAATATCTGGCGGTCAACACGGTCGAGGATGACGATATCGAGAATAGCGAAGGCCTGTCGCTGACCATCGACAACGCTTCGACGACCAGCGACCGGGAAATCACGGGTATCGGCGCCTCTCGCATGGCTTATATCAACAATGACGATTTCCCTGTTGTCTTCTCGGCCTATGGCATTTCGGGCTATGAGGATACCGGCGTTCTGACCTTCGTGGTCACGCGCAGCGGCCACACCGCGACCGCCGCCACCGTCGAATATTCGTTGTTGGGGAATATGGCCGGTTATGCCAGCGCTGACGATGTGCGGGGCGGTCTGCCCCAAAGCGGCACGATCAGCTTTGCCGAGGGCGAGACCAGCAAGTCGATCACGCTTGTTCCGATCGCCGATTCCGAGATCGAGAACGCCGAGTTGGTGCAGTTCACCCTCAGCGATCCGACCGCAGAGGATGGCAGGGCGACCCAGTTGTCACAAGTCAGCACCCGAGCCTATATCTATAACGATGATCTGGCACCCAGCATCAGCGTGTCCGGCGGCGGCAGTTTCACCGAAGGCAATTCCGGTACGCAGCCCGTTCCCTTTACCTTTACCCGGACGGGCGACCTGACGGACGCGCTGAAGGTCGATTATGCGCTTTCCGGGACGGCGGACAGTCAGGACGTGACCGTCAGCATTCCGGGCAGCGGCAGCCTGTCCTTTGCTGCGGGCGAAAGCAGCAAGACGGTCCTGATCGGCATACAGGGCGATCGGTTCATCGAACCGCACGAGAATTTCAGCCTGACGATCACCGGGCTGACCTCGTCCGATCTGCGCAGCTACGAGATCCGCAGCGGCGTGGTCGTGACCAGGATCCTGAATGACGATGGTCGCCCGCCGATCATTCCGCCTGGGGTCGAGGCAGATGTCTTTGGCGATCCCCATATCGTCACGCTGGACGGGCTGACCTATGACTTCATGGCGGTGGGTGAATATATTCTGGTCGAATCCATGCCTGACGCGCGCGATCCGTTCCAGGTGCAGGTCCGCTTTGAACCTGCGCCCGGTTCTGATCTGGTGTCGGTCACGACCCGCGCGGCGGTTCAGGTGAATGGCCATGTGGTTGAACTTGACGCCCTGAGCGATTCTCCGTTGCTGATTGATGGTGTCCCCACGGTCATCGATCCGGCCCTGGGCGCCATCGACATTGATGGCGACGAGACAAGCGATGTCTTCCTGATGCAGGAGGACGGCATGAGCAAATATGTCATCGTCCTGAACGACAGCAACGAACAGCTTATGGTCGGCATGGCCGAAGGCTATATGAATGTCTGTGTGTTCCTGGCCGAAGACCGGGTCGGCGGCGTTCGCGGGTTGATGGGCAATGCCGATGGCTCGATCGCCAATGACATCGCGCTGCGCGACGGAACCGAACTGGGAACCGAGCCGGATTTCGACCAGCTTTACGGCGATTTCGCAGCAAGCTGGCGTCTGGATGCGTCGGAGGCCGAAGGTTCGGACAAGGCATCGTTGTTCACCTATGCCGATGGTGTGACGACGGCGGATTACTACGATCCGGAATTTCCGGCCGCTGTCATCAGCCTTGACGACGTGCCCGCCGATCTGTTGGCGCGGGCCGAGGCGGCGGCGGATGCGGTCGGCTTGACCGATCCGATCCTGCGCGAGGCGGCGATCCTCGACTATATCTTCACCGGCGATCCCAGCTTTGTGACCGGGGCGACTGGCCTTGCCGCCGAACCGGTCGAGACGCTGACCGTCGCCGTCGAGGATGACGACCAGATGACCAGTCATGTCGCGGCGGTGACGACCGAACTGACCGAGGGCGATGCGGGTGCCAGCGCGGCGCAGTTCCGGTTCTACCGGACCGGCGACACCGAAACGGCGATCACCATCGCCTATACGCTGGCGGGAACGGCGGATGCCGACGACCTTTCCGGTGACGCCGTTCTGTCGGGCAGCATCGTGATCGCCGAAGGCTCTGCCGAGGCATTGCTTGATCTGTCGGTTCTGGGCGACCTGCGGACGGAACAGGATGAAACCCTGATCGTCCGGATCACCGGGGTCAGTCAGGGCCTTGTCGGCGCGTCCAGTGCGCGCACGACCATCCTGACCGACGATTTCGCCCCCGATGCCGTGGATGACAGCTTCTCGGTCCAGACCGACACCACACTTGCCGGTAATGTTCTGGCCCCGAACCCGGATGCACCCGACAGCGACGCCGATAACGACACATTGTCGGTCATCGCGCTGGACGGGGTGGTGCTGACCGGGGGATCGGCGGAAAAGCTGCTGACTTACGGCACGCTGACCATCGCGGCGGACGGACAGATTGCCTATGTTCCCGATGCGCGGGCCGATGCGCTTGCGCCCGGCACGGTCGTGACCGAGCAGTTTGAATATACGATCAGCGATGGCAATGGCGGCATCGACACGGCCAGCGCCGGCATCTCGGTGATCGCGCCGGCCGTGGCGGTTGACAATCACGCGCCCGTCGCGACGGGTGACACTGTCGCCGTGGACGAGGATGACAGCGTTACCATTTCCGTTCTGGCCAACGATACGGACAGCGACGGCGACGATCTGGCAGTCGCGGCCTTTGGCCAGGGCGCGCATGGCAGCGTCATTGGCGGGGATGATGACAGCCTGATCTATGTGCCGGATGCCGATTTCCACGGCGAAGACAGCTTTACCTACACGATCACCGATGGGGTGCAGACCAGCACGGCGACGGTGAATGTTACGGTCAATCCGGTAAACGACCTGCCCGAAACTATGGACATCGCGGCAAGCTTCGGTGAAGCCGACACCATCACGGTTGACTTGTTATCCACCGCCAGCGACATCGACGGCGATGCGCTGACGGTTGCGGATGTCAGTATTTTCGGTGCCGATGACCGCATGGTCAGCGGAACCGTGTCTGCGGCGGGTGTGCTGAGCCTTGATCCCGGCCAGTTCGACGATCTGAACGATGACGAAAGCCTTGATGTCATGGTCAGCTATCAGATCCTGGATGGCACGGACAGCATTCCGGGCATGGCGGTTCTGACCATCCTTGGCGAAGGGTCGGCGGAAGGGCCCAACCTGATCCAGGGTACCTCCGGGCGCGACATCCTGAAGGGTACTGACGGGGCCGACGAAATAGACTTTGCAGGCGGCTTTGGTGATGTCGGGATCGGAGGCGGTGGCGATGACGTGTTCGTCTTCACGGCCAATATCTCGAATGGCACCGCCGACAGCACGCGCATCGCCGACTGGTCCGTAGGCGACAGCCTGAGCGGCATCACCTTTGAGGATGTCGATCTGTCAAGCCTGCGCGGCAACAGCACGATGATCCGCTTTGCCTATGGCCCCGACAAGGATGTGCTGACCATCACCGGCGATGTCTCCGACGGGTTGTCGATCATTTTCGGGGATATGTGGGCGGTATGATTCTCGCTTGTGAAAAGGAGTAGTGACATGAAAAATGGTTTGATCGCGGGCGTCATCGCGACGGGGTTGCTGTCCGCAATCGGCGTTACTGCCGAAGCCGCGACCTTTCCCGGCTTCAGCAGCACCGGGAACGAGTTGCTGAACATCGACGCGACGCTGGATTACGATCCGGCCTTGCTGGGGCTGGCCATCATCGACGATGGCAGCGACCCTGATGTGTTCGTCGATATCGTCCTGCCGCAGGGGCTGACGGGCGGCGGGGGCTTTATGTTCGGCATCGGTGCCGAAACCTGGTCCGGCACGATCGCGCAGTTCGATCTGGCCGAGGATGGCGGCGCGGGGCTTGACAGCTTTTCGATGCTGGTTGACCTGACCAGCGCGCCGACATTGATCAGCCACGCCATCGCAATCTTTACCGGTGATCTGGACAACGGGGGCATGACCTCGTTCCTGGTCGATGGCGTAGTGTTTGCCCCCGGCAACCTGCAAGTCCTTGCCGCGCAACGCGACCCCGCCACCGTGATCCCGCTGCCCGCAACCCTGCCCCTGATTGCGGGTGCCTTTGCCCTGCTGCCATGGCTGCGCCGCCGTAACACAACCGGCTGATATTGCGCAGGAGGAAAAGGGGGGGCGGGTCGGGCAAAGCCCGACCCGCTCGCTGCCGCCCGGCCGGACGCGCGCTTCGCGCGTGGCCCTGCCAGAAAGACAACAATTAGCCACCTATCCCTTGATCTGATCAGGGCCAGCCTCAAGCTTTGACGAAAAACCGTCGCACAGGGCGACGAATGGCTGCCGCATATAGCCAAACGCGTTCGAAATGATCGCGTTGTTTTGCTATTCTGTCAGGCTATGATCCTTTGATTTTACGCTGATGCTGTGCCAATTTGACGATCAGACTGGCTTCCGTCAGCTATACCAACACACAAAACCAGCCCCGGAGGCTGCAGCCGATTGCCCTGACGCATTTCCGCTGACGCGCTGCAACCGCTGATGTCCGGTGGCGGCGGCGTTTTCCCATGTCACAATGGTGACATCGTGTCACCTTCTCCCGAAACCGGGAAAGCGTCTGAACGCGCGGGAATTTCAGGATTTATGGCTGGGGCGGTAGGATTCGAACCTACGGTACACGGTACCAAAAACCGCTGCCTTACCACTTGGCTACGCCCCAACTGTGCGGGGGTGAATATCCAAGTGTGACAGGGGGTGCAAGCCGAAATTTGAAGAAACTTGCCCGCATCTTGCGGGGCATGTAGGAGCGCCGCATGAAGCAGGTGGATATCGCAATTCTTGGGGCCGGGGCGGCAGGAATGTTCTGTGCGGGCACGGCGCTGGCGCAGGGAAAGCGGGTGGTCGTGCTGGATCATGCCCGCCATCCGGGCGAGAAGATCCGCATCTCGGGCGGGGGGCGGTGCAACTTTACCAATCTGGCCAGCGGGCACGAGCGGTTCCTGTCGGGGAACCCGCGTTTCGCCGCCTCGGCTCTGGCGCGGTTCCGGCCTGCGGATTTCGTGGCCCTGGTCGATCGGGACGGGATTGCCTGGCATGAAAAGACGCAGGGGCAGTTGTTCTGCGATGGCAAGGCGACGGCGATTGTCGATATGCTGTTGAATCGGATGCGCGGGGCCGAATTATGGCTTGAGACGCCGGTGACGGCGGTGCGGCGCGAGGAGGGGGGCTTTGTCGCCGAAACCGGTCGCGGGCCGTTGCAGGCCGCGCGCGTGGTGGTTGCGACGGGGGGCAGGTCGATCCCGAAGATGGGTGCGACCGGCATCGGCTATGACATCGCCGAAAGCTTTGGCCTTCGCGTGACCGCGACGCGGGCCGGGCTGGTGCCGCTGACCTTCGCCGAACAGGATCTGGCATTGTGTCGGCCATTGGCCGGGATTTCGGTCGAGGCGCGGGTCCGGCATGGCAAGGGCGATTTCCGCGATGCGCTGCTGTTCACCCATCGCGGGCTGAGCGGGCCCGCGATCCTGCAAATCTCGAATTACTGGCAGGCGGGCGAGGAACTGGAGATCGACCTGGCACCCGGCACCGAGATGGCCTCGACGCTGAAAGAGGCACGTCAGGCGGCAGGGCGCGTCCTTGTGGCCTCGGCGCTGGCGCGGCACCTGCCCGAGCGGCTGGCGCAATCCCTGGCGGCTGAGGCGGGGCTGGCGCAGGCGCGGCTGGCGGATCAGCCGAACAGGGTGCTGGAAGGGCTGGGTCAGCGCATCAACCGCTGGCGTCTGCGCCCGGTCGGGACCGAGGGCTATCGCACCGCCGAGGTGACGCTTGGCGGGGTGGATACGCGCGATCTGGATGCTGCGACAATGCAGGCGCGGGGCGTGCCGGGGCTGTATTTCATCGGCGAATGCGTCGATGTGACTGGCTGGCTGGGTGGGTATAATTTTCAATGGGCCTGGGCTTCGGGCGATGCGGCGGGGCGGGCGCTGCGGTCGTCTTAACCGCCCATCGCGCGGCTGAGATCGGAGGCCGCCGCAATGACCGCAGCGCCAAGGGTTTTCACATGTTCATGCCCGACGCGCTGGCTGGGCGCGCTGATGCCGATGGCGGCGATCACCGCGCCGGTGGCGTCAAGGACGGGCGCGGCGATGCAGATCAGGCCGCGGGTCTGTTCTTCGTTATCAAGGGAAAAGCCGCGGGCGCGGGTGCGGGCCATGTCGTCCCGCAGCGCCTGTTCCGTGGTCAGGGTGTTGTCGGTCAGCCGGTCCGTTTGCGGTGCGGGCAGGCGGTCGGGCTGGCCGAATGCCAGCAGCGCCTTGCCGATACCCGAAGCATGCAGCGGCAGCCGCGCGCCGGGCGGAAAGCTGGCGCGGATGGTCTGTCCGCTTTCGACCTGCGCGACCAGCAGCGCTTCTTCGCCGCCTGCGATCCCCAGATTGGCGGTCTCGGTCGTGTGGCGCATCAGCGCGCGCAGGATCGGGGTCGCGCGTTCGACGATTCCGGCGCGTTGCAGGAAGGCCGTGCCGAGGCGAAAGCTGGCGGGGCCGATGCCCCAGGCCTGCGTGGCCTCATCGCGTTCGGCCATCTCATGCGCGGCCAGCGTGGCCAGCATCCGATGCACGGTCGAAGGCGGCTGGCCGGTCTGGTCGGCGATCTCGGACAGGGTCAGGCCACGATGCGCCGCCAGCAGATGCATGATCTCAAGTGCGCGGTCCAGAACCTGAACCGTGCCCGGAGATTCGGGGGCGCTGCGCGGGCGGCCGCGTCGGCGGGTGGGTTCGGCCATCATCTACCTCGTGCCTGGTGACGCCCTGTCATGCGAAGGAACGCGGGGTCCGGCAAGGGGAAAATTGCAACCGACTGTTCGGCAAAAAAATTCCGGCAGAAACCGGCCATCGCGGAAATCACCTGCGGCGATGGACACCGCACGCAGAGCGGTGCAAGCTGAATGTTCCATGTAATAGCGAGAACCGGAGGCAAGGATGCAAGGCTATCTGACGACGCATGTGCTGGACACCGCGCGCGGAAAACCTGCCGAGGGAATGGAGATCGTCCTGTTCCGCCTTCAAAAGGGCCAGCGGGTCCAGCTTGCGCGGCTGCGCACCAATGCCGATGGCCGGACCGACCGCCAGATCCTGCCCCCCGAGGAATTTGCCACCGGCAGTTATGAGCTGGAATTTCACGCGGGCGACTGGATGGACGCGACCGGCATCCCCACCGAATCGCCGCGCTTTCTGGATGTGATCCCCATCCGTTTCGGCATGTCGCGGCAGGATCATTATCACGTGCCGCTGCTGGTCTCGCCCTTCGGCTTTTCCACCTATCGGGGAAGCTGAGCGATGATTCCCGACCATATCGTCATCTGGGAATGGCTGGTCTTTGCGATCCGCTGGTTGCACGTCATCACCGCAATCGCCTGGATCGGGTCGTCCTTCTATTTCATCGCGCTGGATCTGGGGCTGGAAAAGCGGCCGGGCCTGCCAAGGGGCGTGCACGGAGAGGAATGGCAGGTTCATGGCGGCGGCTTCTACCATATCCAGAAATACCTGGTCGCGCCCGAGCGCATGCCGCAGCATCTGACCTGGTTCAAATGGGAAAGCTATTCGACCTGGCTGTCGGGGGCGGCGCTGCTGGCCGTCACCTACTGGGCGGGGGCGCATCTGTTCCTGATCGACCCGGCCAAGGCGGATCTGGCGGTATGGCAGGCGGTGCTGATCTCGGCCGGGTCGCTGGCGGTAGGGTGGCTGATCTATGATGCGTTGTGCAAATCGCGCCTTGGCGACAGGCCGACCACGCTGATGCTGCTGCTGTTCGTGGCGCTGGTGGCGATGGGCTGGGGCTATGACCAGATCTTCACCGGGCGCGCCGCGCTGCTGCATCTGGGAGCGTTTACAGCAACCATCATGACCGCGAATGTGTTTCTGGTGATCATGCCGAACCAGCGCATCGTCGTGGCTGATCTGACCGCCGGACGCGCGCCCGATCCGGTCTATGGAAAAATCGCCAAGCTGCGTTCGACACATAACAACTATCTGACGCTGCCGGTTGTCTTTCTGATGCTGTCCAACCATTTTCCTCTGGCTTTCGCCAGCAGGTATAACTGGCTGATCGCCGCGCTGATCTTTCTGATGGGGGTCACGATCCGGCATTTCTTCAACACCATGCATGCCCGCAAGGGGCGGTTGTGGTGGACATGGGCGGTGACTGCGATCCTGTTCATCATGATCATGTGGATCAGTTCGCTAGGGCTGAACCAGGGCACGCAGGACGAGGCCGAGGCCCGCAGCCTGTCGCCCTTTGAACAGCATTTCGCCGAGGCGCAGGGCTTTGATCAGGTTGCCGATATCGTCATGGGCCGCTGTTCCATGTGCCATGCGCGCGAGCCGGGATACGAGGGGGTCTATCACGCGCCGAAGGGGGTGTTCCTTGAGACGCCGACCGATATCGCCCGCGAGGCGCGGCAAATTTACCTGCAATCGGGCCTGACAGATGCCATGCCCCCCGCCAATGTCAGTTTCATGGAACCGGACGAGCGTGCGCGGATCATCCGCTGGTATCGTGGCGCGGGCGGGGCTGATCTGGCGTTGAACCGCTGATCAGGCGCGGTCCAGATTGACCGCAATCAGCCCCGCCACCTGATCGGCATGGGTTATCGGCAGCATGTGCCGCGCGCCGGGTACACTGGCGCGACCGACATCGGGCAAGCGGGCGGCCAGCGCCTCGGCGATGGCGTGAACCACGGGCGGCGAATCCTGACCCGAGATGATCAGCACCGGTGCCGTGATCGCCTCCAGCCCGCCGGGGCGCAGGATATTGGCGCGGTCATCGGACAGGGCGGGTGAATTTTCGGCGATCAGGCCAATCCTGTCGCGCATATGCCGCTGCATCCGGGGCGGCAGGTCATCATAGCCCTGAGCGCCCCAGATCGCCATAAAGACCCGCGCCGCCTGATCGCTGTGCCCGGCGGCGATCAGTTCACCCATCTGTTCGTGCAGCGCACGCTGTTCGTCGTCGCGGGCGGCGGCGAACAGGACCGGCTCGATCAGGGTCAGGCTGCGGATGGCCTCGGGCGCGGCGACGGCAAGGCGCAGCGCCACGGTGCCGCCAAGGCTGTGCCCGATCAGATCGACGGGCCGGTCGATGAAACTGGCGGCGATGCGGGTGACGGCGGTGTGATAATCGGGGCCATCGGGCGCCGGGGTCCAGTCGTCGCTGTGGCCATGGCCGGGCAGGTCAAAGGCCCGCAGGTCGATCCGCCCGTCCAGCCGTCCGGCGATGCCGGCCCAGTAACTGCCGCTGGCCAGCATACAATGCAACGCCAGCCCCGGACGGTCGGGATTGCCGGACCAGTGGCGCATGTGCACCCCGCTCATGCCGAGGCCAGGTGCCGGTCGAGAAAGTCCAGCCGATCCTGTCCCCAGAACCGCTGACCCGTTTCGCGCACGATATAGAAGGGCGCGCCGAAAGCCCCGGCTTCGACCGCCTGTTCCAGGTTGCGACCATATGTCTCGGCGCCGACGAACAGCCCCTTGTCGGCCAGATCCGGATCAAAGCCATGCGCGCCCAGAATGTCGCGGATGACGGTATCGTCGCTGATGTCGCGTTGTTCGGCCCAGCAGGCGCGCAGAAAGCCTTGCACCAGCCCGCCCGGATCGCCGCCCTCCGCCTGCTGTGCGGCGATGATCG
>NZ_JBKEBL010000296.1:0-7592 GCF_047973135.1 Paracoccus sp. (in: a-proteobacteria)
CCCAGGACCAGATTTCGGGCAACGCGCCCTCGACCCCCGGCCTGCCCATCGGCGCACCGCTTAGCGGATCGATCCGCACCACCTTGCCCAGACTTGTCGTGACATTCTGTGCCAGACCGCGTGCATCGCGTCTGGATCTTTCGCCTGTGGTGACGAACAGCCCGCCCTGCCCGTCAAAGACCAGCCGGGATCCGAAATGATTGGTCGAGTTCCACGCCGGTTGCTGCTGCCAGATGACCCGCAGATCGTCCAGCCGGGAACCGTCCGCCGCAAGAACCCCGGTCGCAACTGCCGTCGCGTTGCGCCCACCGCCACGCGGCTGGGCAAAGCTGATCCAGACGCGCCTAGTCTCGGCGAAATTGCCCGCCACCGCCACATCCAGCAGCCCGCCCTGCCCGCGGCTATCGACATCGGGCAGCCCGGCAATCGCGGGCGACATCGCCCCATTCGGGGCGATCAGCCGCAGCCGTCCAGGCCGTTCCGTCACCAGCCAGCCGCCATCGGGCAGTTCCGCCATCCCCCAGGGATGGCGCAGTCCTTCGGTGACGACCTGCCGGTTCAGCGCCATATCGGGCAGAACCGGGGCACGGGTCTGGCCCGCGAAAGCCGGTTTCTGTCCCGGCGCGTTGGGGGCTGCGGCGTTGAAATCCTGCGCATGGGCCGAAGCCGCGAACAGGACAGCGATCAGGAACCCTGAAAATCGAGTCATCGAAACCTCCGTCCCCGCAGCCTAGCGCAGACCGGCCGCCACCGGGATCACGTCCCCGTCAGACAGTTCCCGCGATCAGAACCCCTTGTGAGTTTTCAGAAATTCCGTCTCATCCGCCGTGTTCTCGCGGTCCAGCACGGTGTTGCGATGCGGAAAACGGCCAAATTCGGCGATAATGTCGCGATGAGCATGGGCAAAGCGCAGGGAATTATCATCCCCCAAAGCCTCGTACAGGCGGATACTGCGGTTCTGATCGTCCAGATCCTCGCTATGCATGAAGGGCAGGTAAAAGAACGCGCGCTGCGTCTGGGCGACCTGCTGGTCAAAGCCCTTGTCCAGCGCCTGACCGGCATAGGTCAGCGCCAGATCGTTGCTTTCAAAACTGCGGCCCGACCCTCGGAACATGTTGCGCGGAAACTGATCCAGCACGATCATCAGCGCCAGCGCATCCGCCGCGCTTTCCATCCAGTGATCCAGCCTGCCGCCATGCGCAGCCTCGTATGTTTCCAGGAAAAGCTGGATGATCTGGTTGTCGATTTCGGCGGATTTCTCGAACCAATAGGGTTTCATTTCGTCCGAAAACCAGAAGTCACGGACATCCTGCGGGGTTCTGAAAGACATCATTTCTCCTTATGGCAGCGGAATGAACTCGTCCCGGTCGCCCGGCGGCAGATCGAACAATCCCTGACCCCAACGCGCATCCCGCCATTCGCGTTTCGCCGTCTCGATCCTTTCGCGCGATGAGGCGACGAAATTCCACCAGATAAAGCGCGGCCCGTTCAGGGTTTCGCCCCCCAAAGCCATCAGCCGCGCACCCTGTTCGCCCGCCTGCACCGAAATGGCGTCGCCGGGGCGGAACACCATCATCTGCCCGGACTGAAACTCTTGCCCGGCGATCCGGACCGAGCCCTCGGTGATATACAGCCCGCGATCCTCGTGATCATCGGGCAGAGGAAAACGCGCGCCGGGCGTCAGCGTCACATCCAGATAGAAAGTGTCGGAATACAGCGTCGCGGGCGCCACCTCGCCATAGGCGCGGCCAAGGATCAGCCGCGCCTGCGCGCCCTCTGCCTCGATCAGGGGCAGCGCCTGCTGGCCATGATGTTCAAAGATCGGGTCAATATCCTCGTGGCTTTCGGGCAGGGCGATCCAGGTCTGGATGCCGAACAAGCTGTGCGGGCCGCTGCGGGCGGCGTCGCTGGTGCGTTCGGAATGGCTGACGCCCTTGCCCGCCACCATCCAGTTCAGCGCGCCGGGCGTGATGACCTGATCGCTGCCGATGCTGTCGCGATGGTGGAAATCACCCCGGAACAGATAGGTGACAGTGCCCAGTCCGATATGAGGATGCGGGCGGACATCGACGCCCTGCCCGGTCAGAAACTCGACCGGGCCAGCCTGATCGAAAAAGATGAACGGCCCGACCATCTGCCGTTTGGGCGCAGGCAGGGCGCGCCGCACCTCGAACCCGCCCAGATCGCGGGCACGGGGGATTATCAGGGTCTCGATATTGTCGGGGCCGATCTCATCCGGGCAGCCCGGCTCGATTGCGGGGTTCCAGCTCATGCCTTCCTCCTGTGGCTGGGTTCAAGGATGCATCGAAACGGGCACAAGGCCAAGGGTCCATGCAAAACGCTTGCAAATGACGAAGGGGCACGGAAAAATCCGCCGCGTGCCGCCTTGTGCGCACCGGTTTCGGGCAGAATTCAGCGGCAGGCAGGCCGATAGTCGGACCACCATTGACAGGGGCGGCAAGATGAACAGATTTGACAAGAATATCAATCACGTTCTGGTTCTTCAGGGCGGCGGCGCGCTGGGTTCCTATCAAGCGGGCGCGTTTCAGGCGATGGCGACCGAAGGTTATCGCCCCGATTATGTCGCCGGCATTTCCATCGGGGCGATCAACGCGGCCCTGATCGCCGGAAACCGGCCCGAGGACCGGTTAGAGCGGCTGCGCACCTTCTGGAATCTGGTCTCGCGCGGCGAGGCCCTGGGCAACACCTGGATCGACATGATCGCGCCGGTGCTGCCGCGCGGCCATGAAAACGACTTGCGCGCCGCTCAGGCCATGTTCGCGGGCGTGCAGGGCTTTTACACCCCGCGCCAACCCTCGCCCTTCCTGCAGAAACCCGGCACGGTCGAGGCGCTGAGCTTTTATTCCACCGAACCGCTGCGCGATACGCTGCTGGAACTGGTGGATTTCGACTATCTCAACTCGGGCGAGGTCCGCTTTGCGGTTGGTGCCGTAGATGTCGCGACCGGCAATCAGGTCTATTTCGACAATACCCGGCAACAGATTGGCCCCGAACATGTCATGGCCAGCGGCGCCCTGCCCCCCGGCTTTCCCCCGGTCGAAATCGACGGTGCGCTTTACTGGGATGGCGGCATCGTCTCGAACACGCCGCTGCAATATGTGCTGGACAATCACGACCGCCATCAGGACATGACGGTGTTCCAGTTCGACCTGTTCAGCGCGCATGGCAAGCTGCCCGAAACCATTACCGACATCGAAACCCGCGAAAAAGAGATCCGCTTTTCCAGCCGCACCCGGTTCTCGACCGATCAGACCGCCATGCTGCTTGAGGCCCGCGAGGCATTGCAACGGCTTTACGACAAGCTGCCGAAAAACCTGCAAAAAAGTGACGAGGTCAGGGTGTTGATGGAGGCCGCCCATCCCGGCCGGATGCTGCTGGTGCAAATGATCTATGAGCGCCCGGATTACGAGAAAAGCTCGCGCGATTACGAATTTTCGCGGCGCTCGATGCAGGATCACTGGGACAAGGGCGCAGCCGACGCGCAGAAAACCCTGCGCCACGCCCGCTGGATCGAAAAACAGGCCGACAAAAGCCCGCTGACGGTCATTGACTGCAACAAACTGAAGGACAGCCCTGGAAAGGCCACAGCCTGACCGCCCGCCCACCTTTTTGCGCATGCGCCGCCATCAAACGCGAATCGCCTGCCATCTTTACGGGTCAGCCTTCAAGACCGCTGGTATAAAATCAAGAAGTTGCAGGCCGACAATATGATCGCTTTGAACGCGTCCGGCTATATCGGGGCTGAACGCGGGGCCGACGATCAGTTGTCGATGTGATATTCGGCCTCGCCCGTGGTCCAGTTGTAATTGCAATAGCTGAGCTGCAGGCATTCGCCCCGCTCGTTCATGCTGTTGCCGATGTTGCGCAGCGCCGACAGCGCCCCTGCCTGCGCCTGGGCAAGGGCCTTCATCGCTTTGGTCATGGTGATATCGATCAGCCCGGCGAAAACCTCGGCCTGTTCGGTATTGGTCGCGTAACGCGCCGAATCCGCGAAACCCTCGGGCAAGCCGTCCAGATAGGGCGTCATGCCCAAGACCTGCATATACATCATCACCCCGCCCCATTCCCGGTAATTCGCCGTCGGGATCGAGAAATAGTCGGTGCTGAAGGCCCCGCGCGCCTTGGAATGATAGGTGATCACGAAAACCGAATGCTCTGTCCCGCCAACCTCGGCGCTGGCCGCCGTGGCCCAGGCCTTGCCATCCTCGACCGCCTCCCAGGTCGTGACCTCGCGGGTGGCCGCGTCGGTCAGTTCAACTTCGGCGCGCCTTTCGGCATCTTTCAGCGCTTCGGCAGGATCAATCGAAGCCGAGTCGTACTCGATTTCGATATAGCGCGGCGAGGCCGGATCGTCGGGCACCGCGCGCCATTCGTCCTCGGCTACCTGCGGCCAGTTGGTCGGGACCGTCTTGCCCTCGGCGTTCTGGCTGACTTCAAGCTTTGGGTAATCCGTCATCGCCGGATCCTTGGCTGTCCGGTCCTCGGCCGCAGATGGTGCCGCCAGTGCAAGGGAAACGAGAATCGCCAATCCGATCTTGCGCATCATGTCAAATCTTTCACATTTTAATCGGGTCAAACTACGCCGTTTTGCACGCGCTTTTCAAGAACGCAGCCCCGGACGGACCACCCCCGGCAAGGAAAGGCCGGTTCCCGCCGCTTTTCCGCCGACCGCAATTGCGACAACTGCGGTATCACAGGCTGGCGAAACGCCACGGTTTGCCCTAAATCCCGCTTCGATCCCAACGGGAAGGAGCCGCCCATGTTCACCGTGTCGCTGATGGCCGCGCCGGCCGATGCCCATCTGGAAAGCACGCTGCCCGAGGGGCTGTCGAGGGAGTGGGAAGGCGGTACCCCGCGCTGGCTGAACCCCGGCGTCGCCGCCGAATTCGACATTGCCGAAATGCCTGCCGATGCCGATCAGGTCTGGTCGGATCTGCAAACGATCAATATCGATCTTGCCATCCAGCAAACCGCAGGTCGCCGGAAATCCATCCTGCTGGCCGATATGGATTCGACGATGATCCAGCAGGAATGCATCGACGAACTGGCGGATATGGCGGGCGTGGGCCCGCGCGTCGCCGGAATCACCGCGCGCGCCATGAACGGAGAGCTGAATTTCCACGAGGCGCTGATCGAACGCGTGGGCCTGCTGGCCGGCCTGAACGAAGCGGTCATCGACAAGGTTCTGGCCAACCGCATCACCCTGGCCCCCGGAGGCCGCGAACTGGTCGCCACGATGCGTGCAAATGGCGGGCACACGGCGCTGGTCTCGGGCGGGTTCACGGCATTCACCGGGCCGGTCGCCGCGCAGCTTGGCTTTGACGAACACCGCGCCAATACCCTGCTGGCCGAGGATGGCGTACTGACCGGCCATGTCGCCCTGCCGGTTCTGGGACGCGAGGCCAAGATCGACGCGCTGAAGGAAATCGCCGCCGCCCGCGGCCTGACGCCGGCCCATGCGGTTGCGGTCGGAGACGGCGCGAACGATCTGGGCATGATCCAGCTTGCGGGCACGGGCGTCGCCCTGCATGCCAAACCCGCCGTCGCGGCCCAAGCCCGCATCCGCATCAATTTCGGCGACCTGACCGCGCTGCTGTACCTGCAGGGCTATCGCCATTCCGAATTCGTGACAGGCCTGTAATACCAACTGCCCTGAGCCCGCTACGATCCTGACGACAAGCGCCGCAGAGGGCCGGATCTGCTGTTCAGCCGCCGCCCAACGGCAGCGACGTCGGCACCTCCGAACTTTGGGAACGGTCTTGCAGCGATGGCACGGCAGACCCGACCCGGAACCAAATGCGCAGCACGCCGGGCACGGCGGCTGCGTCGGCGTCGGCGACCAGTGCCGGGCCGCCGCAGGCTTTTGCAGGGGGTCCGGGGGGCGCACAGCTCCCCCGGCTATCGCGGGACGCAAATCCTCCGGCGGTGACGTCGTATCAAGGCTTGCTGGATGGCGCGGCGGTGCCGCAGAGCCAGCGCATATCCCTCAGTCAGACCGAAGGCACCCCGCCCAAGCCCATCTATCGCAAGCGCGGGCAGATGCGGGTTTGCGGGTCAAGGCGAATATATTCCTGCGCGGTCAGGACCGTCATCTTCAACGAGCGGTTCCAGCCGCCGAACCATCGGTCGCGGATGCCGTTGCGGTAATAGTTGCCCATGATCTGATCGACATAGGGAGGGATGATATGGGTATCAGGCAGGCGCGGGGCGTGAAAGCCCACGCGGGCGTCGGGGCCAAGACAGGCATTCGGCAGGGTGATCAGCATCGTGCAGGCTGACCGGCAATAGCCGCGAATGCGCACCAGCTTGCCCGATTTGGCCAGTTCCTGACGGCGCTGCGCCATGTGCAGGATATTGCCGCCGCTGTCGTTGATGATGTCGATCCGGTCGCGAAAGCGCCGTTCAACCCCGTCGGCCCGGCCGGCGGCGGGCAGCAGTGCCAGCAAGGCGGTGATGGCAAGGGCAAGGGCGGAGGTTCGGGTCATGATCATGCCGCGCAATCTGCGCGATCAGAGCGGGCAGAGAAAGCCACGGCTGCGTGATCGCGGACACGGTTGCGGCATCCCGCCCGCGATTCCCCTGAAATTTACGGTACAGACAAAGAAACCCGAAACGGTCCAGAGCGTTAGGCAAGGAAGGAACGCCAGGAACAAATTCAGAGGACTTATCATGTCAGGTCGAATCATGTGGATCGTCATCGGCGCATTGTCGATCCTTGCCGGGATCCTTGCGCTGGCCAACCCGCTTGCCGCCACGCTGACCGCCGAACAGCTTGCCGGATGGGCGTTTTTGATCGTCGGGGCGTTGCAGGCCTATGCGGTGTTTCGGGGGCAGGTCTGGGGTGGCCGCGTCTGGGCCATCCTGCTGGCGGTCGCGCTGATTTTGCTGGGTGTCATGCTGCTGGCCAGGCCGCTGGTCGGGATCGTCACGCTGACACTGGTGGTCGCCTCGATGTTCTTCGTCTCGGGCGTGGTCAAGATCGTTTTGTCCTTTTCGCTGCGCGGGACAGGGGCATTCTGGATGTTGCTGCTCAGTGGGGCGCTGTCGGTGCTGCTGGCGCTGATGATCTTTGGCAATTTCCCCGCCTCCGCCGCGACGATCCTTGGCATCCTGCTGGCGGTCGAGCTGATCTCGGACGGGGTGTCGATGATCGCTCTGTCGGGGACGCGCGCGGCGGATGACTGATCAGGGCGGCGGCCCCGATTTTTTGCGGGGGCCCGCTTTTCCTGCGGCAGCGAATCGACTATCTGCGGCGGATGTACACGAACCCACCCGATCTGCGCCCCGACCTTGCCCGCGCCCGCATCCCGGATGAACGCCGCGACGGCCAGCCGACCATCGGCATGGTCAGCCTTGGCTGTCCCAAGGCGCTGGTCGATAGCGAACGCATCCTGACGCGGTTGCGTGCCGAGGGCTATGCGATCAGCCCCGATTATGCGGGGGCGGATGCGGTGATCGTGAATACCTGCGGGTTTCTGGACAGCGCCAAGGCCGAAAGCCTTGAGGCCATGGGCGAGGCGCTGCGGGAAAACGGCAGGGTCATCGTGACCGGCTGTCTGGGGGCCGAGCCG
>NZ_JBKEBL010000032.1:0-17115 GCF_047973135.1 Paracoccus sp. (in: a-proteobacteria)
CCGCCGCCTCGGCGCTGATGGACGGGCGGGCGGTTGACGGTGACATGGGCGCGCGGCTGGCCTTTCTGGCCGAGGCCGACCGGCTGAAATCGGTGTGCCGGGCCAGCCCGCTTTGCGATGGCTCGCGCCGGGAAAACAGTGCCGAACACAGTTGGCATCTGGCGCTGTACGCGCTGGTCATGGCGCCGCATGCGGGCAAGGGCGTCGATATTGGCCGGGTCGTCCGCATGCTGATCCTGCACGATCTGGTCGAGATCGACGCGGGCGACGTGCCGATCCATTCCGCGCAGGGGCAGGCCCATGATGGCGCCGCGCAACTGGCCGCCGAACAACAGGCCGCAGATCGGATCTTCGGGCTTTTGCCCGACGGGCAGGGACAGACGTTCCGCGCGCTGTGGGATGAGTTCGAGGCGAACCGGACGCCCGCCGCCATGTTTGCCAAATCGCTGGACCGGGCGCAGCCAGTGATGCAGAACATCGCATCCGGCGGCGGCACCTGGGTCGAATATGGCGTGACCCATGACCAGTTGGTCCGACGCGTGGGTGTGCGGATCGCCAAGGGCGCGCCGGAATTGTGGCACTGGCTGGACGGGCGGGCGGCGGCATATTTCGATCAGAACTGATCGCCCGCGTGCCTTCAGCGGGCCCAATCCGGCGCTGACTGGCCGTTCCACACATCAGCGATATTCAGGCGGATCTGGTCGATCTGCCCCGGTGTCGCGCGCCGGTCGATCCACAGCCGCCCGCCCGCCCGTGTCATCCCTTTCAGGCCGGGCAGAACCGACAACGCAAAAGCGGCACCCGAGGTCAGCAGAAAAGTTGCAATCTGAACTGCATACCATCGCATACCGTCTTTCCTTTTCATCCCGATCACTGTATAGGGCGGCCAAGCGAAGCTTAACCAAAGGGGACACCCATGTCGAAGATCAAGGTAGAAAACCCCGTCGTCGAGCTGGACGGCGATGAGATGACCCGGATCATCTGGGATTTCATCAAGCAGAAGCTGATCCTGCCTTATCTCGACATCGACCTGAAATATTACGATCTGGGTATCGAGGAACGTGATCGTACCGACGACCAGATCACCGTGGATGCCGCCGAGGCGATCAAGCAATACGGCGTCGGCGTCAAATGTGCGACCATCACCCCCGATGAGGCGCGGGTCGAGGAATTTGGCCTGAAAAAGATGTGGCGCAGCCCCAATGGCACGATCCGCAACATCCTGGGCGGCGTGATCTTCCGTCAGCCGATCATCTGCCGGAACGTGCCGCGTCTGGTGCCGGGCTGGACCCAGCCCATCGTCGTCGGCCGTCACGCCTATGGCGACCAGTACCGCGCCACCGATTTCCTGTTTCCCGGCAAGGGCAAGCTGACGATGAAATTCGTCGGCGAGGACGGCACCGTGATCGAGCGCGAGGTGTTCGATGCCCCCGCCGCCGGTGTGGCGATGGGAATGTACAACCTCGACCAGTCGATCATCGACTTTGCCCGCGCCAGCATGAACTATGGCCTCAATCTGGGCTGGCCCGTCTATCTGTCCACCAAGAACACCATTCTCAAGGCCTATGACGGCCGGTTCAAGGATCTGTTCCAGAAGGTGTACGAAGAAGAATTCGAGGACAAGTTCAAGAAGGCCGGCATTCACTATGAACACCGCCTGATCGACGACATGGTGGCCAGCGCGCTGAAATGGTCGGGCGGCTATGTCTGGGCCTGCAAGAACTATGACGGCGATGTGCAGTCTGATACTGTTGCGCAGGGCTTTGGCAGTCTGGGGCTGATGACCAGCGTGCTGATGACGCCGGACGGACAGACCGTCGAGGCCGAGGCCGCCCATGGCACCGTCACCCGCCATTATCGCGAGCATCAAAAGGGTAACGCCACCTCGACCAACTCGATTGCGTCGATCTATGCCTGGACGGGCGGGTTGAAGCATCGCGCCAAGCTGGACAACAACGCCGCGCTGGCGACCTTTGCCGACACGCTGGACAAGGTCACGGTGCAGGCGGTCGAGGACGGGTTCATGACCAAGGATCTGGCGCTGCTGGTCGGGCCGGATCAGAAATGGCTGACCACCATGGGCTATCTGGAAAAGGTGGACGAATACCTGAACAAGGCGCTGGCCTGAGCCAACACCCGCCGCTGAACAGGGCCGCGCAGCGATGCGCGGCCCTTTTTCGTTTCCGGGCCGCCGCGCCGAATTGTGCTTAACTGTCGGTGCCGTCTGCGATAAGGAAATGCGCAGCATCAGCCGGAGTTTTGCCATGAAAGCCGCCGTCATCACCTTTCCGGGTTCGAATTGCGACCGCGATCTGGCCGTTGCGCTGGAACGGGCCGGGGCGCGTGTGGCGCGGGTCTGGCACAAGGATGACGCCTTGCCGGCGCGTACCGATCTGGTCGCGGTGCCGGGCGGGTTTTCCTATGGCGATTATCTGCGCTGCGGGGCGATTGCCGCGCATTCGCCGATTGCCGGCGCGCTTGCGGCGCATGCGGCACGGGGGGGGTTCGTTCTGGGAATCTGCAACGGGTTTCAGGTGCTGACCGAACTGGGCCTGTTGCCCGGCGCGCTGATGCGCAATCAGGGGCTGACATTCCTGTGCAAGCCCGCCGCGCTGACGGTGGTAACGAATGACAGCACCTTTACCTCGGGCTATGCCGCCGGTCAGCGGATCACCGTGCCGGTCGCCCATCATGACGGCAATTATCAGATCGCCCCTGAAGGGCTGACCGAATTGCGCGATCAGGACCGCATCGCGTTCACCTATGCGCCCGGAATCAACGGCTCGGTCGCGGATATTGCCGGGGTGCTGTCGGCCAATCGCCGGGTGCTGGGAATGATGCCCCACCCCGAGCGTGCGGCCGATCCCGCAATTGGCGGAATGGATGGCGCGGCGCTGTTTACCGCCGTTACTGACGGGCTGGTCAACGCCTGACTTGAGCAAAGCGGGCTGCGCGACTAGATTGCGTCAATTAACCCAAGCGGGCGCAGCCGATTGACACAGGACAGAAGCAACAAACGCAGGCCCTTGCGGCGGATGGGAGTCCGGCCGGCGAATCCGTGGTGGCTGCGTTCCGCGGTGGCGCTGATCTTTGTCACGGCGCTGGCCTCGATCTGGGTGACGAATGCCTGGCTGACCGAACGGTTTTCCGAAACCACGCGTGTCCGGTCGGAATTGCGGCTGGCGCTTTATTCGGGAAACCTGCTGTCGGAATTGCAGCGTACCTCGGTCGTGCCGCTGCTGCTGGCGCGCGATCCGGCGCTGATCGGCTCGCTGACCAATAACGACTTTTCGACCACATCGGCCCGGCTGATGGCCGCACAAAAGGAAATCGGCGCGGCCTCGATCCGGTTGCTGGATGCCTCGGGGCGAACGGTGGGATCGACCGACCGCTATCAGATCGGTACGAACAATGTGCAGGCCCCGTTCTTCGTCGAGGCGCTGCGGTCGCGCGACACAGTTTTTTCCGTATGGAATCAGGGTGTTGGCGCTTATGAATTTACCTATTCCCGCGCCATCGTCGCGGATGGCAAGACGTTGGGGGTGATTGTCGTCGGGGCGGATCTGACGCGGCTGGAACGGTCATGGGCAGGGATTTCGGACGCGGTTGCCGTGACCGACAGCGAGGGTAACATTATCCTGGCGACCGAACCGCGATGGCGCGGGCTGACCATGCCCGAGGCGCTGGCCGTGCGATCCGCGCCTTCGGCCATCCAGCGGGCGTTTCAGGTGACTGCCGATTGGACGAACATGCCGCCCGACGCCTATGTCAAGGGCCGCGCGGTGATGCGCAGCGAGGTGCGCATCTCGTTTCGCGGCTGGCGGATGATCAGCTTTACCACCTATGGCTCGATCCGGGAAAGGGTGAACGCCGTCCTTGCGCTGGAGATCATGGGCTTTGCCATCCTGCTGGCCGGGACGTTCTGGCTGCTGTCGCGGCGCGCGCGGCTGCAATCGGCGGCCTATATGCGCGAATCGGCCGATCTGCGCGCCCTGAACGCTCGCCTCACGCGCGAGATCGCCGAACGAGAGCGGATGCAAAAGGAATTGCGCGTCGCCGAACAGACCGTGCAGCAATCCTCGAAGCTGGCCGCCCTGGGCGAGATGTCGGCCGGCGTCAGCCACGAGCTGAATCAGCCCCTGGCGGCGATGAAGACCTATCTGGCGGGCGCGCGGCTGCTGTTGCAGCGCAGCCGGCCCGAAGAGGCGCTGTCATCCTTTCAGCGCATCGACGACCTGATCGAGCGGATGGGCGCGATCACCCGGCAGCTCAAATCCTTTGCCCGCAAGGGTGGCGAGGCAGTCGAACCCGTGGATCTGCGCGCCGCTGTCAGTTCCGCGCTGACCATGATGGAGCCGCAACTGCGCAGCCGCACCATCCGCATCGAACGCAGCATCCCGCGCGATCCGGTGATGGTGCTGGCCGACCGGATCCGGCTGGAGCAGGTGATCATCAATCTGCTGCGCAATGCCGTCGATGCGGTTCGGGGACGTCGCGACGCGCGGATCGAGATCGAGGTCGAGGCCGGGTCTCACGCCTATGTGTCGGTTCGTGATAACGGTCCGGGTGTTTCAGACCTGGAAAAACTGTTTGAACCTTTCTGGACGACGAAAAAGCCGGGTGAGGGGACCGGACTGGGGCTTGCGATTTCATCCACCATCGTGGCGGATTTCGGAGGTCGCCTGACTGCGCATAACGAGACCGGCGGGGGCGCGGTCTTCTGGGTTGAACTGCCACTCTACCGGCCAGGAGAGTCCGAAGGGACGCTGGCCGCCGAGTGATATCGATAGGAAATGCTCATGTCACGAAAGTTAAAGATTGCCATAGTCGATGACGAGCCCGACATGCGGGAATCGATCAGCCAGTGGCTGGTCCTGTCGGGCTTTGAAACCGAGACATTCGCAAGCGCCGAGGATGCGCTGAAGGTCATCGGCCCCGATTGGCCGGGGGCCGTGGTGTCCGACATCCGGATGCCGGGAATGGATGGCATCGCGTTTCTCAAGCGGCTGATGGGCATCGATTCGGCCCTGCCTGTGATCATGATTACCGGTCACGGCGACGTGCCCATGGCGGTCGAGGCGATGCGAATCGGTGCGCTGGATTTCATGGAAAAGCCGTTCAATCCGGACCGGATGACGCAGCTTGCCAAGAAAGCCACGCAGATGCGGCGCATGACGCTGGACAACCGCGCGCTGCGCCGCGACCTGTCCGAGGGCCAGCAGGTCATGTCCAAGCTGATCGGCTCTAGCCCGGTGGTCGAACGCCTGCGCGAGGATATTCTGGATCTGGGGCAGGCGGACGGGCATGTGCTGATCGACGGCGAGACCGGCACCGGCAAGACGCTGGTGGCCCATGCGCTGCATGCGGTCGGGCCGCGCGCCTCGCGGAAATTCGTGCCGCTGTCCTGCGCCGCCTATCACGAGGAGATGCTTTCCGTGCGCCTGTTCGGCCCGGTCGAGGACGGGTTGCCCGCTGTCGAAGAGGCGCGGGGCGGAACGCTGTGCCTTGAGGATGTCGAGGCGCTGTCGGAACCGTTGCAGGCGCGTCTGCTGGCCTTCATCAGCGATCAGGGCGTGCCGGCGGAAACCCGGATCATCGCCATCTCGAACGCGCGGGGCGAGGGGCGCAGGGCCGAAGATTCGCTGCGCCCGGATTTGTTCTATCGCCTGTCGGCGCTGAAGATCACCCTGCCGCCGCTGCGCGCGCGTGGCGAGGATATTCTGGCGCTGTTCACGCGGATGATCGAACAGTTTTCCGAGGAATATGGCTGCGAGCCGCCGCAGATCAGTGCGCAAGAGGCCGCGCAACTGTTACAGGCCCCCTGGCCCGGCAATATCCGCCAGTTGATCAATGTGGCCGAACGCGCGGTCTTGCAGAACCGGCGCGGCACGGGTTCGATCACGTCGCTGCTGATGGCCGATGGCGACGAGGCACAAGAGGCGACCACGACCGAGGGCAAGCCGCTGAAGGAATATGTCGAGAGCTTTGAAAAGATGCTGATCGACAACACCATGCGTCGCCACAAGGGCAGCGTCGCCAGCGTCATGGAGGAACTGTGCCTGCCACGCCGGACCCTGAACGAGAAGATGGCGAAATACGGGTTGCAGCGCAGCGATTATCTTTGACCGGGTTTCGCCGTGCCCCTTCATGCCCGGAACACGGCACGGGCAAACGGTACGGGGGGCCGGGTGTGACGTCACGACGCAACTCGCTTTCGCGCGAGGAATCATATATATTGTCGTGAATGTAAACGGAGTGTTCGCAATGACCCGGAATGTCGGCGGTATTGACCGCATCCTGCGAATTGTTGTCGGCCTTGCGCTTTTGGTCGGCTTCCTGCTGGACAGCACCGCAAGCTATCGCTGGCTTTATCTGCTGGGGATCGTTCCCCTGCTGACAGGGTTGTTCCAGACCTGTCCGGCCTACAGCATCCTGGGCGTCAGTACCTGCAAGCTGCGGCGCTGACGGAGGTTCGCGAATAGCCAAGCCCCAAAAAAACCGGGGACGGGTGGAGCCGCCCCCGGCGCTTTTGGCTTGACCCTGCGTATGACCAAACACAAGCCACACCGCAACAGACGCAAGGCCCTGCGCATACCGGGTAATAAATGCACCATTTACACACTACTTTACCGCGAGCGAACTGAAGGCCCACAAGCCGGTTTCAAACCACTCACAGTTAAAAAGATAAAATCCGTCGCTTGCCAAACCACTAGCTGTCCGCAGATTTCGGACCTGACTATCGGTACATCGCATCCAACCCTTACACCGGTGCCGCGGACCAAAGACGATCTTACCGTGAACATTGCGGCCACACGTTGAAGATTTCAGTTCCTTGCTATCTTCATGGATACCCTAGCCACTCAAAAGAATATCACAACCTGTCCATTTGGACAGATTTCGTTTTTTCGTCCTATCTTATTGAAAAGAATGGCGATGACTTGCCAATGGGGCGAGTTTTTACCAGCAGATTCTCGCCTGCATGGTGCGCATTTTCGCGAGGCCGGCAAAGCCTTGCCGCAAGCAACGGACTTGCACTGCGGGACAGCGGGGGATAACCCGGCAGAATCAGCACAAAGGGCAGCACCGACATGAGCGTCACCTCCGCAAAGGGTCTTCATCCGCGCACGCAGGCCGTCCATCATGGCAGCCGCCGCAGCCAGTATGGTGAAATGGCCGAGGCGATTTTCCTGACTCAGGGGTTTGTCTATGACAGCGCCGCGCAAGCCGAGGCGCGGTTCGTCGAAACCGGGCCCGATGAGTTCATCTATGCCCGCTATGGCAACCCGACCAGCCGCATGTTCGAGGATCGAATCGCCGCACTTGAGGGGACCGAGGATGCCTTTGCCACTGCCAGCGGCATGGCGGCGGTGAATGGCGCGATGTTTTCCATGTGCAGCCCCGGCGATCACGTCGTCGCGGCGCGGGCACTGTTCGGTTCCTGCCTTTACGTTCTGGACCTGCTGGTGAAATTCGGGGTCGAGGTCAGCTATGTCGATGGCACCGATCTTGCGCAATGGAAGGCGGCGATCCGTTCGGGAACGAAGGCGGTGTTCTTCGAATCCGTCTCGAATCCGGGGCTTGAGGTGATCGACCTGAAATCCGTGGCCGATCTGGCCCATGCGGCGGGGGCGGTCGTTGTGGTCGATAACGTCTTTGCCACGCCGGTCTTTTCGCGCGCGGTCGGGCTGGGGGCAGATGTCGTGGTCTATTCGGCGACCAAACATATCGACGGCGGCGGGCGCGCGCTGGCCGGGGTGATCTGCGGCACGCGCGACTATATCCGCGGCGTGGTCGAACCCTATGTCAAACATACCGGAGGCGCGATCAGCCCGTTTCACAGCTGGATCATGCTGAACGGGCTGACGACCATGGATCTGCGGGTGCGGGCGCAGGCAGACGGCGCGCTGACCATCGCCCGCGCCATGCAGGGCCATCCGCGCCTGTCGCGGGTGATCTATCCGGGTCTGCCGGATCATCCGCAGCACGATCTGGCCATGGCGCAGATGGGGTCGGGCGGCACCATGATCGCGCTTGAGGTAAGGGGCGGCAAGGATGCGGCCTTCGACGTTCTGGACCGGCTGCAAATCATCAGGATTTCCAATAATCTGGGCGATGCCAAATCCATAGTGACCCATCCGGCGACGACGACGCATCAGCGTCTGTCGGACGAGGACAAGGCGCGGCTGGGTATTTCTGCGGGCCTGTTGCGGCTGTCCGTCGGGCTGGAGGATGCGCAGGATCTGATCGCCGATTTGCGGCAGGCGCTTGGAAACTGAATAGGCCGGGCAGGTTTTTTCGCGTAAATGCTTTTGGATTGCGCGATAGCCCCTATATTCAGGCGGTAACTGGGGAAGGAATGCGCATGTCCGAGAACCGCCCGATCATCCCTGCCTATCCGGCGCTGGCGCGCGAATACGACGTCGGTTTCCGCGTCGATGAGGCCTATAAGGCTGGTCTGCCCGATCTTCAGAACGGCCCGGCCAGCCTGATCGTCGGTGCCCGCGCGCCGATCCAGCATGTCGGCATCTCGAATTTCCGGCTGCCGATCCGCTATCAGACCCGAGATGGCGGCGAGATCGCGCTGGAAACCAGCGTAACCGGCACTGTCAGCCTTGATGCCGACCGCAAGGGCATCAACATGTCCCGAATCATGCGGTCCTTTTACGGCCATTCCGATCACCTGTTCAGCCTTCGCGTGCTTGAGGCGGCGCTGAACGATTACAAGGCCGATCTGGACGCGTTCGACGCGCGTATCCAGATGCGCCTGTCTTATCCGATCCGCGTGGATTCGCTGCGCTCGGGCCTGTCGGGCTGGCAATATTACGACATCGCCCAAGAGGTGATCGAATCGCAGGGCACGCGGCTGCGGGTCATGCATTTCGACTATGTCTATTCCTCGACCTGCCCCTGTTCGCTGGAACTGTCCGAACCCGCCCGTGAAACGCGCTCGCGTCTGGCGACCCCCCATTCGCAGCGGTCCATCGCGCGGATCTCGGCCGTGATGAAGGGGCCGGAAAAGATCTGGTTCGAGGATATGGTCGAACTGTGCCGTCGCGCGGTGCCGACCGAAACTCAGGTCATGGTCAAGCGCGAGGATGAACAGGCATTCGCGGAACTGAACGCCTCGAACCCGATCTTTGTCGAGGATGCTGTGCGCGCCTTTGCTGCGCAGTTGCTGGCCGATCCACGGATCGGCGATTTCCGGGTGGTGGCCAGCCATCAGGAATCGCTGCATTCGCATGATGCGGTCAGCCTGCTGACCGACGGGCCGACTTTCGCGCAAAACTCGCTGGATCCGATGACATTCGCCGGATTGCGCGCCTGACCCTTTCGCCCGTCCGTTCCTGCGGCTAGGGTTCGTACCAGGGAGGCGCGGATGAGCAAAAGTCTGAAACGTGTCAGGGCGGCGCTGGAAGCCGCCGGAGAGCCGGTCGAGATCCTGGAAATGGGGGAATCTACGCGAACGGCAGCCGAGGCCGCCGCAGCGGCGGGTTGCGAGGTCGATCAGATCGCCAAGTCGATCATCTTTCGCGGGCAGGACAGCGGCCATGTCGTGCTGTTCCTGACGGCGGGGGGCAATCGCGTCGATCCGGCCAAGGCCGCGCAGGTGGCGGGGCAGCCTCTGGGCAAGGCCGACGCCGCGCTGATCCGCGAGGAAACCGGCTTTGCCATTGGCGGCGTGGCACCGGTCGGGCATCTGAACCCGGTGACGGCCTATTACGACCCGCGCCTGTCCGATTTCGAGCGGGTCTGGGCGGCGGCGGGTACGCCGCGCCACATTTTCGCCATCGCGCCGGATCGCCTGCTGGCGATCACCGGGGCTGAACCTGCCGATTTCACCGGCTGACACAGGGTCGGAATTTCAGCGAATTTTCACAGCAAAGGAGCGGCGCGATGGAACAGCCGATGATGACTTTCAGTGACGGCCACAAGATGCCGCAGATCGGGGCGGGTGTCTGGCAGGTGCCTGCCGGGGATACCGCGCGTGTGGTCGGCGAGGCCTTGCAGATCGGCTATCGCCTGATCGACGGGGCGCGGGCCTATGGAAACGAGGAGGGTCTGGGCGAGGGGGTCCGCAACTCCGATGTGCCGCGCGATCAGATCTTTGTCACGACAAAGCTGTGGAACAGCGATCAGGGCCATGACCAGACGCTGCGGGCCTTCGATGCCAGCATGGGGCGGCTGGGGCTGGATTATCTGGACCTGTACCTGATCCACTGGCCGATGGCGATGGTCGATACCTATGTGGAAACCTGGAAGGCGCTGATCCGGCTGCGCGACGAAGGGCGGGTGCGCTCGATCGGGGTCGCCAATTTCCACGAGGCGCATCTGCGTCGCCTGATGGATGAAACCGGCGTCCTGCCGGTGCTGAACCAGATAGAGCTGCACCCCACGCTGATCCAGTCCGACATGCGCGCGGTGAACGAACGCCTCGGCATCGTCACCCAAAGCTGGAGCCCGCTGGGGCGCGGCGATTTCGACCTGCCCGAGATCGTCGCCATGGCCGAAAGGCTGGGCCGGACGCCCGCGCAGGTGGTGCTGCGCTGGCATATCCAGAACGGGCTGTCGGTTATTCCGAAATCGGCGCGCAAGGAACGTCTGGCGCAGAATTTCGACGTCCTGGATTTTGCTCTTGGCGCGCAGGACATGGCGGCGCTGGACGCGCTGGATCGCGGCCACCGTGTAGGCCCGGACCCCGAAACTTTTGACCTGCGCCGCCAGCCGGGCTGACGGCGTCAGCGCGCGCCGATCAGGCGCTGCGTCAGGGGGCTGTCGGGGCTTGCAAGCGCCGCGATCACGTCGAAATGGTGGCGGCCGGGGTCAATCACGAAATCAGTCGCGACGCCCATTCCCGCCCAGCTATCGGCCAGAAGCCGCGCCTGCCGGATGAACTCGGGCCGCTCGGCCCCGCCGACCCATGCAGTGACGGGGATACCGGTCAGCGGGGTCAGAAGGGCGGGGCTTTCGGCCAGCGCCTCGGGCTTGTCCAGATGCAGCGTGTCGTTCATCGCGGTGCGCAGCATCGGGCGCAGATCGCTGAGCGGCGAGATCGGCACGCAGGCGGTGACGCGGGCCGCGACATCCTCGGGCAGGGTGCCGTCATCGCAGATCATCCGCGCCGACAGATGCCCGCCCGCCGAATGCCCGGTGATCGCGATGGGGCCGTCGATCCGCTTGGCGGCGGCGGTGATCGCGGCGGCGACCTCGTGCGTCATCTGGCCGATCCGCGCTTCGGGGGCCAGCGTATAAGCCGGCATGGCCACTGCCCATCCTTCGGCCAGAGGCCCGGCCGCCAGATCCGACCAGGCCGATGGATCGAAGGACATCCAGAAACCGCCATGGATGAACACCGCCAGCCCACGCGCCGTACCCTTCGGGCGAAACAGATGCCCCCGGCCAAGGGCCTCGGGGGGATGGGCGTCGCGAAAGGCCTGCGCGTTGCGGATCCAGCGCGGGGGATATGTGTCGCCATTCGGGATATGCGGGCCGTTGGCATAGGCATCATCCCAGTCAGTGATGTGATAAAACATGATTTTTCCTTCCCTTTCGGTCAGGTGAACGCGCTGTCCCGTCGCGGTCAAGAGCACAGATTGGAAATGATGCATTTCGCACCGCCTCGCCGTTCCTCTGCTGTCCTCGGGCTGCGGGGATCACGCAAATTTTCGCAAAAAAATCAGGATGACGTAACGGCATGGGGCTTCTCATCCATCGGTTGATGGCGCAGATAATTCGCATCAACATTGTGCTTATCGGGCTGATGCGTTTTCTGATTGTTTTCGTGGCCTTTGGATTGGCGATAACGGCTTGCCGGGCCGGGGCCGAAGATTTGCGCGTCGAATTCGTGACCGCAGGGGTCAGGCCGCTGAATCTGGATCTGGCGCTGTCGGGCACAATCGAGGCGTGGGACAGCGTCGAACTGGGTTTTCGCCAAAGCGGCAGGGTCGTCGAGGTGCTGGTGGATGAAGGTGATCGCGTCGCGCCGGGTCAGGCCATGGCGCGGCTGGATCCGGTGCAGCAGGATCAGGCACTGAAGGTCGCCGCGGCCAGTCTGGTTGCCGCCCGCGTGGTCGAAGCGCAGGCCCGTCAGGCCAGCCAGCGGGCCGATGCGATGCTGGCGCGCGGCGTCGGAACGCGTGCCGCGCGTGACGATGCCAGACGCGGGCTGGCCGATGCCGAGGGTGCGGTCAGGCGCGCGGAAAGCGGCGTCGATCAAGCGCAGCGCGCGCTGGAGGAAACGGTACTGCGCGCGCCCGGTGCCGCCGTGGTGACACGCCGCGACATGGCCCCCGGCATGATTGTCGGACCGGCGCAGCCCGTGGTGGCGCTGGCCAGCGTGGACGGGCTGGAGGCGGTGTTCAACTCGCCCGACCATCCCTTGCTTGACAATGCGATGGGGGCCGGGGTGCAACTTGACACGCTGGATATCGACACGCCGCAAATGACCGGAACCGTGACCGAGATCGCGCCGCTTGTCGATCCTGTGACGGGTACGGTGACGGTCCGGGCGCGGATCGACAGCGCCACCGAGGGCGGGATCCGGCTTCTGGGGGCCGCCGTGCGCGGACGCCTGCGGATCCGCAGCGACAGCGGGGTGGTCATCCCCTGGGCGGCTCTGACGCGGCAGGGCGAAAATCCGGCGGTCTGGATCGTCGGCAAGGATAACCGCGTCGCGTTGGCCCCGGTCGAGATCATGTATTTCGCCGATGGCGAGGTCTATCTTTCCGGCGGGATTGACGAGGGGCAGACCGTCGTGGGCGCGGGATCGCAACAACTTTTCGCCGGCCGCATGGTCCAGCCCGTCGGGGTGGCCCCATGAGGCTGTGCTTTTGGGTTTTGGCCTTGCTGGCCGCGACACCGGCGGCGGCGTTCCAGTTGCCCGACTGGTTGCAGATGCGCAGCGAGGCGGCCACCGATCCTCTGCCCCGCCCGGTGGTGACGGAACTTGTCGAGGATCGCGGAACCGACGCGCGATCGGTTCCCGGTTTCGTAAAGTCGAAAACAGATGTTACCATGGCATTTCAGACACTTGGGCGAATGATTTCGCGTCATGTCGAGCTTGGAGAGCGGGTTCAGGCCGGGCAGGTTCTGGCTGAATTGGCGACCGAGGATATGGTCGCGACCACCCGTGCCGCCCGCGCTGGTCTGGATGCCGCCGAGGTACAGCTTTCCACCGCGCGCACCACCCTGTCCCGGACCGAGGCGCTGGTGGCGCGCAATGTTGCCTCGACCGCTCAACTGGAACAGGCGATGCGGGTCATGGCGGCGGCCGAGGCGGCGGCGGAACAGGCCCGGTCCGAACTGGTGCGCGCGCAGGATGTCGAAAGCTTCGCCAGAATGACCGCGCCCTTCGCGGGCGTCGTCAGCGCCGTGTTCGAGGCGCAGGGTGCAGTGGTCAGTGCCGGCACGCCGGTCTTGCAACTGTCAGCCGATGACGCGCGCGAAGCGGTGATAGACCTGCCCGAGGCGGCGTTGGCCTCGTTGTCTGACATGCCGGTATTCACTGTCTGGCAGCGCAGCGATCCCGCCGCCCAGGTGACGGCCACGCTGGCCCGGATTGATCCCCTTGCCGATGCGGCGACGCGAACGAGGCGGCTGTACCTGACCCTTCCGCAGGATGCGCCTTTCCGGCTGGGTGCGCTGATCCGCGCCAGGTTGGGGGCGGCGGACGATCCGGCGCTGACCCTGTCCGAAAAGGCGGTGTTTCAGAAAGATGGCCAGCCCCATGTCTGGCGCGTCCGCCGCGATGGCGAGGGCGGACCGGGCCGGGTCGAGGCCGTCCCGGTCGTGATCGCCCCAAGCTTTGACGGGCGCAATCTGGTGATCGGTGGTCTGACGGCGGGCGACGAGGTGCTGATCCGGGGGGTGCAATCGGTACGAGCCGGGCAGGTCGTTGGGCGCAGGGTCGCGCCATGACGCGTTTCAACCTGTCAGACTGGGCGCTGAACCACCGCAGCTTCGTGTGGTTCCTGCTGATCGTGTCGATGCTGGCCGGGACGATCAGCTATCGCAATCTGGGCCGGGAAGAGGATCCGAATTTCACCATCAAGATCATGGTGATCGGGGCATCTCTGCCGGGTGCCAGCATCGAGGATACGCTGCTTCAGGTCACGTCCCGGATCGAAAAGAAACTTGAGGAACTGGACGAGCTGAAATTCACCCGCTCGGTCACGACGCCGGGGCAGACGGTCGTCTATGTCGAATTACTGCCCACCACGCGATCCGAAGCCGTACCCGAGATATGGAAGCGTGTCAGGCAGATGATGGCCGATGTGCAGCCTGAATTTCCACAGGAGTTTCAGGGATTTCGCTTTGTGGACGATTTCGGCGACGTGTTCGGAAATATTTATGGCTTCACCGCCGACGGCTTTAGCCCGCGCGAATTGCGCGACCGGGCAGAGGCCATCCGCAAGCGCGTCTCGGCCCTGCCGGCGGCGGGCAAGACGGAATTGCTTGGCGTTCAGGAGGAACGGGTTTATCTGGAGTTTTCCACTGCGCGGCTGGCGGCGATGGGGATCAACCAGCGGCAGGTTCTGGCGACGCTGGCGACGCAGAACGCCATCGCGCCATCAGGCGTCATTCAGGACGGGCCCGAGCGGGTTCTGGTCCGGGTGGGCGGGCGTTTCGACGATGCCGAATCCATCGCGGCGGTGAATTTGCGCATTGGCGAGAGGTTCTTCAACCTGAGCGATGTGGCGAAGGTGACGCGCGGATACGAAGATCCGCCGCAGACCCTGTTCCGCGTCAATGGCAAGCCCGCCATCGGCCTGCTGGTCGGAATGCGCAAGGGCGAGAATATTCAGGATTTCGGGGCCGATCTGGACCGGCTGATGACCCGCATGGCCAGCGATCTGCCCGTGGGGATCGAGATGGCCAAAGTCGCCGATCAGCCCGATGTCGTCAAACATGCGGTTGGCACCTTTATCAAGGCGCTGGCCGAGGCGGTGGCGATCGTGCTGATGGTCAGCTTTGTCAGCCTTGGCGTCCGGGCGGGCTTTGTGGTGACGCTGACCATTCCACTGGTTCTGGCGATTACCTTCGTGATCATGGAAATCTATGGAATCACGCTGCAACGGATCTCGCTCGGGGCGCTGATCATCGCGCTGGGGCTGCTGGTTGACGACGCGATGATCGCGATCGAGACGATGATCTCGCGGCTGGAAATCGGGGCCTCGCTGAACGAGGCGGCCAGCTATGCCTGGACTTCTATCGCCTTTCCGATGCTGACCGGCACGCTGGTCACGGTCGCGGGGTTCATTCCCATCGGCCTGAACGATTCTGCGGCAGGAGAGTTCACCTTTTCGCTGTTCGTGGTGATCGCGGTGTCGCTGCTGGTGTCATGGGTTGTGGCCGTTCTGTTCGCGCCGCTGCTGGGGGTCAGTTTCCTGAAGGCAAAGGCCGGGCATCACGAACACAAGGCAGGTCGGCTACGCCGTGCCTTTCACGGGCTGCTGCATCTGGGGATGCGGCATAAATGGCTGACCATCCTGCTGACTCTGCTGATCTTTGCCGGGTCGGTTTACGGCATGCGCTTTGTCGAGCAGCAGTTCTTTCCGACCTCGGACCGGACCGAGATCGTCGTCGATATCGTGGAACCGCAGAACGCCTCGATTGCGAAAACGCGCGCTGATATGGACCGGCTTGAGGGATATCTGGAGGGCGATCCTGACGTGCGGTTCCGCACATCCTATGTCGGGCGGGGCGCGCCGCGCTTTATTCTGGCGCTGGATGTGCCAACCCCCGGCCCGCATATGGGCCAGATTGTCATCCAGACCCCCGACCTCTTGGCCCGTGACCGGGTCAAGGCCAAGCTGAACGATATTGCCGCCCGCGAATTTCCCGGCGTCAATGTCTATGTGAAGAATCTGGAAATCGGTCCTCCGGTCGGCAAACCCGTGCAATACCGGGTCAGCGCCCCGGACCTGGATCAGGCGCGGGACGCCGCGCGGGGACTGGCCGCCGTTGTCGCGACCGAGCCGCGCCTGCGCGATCTGACCCTGGACTGGAACGAGCCCGCGCGGGTGATCCGCTTGCAGGTCGATCAGGATCAGGCGCGGCAACTGGGCGTGTCCAGTCAGGATGTCGCCGACGCGTTGTCGGTGGTGTTCTCGGGCCGAACGGTGACACAGTTGCGCGACAATATTTATCTGGTCAATGTCGTGGCGCGCGGTGTCGATGCCGACCGCGCATCGCTGGATTCGATCCGCAACCTGCAACTGACCACTGGTTCGGGCAAGAACATTCCGCTGATCTCGCTGGTCAGTCTGGCCTATGACACCGAACAGCCGCTGATCATTCAGCGCAATGGCGTGCCGACCGTGACCGTGCAGGCGGCGGTTGCCAGCAAGGACCAGCCCGCCACTCTGGTCGAGGCGCTGAAGGACAGGGTGGCGGATTATGCGGCCACGCTGCCGCCTTCGGTGACGATCGGGCTGGGAGGCTCGGTCGAGACATCGACCGAAAGCCAGCAGCCGATTGCAGCGGTGGTGCCCGTCATGTTGCTGATCATGGCCTTTCTGGTCATGGCGCAGATGCAAAGCTTTCGCCTGTCGTTGATCGTGTTCGCCGCCGCACCGCTTGGGCTGATCGGCGTCGTCGCGGTGCTGGTGCCGTTCGGCGTGCCGATGGGCTTTGTCGCTATTCTGGGGATTCTGGCACTGATCGGGATCCTGATCAGGAACTCGGTCATTCTGGTCAACGAAATTCAGGTGCTGCTGACCAAGGGCCGGACGCAATGGGATGCCGTGTTCGAGGCATCAGACAGCCGCGCCCGACCGATCCTGCTGACGGCGGCGGCGGCCTCGCTGGCGCTGATACCGATTTCGCGGCAGGTTTTCTGGGGGCCGATGGCATTTGCCATGATGGGCGGCATTATCGCGGGCACGTTGGTGACGCTGATCTTCGTGCCGGCGCTGTACTGCGCGGTGTTCCGGGTCCGCCCGCCGGATCGCAGCAGGGGCTGATCCTGCCGTTGTGATTGCCCGCGCGAAAACTGCCGTATTGTGGCCCGATCAAGCAGGCAGGGGGCCGGGTGTGTCAGACTCTTGACCGCCCGGACTGTCCTGACGCCTGCCGGTGGTGGTGGACGGCACGGCAAGCCGCACCAATGTCAGCGCC
>NZ_JBKEBL010000104.1:0-4831 GCF_047973135.1 Paracoccus sp. (in: a-proteobacteria)
TAATGGCCCGACATGGGCGCGACCAGCAGGATCTTGCGGTTCATCGGTTCGCGGCGGGCGACACGGAAATGCACCAGATCGCCGAACGGGCGCTTCACCTCGGGTTCGACATAGACGATGTGGTCCTGACCGTCGGCACCGATGACCGGCGGGATCTGCCAGTCGGGCTTGATCACCATCCGGGCAAAGCTGCGTTCGGTCACGCGGCCCCACGCGCTCATCAGTTTGAAGGCGGGGTGCGGGATCAGCGCAAATGCCGGATAGGACGACATCGCGCGAGCCGTTGCGCCCAGCCATTCGTTGGTGTTCCGAATCGTCTCCATCGCGTCATAGGAGACGATTCCCTTGATTCCTCTTATCGCCATACGAGCCAACCTTTTGCTGCGTTGCGGCATTCATGGACGCGCCTTGCCAGTGGTGATATTCGAAGAATGCCAGCTTTACGCCATCACCGCTCAGCGCGTAATATCAGAAAGTCTTAGGGGGGAAATCGAGCCATGGCAAGTCGTTCAAAAGGTGAAGGTAAAGATGTTACGCTGCGTCCGCGAAAGCGTGCAGTCACGGGAAAGCAGAAGGATTCCACTGCTGTAGAAAGCGGCAGCCCTGAATCGGCACCCGTTCGCCGCAGTGCAGCGAAATCCGCCACCGCGCCCGAAAAGAAGGTGACGAAAGCGCCTCGGGCAAAGACCGCAGCCAAGGCTGCCCCTGCAGAAAAAGCCGCCGCAAAATCGGCGGCCGCACCACGCAAGGCCGTGACGCCAAAGGCTTCTGCGGCCCCGGCCCCCGTCCGGAAAATCGATTCGCAGCCCGCCGCAGAAACCAGGGCCTCAATCCCCGCCCCCAAGCATGAACCAGAACAGGGGGACGAGTTCCAGATCGCGGGAATCGGCTTTCCCGCCGCCCGCAAGCTGGCCGAGAATGTGGAACGGATCGAGACGCTGAGCCAGCGTCTGGTCAGCGCCCTGTCCGAACGTCCGGCCCCCAATCCCGGCATCGAGGCCCCCGGCACCGATTTCTTCGTGACCGCCGCGAATGCCTGGATGAAGACCATGGCCGAACAGCCAACGCGGATCATCGAACAGCAGGTCAATTTCTGGGGCGAAACGCTGAAGCACTATGCCAAGGCGCAGATCGCGCTGGCCAAGGGCAAGCTGGCGGCCCCCGAGGATGACGAGCAACCCGCCGGGCGGCCGGACAAGCGCTTCAAGAACCCGCTGTGGCAAAGCCATCCCTATTTCAATTTCGTCAAGAAACAGTACGAAATCAATGTCGGCGCGCTGCGGCGCGCTGCGGCCGATCTTGACCTGCCCGACGATGTGACCCGCAAGCGCCTGGACTGGATGACCAACCAGATCGTTGACATGATGGCCCCGACAAATTTCCTGGCCACCAACCCCGATGCGCTGGAAAAAGCCATCGAGACCGAGGGCGACAGTCTGGTCAAGGGGCTGGAAAACCTGGTGCGCGACATCGAGCATCACGGCGGCGATCTGGTGGTGTCGCTGGCCGACCGCGAAGCCTTTACCGTAGGCGAGAATATCGGCGCGACGCAGGGCCGCGTCGTCCACCGCTCGCCCATGTTCGAACTGATCCAGTTCGCGCCGACAACGGAAAAGGTGCATGCCCTGCCCCTGCTGATCTTTCCGCCCTGGATCAACAAGTTCTACATCCTTGACCTCAAGCCCGAAAACAGCCTGATCCGCTGGCTGGTCGCGCAGGGCTATACCCTGTTCATCGTAAGCTGGAAAAACCCCGATGCCAGCTATGCCGATACCGGGATCGAGGAATATATCGCCGCCTATCTGGAAGCGATGGACAAGGTGCGCGAACTGACCGATCAGCCCAAGCTGAACGTGGTCGGCTATTGCATCGCGGGCACCACCCTGTCGCTGACCCTGTCGCTGCTGAACAAGCGCCGCGACAACCGGATCAACAGCGCGACCTTCTTCACCTGCCTGACCGACTTCTCGCATCAGGGCGAATTCACCACCTTCCTTCAGGACGATTTCGTCGCCGGAATCGGTGCCGAGGTCGAACGCACCGGCCTGATGCGCGCGGCGCTGATGTCGCGCACCATGAGCTTTCTGCGCGCCAACGATCTGGTCTGGGGCCCGGCGATCCGCAGCTATATGATGGGCGAGGCCCCCCCCGCCTTCGATCTGCTGTACTGGAACGGCGACAGCACCAACCTGCCGGGCAAGATGGCAATGCAGTATCTGCGCGGATTGTGCCAGCGGAACGACTTTGCCGGCGACGGGTTCGAGATTCTGGGCGAAAAGCTGCACCTGTCGGATGTGAAGGTGCCGCTGTGCTCGGTCGCATGCGAGGGCGATCACATCGCGCCGTGGAAGGATTGCTGGCGTGGGGTGGCGCAGATGGGTTCGAAGGACAAGACCTTCATCCTGTCCGAATCGGGCCATGTCGCGGGCATCGTCAATCCGCCCACCAAAAAGAAATACGGCCATTACGCGGGCAGCACCGATTACGAGAACGGCTGCGAAACCTGGCGCGATGCCTCGGGCTTCACGGAAGGAAGCTGGTGGCCACGATGGGACGCCTGGCTGGGCGAACGGTCCGGCCGCCTGGTCGATGCGCGCCAGCCCATCGACGGGCTGGAAGCCGCGCCCGGCATGTATGTGCACGAACGGGCCATCTGACCTTGCGGCACTTCGGGGCTGCGGCGCAATTTTTTTCTGCGCCGCAGCATCTGGCCTCTTGAAATGCTGCGGCGCGGCATGTAGATTGGTTGCACGAAACAAGATTGAGTCGCGGCGAACCCTGATCCTTCCCCTGGCCGCGCAAAAACTGGAGTGACTGATATGGCTAAGACCCCTGATTTCGCAAAGACGATGCAGGACATGATGGCGAACTTCCCGGTTGACACCTCGTCGGCTCAGGAAGCTTTCAAATCGCAAGCCGCACTGGGCGAAAAGCTGGCAAAGGTCGCGCTGACCGCCGCCGAGCGTTCGACCGAAATCTCGGCCCTGTGGGCCAAGGACGCCATCTCCCGCATGGGCGAGCTGGCCACCACCAAAGAAGAGCCTTCGGACTATGCCAAGGCCGTGACCGATTTCGCCTCGGCTTCGGCCGAAGTGGCCGCCGAGCATATGGCCGCCTTCGCCGAAGTTGCCAAGAAAGTGCAGATGGACACTGTCGATCTGATGCTGACCGCTGGCAAGGACATGGCTTCGGAAACCCAGAAAGCCGCTGAAAAGGCCGCCCGCGACACGCAGGCTGCCGTGAAAAAGGCCGCTGCCGCGACCTCGAAGTAATCGCCGTCATGGCGATCTTGGGCAAGGGGCGGTTTATCCGCCCCTTTTCCCTGTGCAATTTGCGCTTTTTTCTTTGCCTTTTCTTGGCTTTGGACACATCATTGTCCAAACAAACTGGATGAGAGGCCCCGGATGGCCACGCGACCCGCGCCCCTGCTGATCAAACGTTACGCCAGCAGGCGGCTCTATAATACTGAAACCAGCGACTATGTGACGCTTGACGACATTGCCGGGTTCATCCGCGAGGGACGCGAGGTCAAGATCGTCGATCTCAAATCCGGCGACGACCTGACGCGCCAGTACCTGCTGCAAATCATCGCCGAACATGAAAGCCGCGGCGAAAACGTCCTGCCGATCGACGTGCTGACCGATCTGGTGCGCAGCTACACGTCAAGCGCGAATTCCGTGGTGCCACAATTCCTTGCCGCCAGCTTCGAAATGCTGCGCCAGAGCCAGTCGAAGCTGATGGAAAACATGGCCTCGATGCCGAACCCGATGATGAGCAACGTGCCGGGCTTCGAGGCGATGCAGCGCCAGCAGCAGATGTTCCTGCGCGCCATGATGGGCGGCTGGCGAGGCGGCGCAACCGGCCCCGACGCCGAAGGCTTCGAAGCACCGGACAATCCCGCCGACAAGCCCGCAACCGCGCCCAAACCCGGCCCCGCCGCGCAGGATGCCGAAGACATGAACGAAATCCGCCGCCAGCTTGCCGAACTTCAGAAACGGATCTCGAAGCTCTGACTTGCAGAGGACGAAACGACAGGCTAGACCACGCCCTACGGAGCGGTGGCCGAGTGGTCGAAGGCGCACGCCTGGAAAGTGTGTAGGCGGGGAACCGTCTCGAGGGTTCGAATCCCTCTCGCTCCGCCACTTGCACATTGCAAACCCGAAAACAGGTCCCTCGCGGGGCCATTTTCTTTATGTGCCAAAGGGGTTTGCAGGGACCATCCGCCCTTCGGAGACTGGCCTGCCGCGCGAGATCGGTCTCCGAACGCCCACCGTCTCTTTCCACCCGCCCCTCGCTCCCGGCGAGACGGGTTCAAAACCCCCATAGATTTCAGTGAGCTGACCGGATCGCATTGCGCCCGTGTTTCGCTGGTTCCGGCTTGTCACAAAGCAGACGGAGACGCGACACGGGCGGCGTGGTCGTTGGTATGTCTTGGGAGTTTTGCGCGAAGTTCCTGGGAGGCAGTATCGATCGAAAAGATCAGGGGGCAACCGGCGTGGAGGGGCCTCGCGCGGGATCAGGGCAGACTATCGGGTGAGCCTTCACCAGGTTCTTGGGAGATCACCAGCCTTCGCCGTGGATCTGTTTCCTCGGCATTCCCCTGAAGCCATGCAAGGATGTGCCGCGAGTCCTCTACCGAAACCGTTGCATCACGGGAGATGCGGAACCCTGCCATGCGTTCAAGATCGCGCGGTCCCAGCATCGATCTTTCCAAGTACGTCCGGATCGAAAAGACCGGCATGGGATCTGGAAAGAATGACTTGGCCGCAGCATTCACGCGCAGCGTGCGCAAGACCAGTGCCCCATCACCGTGTGGCATGAGCATGTCGTA
>NZ_JBKEBL010000343.1:0-7707 GCF_047973135.1 Paracoccus sp. (in: a-proteobacteria)
AACAGGTTGTCCGTGCCCTTGCCGCCCAGCAGCCGGTCGTTTCCGCCGCCGCCAAGCAGAACATCGCGACCCCCGCCGCCGTTCAGGACATCGGCCTGCCCGTCGCTCCGCAGCCGATCATTCCCGGTTCCGCCATTCAGGCTGTCGGCCCCCTTGCCGCCGAACAACCGGTCATTGCCGGCCCCGCCGAACAGCTTGTCATTCCCGCCCTTGCCGCGCAGCGCATCGTTGCCCGCCCCGCCCCGCAGCACGTCGTTCCCGGCTGCGCCGTTCAGCACGTCATTCCCCGCAGTACCGGCCAGCCGGTCATTGCCGCCGCGATCAGGCACCTGCCCGCCGCCGTCTACAGGCGGCTGCGCATCCCCATCGACCGGCGGCAGGTCCGTGTCGGGAACCTCTTCGCCCGGATGGATCGGGGCAAAGATCCGCGCGGCGACCCCATCGTGATCGCCATCGATAACCGCCGATGTGAACGTGACCACAAAGCCGCCATCCGGCAGGGCTGCGATCTCGGGGCCGGTCTGGTCCTGCACGAAATCCCCCACCTTGGGGCTGACGTCGAAACGGTCAGTCAGCGGCACACCGGTGGCCGAAAAGGCGCGCCCATAAATGGCATCTCTGACAGTACTGGGGGTATCGTCCCTCTGTTCCCACACCACCACGATGGCACCCGTAGTCAGTTGCGTGACGGATATGTTGCTTTGCACATGGTCGCTTTTGTCCACGATGGCTGGCATGCCCACCTGACTGCCTGATGCATCGAAGAACCGCATCATCAGATAGTAAGAGTTATCTTCATCGTCGATGCCCAGGTCGAAATCATAGTTCTTGCTGACGACGGCAAAGCCGCCATTCGTCAGCGCGGCAACGTCATAGTCCAACCCGGTAGCCAAGACATTGCTGGAGCCTTGATTCATTGCCAGCGAGAAATCCCCCCGCACGACCTTGCCGGTCGCATCCATGATCGTGCCGCGAATCTCGTTGCTGCGATCCCCATCCAGGCTTACATGGCTGCTTTCGCTGTTCCAGATGGAAATGCTGGAACCATTTGCCAGCACGGCGGATCGCGCGAAGGACTGATCATTTTCACCGACTTGGGTATTGACCAGCCTGTTGCCGCCTATAGGTGTGCCGTCTGCCGCGAATTGCTGGCTGTAAAGCTCGTCAAACAGCAGGCCCTCGCCGGCTCCCTCCATGCAGAACATCACCGTGAAACCGCCATTTGCGGTGGCGACGATCTCGGGCAATCTGGCGTTGTTTCCCGCGACGGTATCGGCGCGGACCGCCTCGAACCGGGCGGTTCCGTCGGCGTTGAATGCCTGAACCCAGACTTCCTCATGCGTGGCAAGGATGGCGTCCTGACCATCGTAAAGCCAGGTGACGGCATAACCGCCATCGGACAACAGGGTGATGCTGGCATCGCCGGAAAATGCGTCCTCCCATCCGTCAAGCCACGTTTCGCCGCCGACCGGCTTTCCCGCCGCGTCATATCGCTGTGAATAGACAATCGTGGCCGCAGGGGCATCGTTAGTCTTCACATAGCTTTCATAGACGATCAGAAAGCCACCATCCGCCAGTGTCGCGACATCGGGATTGCGCTGCCACTTGTGCGAATAGCCATTGACCTGAAATGTGTTGCTCATCAAATGTCCCTTCAATCGCTGATGCCGCGATGAGTAGAGACTTGCCACAGGCATTCCAGCTTGTTCCGCCACCGCGCGCAAGACAGGCCAGATGCCGCCGATACGCCTCGCTGTTTCGGCATTTTGCCGCATGCCGGCGAAGTTTAGCCCTTTGCAACGGTAGTGACAGGCGCAACAGGGGGTCAGCGGACGACTGCGGGGGCCGCTGGCAACGATGGGGCGATGCGCCCTGACTCCGGGCCGGGTCGGCTGCTTAGCCATAGCCCCAATGGCAGCAATGTCCCGCCTCTGGCCATGGGGAACAGTCATTCGTCAGGGCCACCGGTATCAGGCCCTTGCCGTGATCGTCACCTGCCGGTTTCTGTCCCGCGAAAACCGAAGCTCGAATTTCAGCGCCTCGCCCAGGGGCAGGGCCAGCCCGCCGTCGATCAGCGCCTTGATGTCGCGTGTTCCGGTTCGCGGCCATTGCGCGATCTCGCGGGCCAGCGTCAGGGCGTCGTGCAGCAACCTGTCATCCGGCGCTACGCGGTTGACGAAACCGATCCGCGCGGCCTCTGCCGCATCGACCTTGCGACCGGTCAGCGAGATTTCCTTGGCGATATTTGCCCCTGCCGTCCGCGGCAAGCGCTGCGAAAGGCCCCAGCCGGGCAGCAGCCCGATCTGCGCATGGGTGTCACGGAACCAGGCGCTGCGGGCGGCGACGATCATGTCGCAGGCCAGCGCGATCTCGAACCCACCGGTCACGGCCAGCCCGTTGACTGCGGCGATGACCGGAGTGCCGCAGCGGGTCAGCGCCCCGCCGACATCGCCACCCGTGACATTCGCGGTGACATCGCGCCCCGATGCCTCCAGTTCCCGGACGTCCAGCCCCGCGCAGAAGGCCCGGCCCGCGCCCGTCAGCACGATGGCCCGCACGCTGCGATCCGCGTCCAGCCGCGCCAGCGTCGCCACCAGCGCCAGCCGCAAAGCGTCGTTCAGCGCGTTCAGCGCCTGTGGGCGGTTCAGCGTCAGCAGCGCGACGCCGCCGGCGATGTCACATAGCAGTGGATCGTCCATCGTCCTTTCCTTTTCAGGTCATCAGCGGCGCGGCCAGAAACCGCTCGGCTGCGGCGATGAACCGGGGGGCCTGCGTGGCATCGGCGTAATAGGCGTCGCGCCCCTCGCGGTGTTGATAATCATACAGCACCGCCAGCTTCCACGCCGCCATCGCTGCGTACCAGCCGATGCGGCCAAGATCGGCACCGGTCCGGCTGGCATAGCGCGCAATCACCGCCTCGCGTGCGGGGGCACCGGCGGCCAGAAGGGCCAGGGACAGATCCTGTGTCGGTGTCGGAACCTCGCCCGGCACCGGATAGCAACAGGCGAAATAGCCCAGATCCAGCAGCGGATCGCCGATGGTCGCCAGTTCCCAGTCCAGTACCGCCAGCAGCCGGGGCGGCGTGTCCGCAGACCAGATCACATTGCCCAGCCGATAGTCGTTATGCAGGATCGCCGCGCCGCTTTCGGTGGGGATGTCGCGGCTCAGTTCCCCGGCCATGTCGGCAAGGAAGGCTGGCACCGGGCCGTCGCGCCTCTGCATCAGGCCGGTCATCCGGCGCAGATGGCGGGCATTGAAATCGTCAGGCCGACCGAAATCCGACAGCCCGCAGGCCCTCCAGTCCACGGCATGCAATTGCGCCAGCCCGTCGATCAGACCAAAGGCAAGCGCCGCGCCAGCCCCGTCATATTCCGTGGGCAGGGCCGTGGTCAGAACAGCACCTGGAACATGATCCATGATGTAGAAAGGTACATCCAGCACCTCGCCCGCCTGCGCCACGGCGCGCACCGCAGGCGTCGGAACCGGCTGATCGCCAAGTGCGGTCAGCACCCGCGCTTCGCGCAGGACATCATTCGCCCCCCTGGGCAGAGGCGGAGGAGGAGGGCGGCGCAGCACGGCATTCCCGCCCCTGACACGGATCAGATAGGTCAGGTTCGAGTGCCCGTCCCCGATCCGGCACGGCGCGGGATCGCCATCCAGCAGCCCTTTGCGGTCCAGAAACCCGGTCAGGGCGGCCAGCGTCGCGCCGTCCCAGTCCCGGCTCATGCGCCCTGCCCGTTCAGTTCGGTCAGGTTCTCAAGATAGGTCATCGGCCACTGGCATTCGAACTGCCCCGCCGCCTCGCGCCCATCGATCCGGGCGGTACAGGCGGCCTCCATGATCATCGTGGCATAGCGCCCTCCGGTCGGCAGCCGGACCAGGCCGAACCTCTCCATCGTCAGGTCGCAGGTGCCGCCGCGAATGTCGGTGATCGTCACCTCGATGCGCCGCTGGGTCATGTCGTCGTCATATTCGGCCCGCTGCCGGGCGCTGGCAACCGGCACCAGTTCGCCGTCACGGATGACATAGCCGCCCACACCCAGATCCCCGCGCGCCTGCCAGATCCACAGGTTGACGATGCGGCTGGCGTCGGGCGTATAGGCGACCAGCCATTTCCAATGCTGCGGGGCCTGCCAGTGACGCACACCCCAGGAATGGTCGCGATGGCCGATGCGGCCGAAACCGACCCGCCCGCCATCCCATTCGACAAAGCCCGTGACCCAGCCCGACTGCTCCAGCCGGTTGTGGGCGAACCACGAGGGCAGCCCGTCGGGGTTCGAACGATAGCTGAAGGGCGCGTGAAAACCACTGAACGCATAGTCCAGCCTGATCCTGTCGCTTTCATAGCGCAGCGTCGCGCTGCGCTGATCGGCGGGCTGGATGACATGCAGCCCCTTCAGGCGGAAATCGTCGAAATCCATATTGTCGGGAACATCGCCTTGCATCAGGTCAATGACATGGGCCTTGCGGTCCTTGCCCCACAGAATGACGTTGAACCCGGCCTTGCCGGTTCCGGTCAGGTAGAGATAGCACTGAAAACCAAGGTCGTGATCCGGCATCACCATCTGCCAGAACAGCGAATCCCGCGACTTGCCCCCGGCTTCCGGGCGATGCCGCAGATCGTCACCCGGCAGATACCCGGGATCGGCCAGTTCCGGCGCGGTGTTGATCCATTCGATCATTCCCTTCCCCCCCTTTTACCCGTGACAGGACATATGATACACAGGTCAAGCTTTATATCAACATGCATACCGTAACCTAGCTAATTATTTTTCGGGCAAGCCACTTGTCTGGTTGAAATTCATAATCTAGATTACAGATAGCACGCATACAGAATGCTGCGAAATCGTCGGGTCTGCGATCCGGGCGCAGGCTGTCGTGCATCCGGAACAATGCAAGAGGAAAGCATGCCGAATTTCGAAAGGGCTGCGGCGGGCCTTGCAATCGCCGCCCTTGCGTCCAGGGCGCGGATGCCGCCCCTGCCCAGGCAACACGGGCTGAGCCTGCTGTCCGCGAAACGCGATTCCGATGCGCCGCCGCATCAATGCCATCCCGGCAATGCGAGGGCGCATCTATGACCATTCCCTCGCCCGCGCGCCCGGACTGGTTCGAGGATCAGGCCATCGGTCACAACGGCCTGTCGCCCACGCGGACCGTAACCGGGGCCGATATCGGCCTCTTCGCCGGGCTGACCGGCGACATGGCCGAATTGCACACCAGCGACTCCCATGCCGCCACGACCGAATTTGGCGGCCGCATCGCGCATGGCATGCTGAACCTTGCGTTGATGCACGGGCTGATCGTACGCTCGGGGCGGCTGGTGTCGTCGGGTCTGGCCCTTCTGGGCTGGTCCGAGATACGCTTTACCGCCCCGGTCCGGATTGGCGACACGGTGCAGGCCGAATGGGAAACCGTGTCCCTGCGCGACAGCGCCTCGCGCCCCGAAGCAGGCATCGTCACCGACCGCGTGACCCTGCGCAATCAGCACGGCAAGACGGTCGTGACCGGCCTCGTCACGGAACTGGTGCGCAAACGGCCGGTCTGATATGGCCAGACGCGTTCAAAGGGATCATGTCGGCCGGCTATCACTTTATTCCCACAGCACACTTGCGCTTTTCCGCAAAAGACGGCAGTTGCAGATCATGCAATTGGAACCTGAAACCCGTCGTGATCTGATCGGCATCGGCTGGATGCTGCTGACGGGGCTTAGCTTTGTCGCGGTGAACGGTATCGTGCGCGGGCTTGGGGGCGCATTGCCGGCCCCGCAGGCCGCTTTCATCCGCTTTCTCTTTGGTCTGATCCTGCTGCTGCCGGTGATCTGGCCAGCGCTTCGGCAGGGCTTTCCCGTACGGCTGTGGGGGATGTTCGCGCTGCGCGGCGGGCTGCATGTAATCGCCGTGATCGCCTGGTTCTATGCCATGTCGCGGATCACAATCGCCGAGGTTACGGCGATCGGCTTTCTGAATCCCATCGTCGTCACTATCGGAGCGGCGCTGTTTCTGGGCGAGCGTCTGGCCCGCCGCCGCATCATTGCCATCGGCGTCGCCCTGCTGGGGGCGCTGATCGTGCTGCGACCGGGACTGCGCCCCCTCGACCCCGGGCATCTGTCGCAAGTGGCGGCGGCAATCGCATTCGGGTCATCCTATCTGATCGCCAAGCAACTGGCCGACAGGGCCTCGGCGGCAGTGGTTGTCGCCATGCTGTCCGTCACCGTGTCCATCGGCCTTGCGCCGCTGGCCTGGGCCGTCTGGGTGCCACCGACATGGGCGCAGACCGGCTGGCTGGCGCTGGTCGCCGCCTTTGCCACGCTGGGACATTACACCATGACACGCGCCTTTTCCGCCGCACCCCTGACGGTAACGCAGCCCGTCACCTTCCTGCAACTGATCTGGGCCAGCCTGCTAGGCACCACCCTGTTCCACGAGCCGCTGGACGGCTGGGTCATTCTGGGCGGCGCAGTCATGATCGCCGCGATCAGCTATATCACCTGGCGCGAGGCGCGGCAGCGCGCGCGCACCAAGACTCCCCCGGTCAGCGCAACCAAGGCGTGATCCCGTCGGCCCCGGCGACTGACCGTTCCTGAAGGCCCGGTCTTGCGACGACGGCACGGCAGACCCGGCCCGGAACCGAGGCCCCCGCAGCCGTTCGCCAACCCTCTGTCTCGCTTGTCATCAGGATCGCAAAGGGCCTGTGCCGCCATTGGCACGGCCACGGGTCAGCCTGCATGGCTGCCGGGACAAGCCCGCATCACGGCGCGAAAACACCGCAGCCGATCCGCCCGCCCGCCTCGCCCGAGGGCTGGCTGACGTAATCGTCGGCCCCGGCATGGATAATGAAGGCCGCGCCGTCCTCGTCCATCATCAGGCCGGTCGTCAGGTTCGGCACGAAATACTCGACCGTCAGCGCACCGCCCTCGGGGATCACAAGATTGGGCATGTCGCCCGGATGGGGCCCCGCCGGCGACATCACGCCGTGATCGGCTCCATTCGCCAGATGCCCGCCGGCCGAGGCAAAATCCGGCGGCTCGCAAAGGCCGGTTTCGTGGATATGCACCGCATGCACGCCGGGCGGCGCCCCGACCAGGGCGATGGTCACGCTCATCATGCCCGATTCGGTGGGCCGAGCGGTCACGGTGCCAAGGGCCGCACCATCGGCGGATGCGATTTCGGCGGTCAGGGGGGCGGCCATATCCTGCGCAACGGCAGGCAGGCCACTGGCGAATGCTGTCATCAGCAGACAAAGACCGGGGGTTTTCATGGATACCTCGTTGTCATTGATTCAGATGCCACGGGATAACGCCGCAGCCTGCCCATCCGTTCCGGGCTTGATCCGCGCGGCGACATTGGCGATAAGTTCAGCGGTCGAAGCCAAAGGAAACCTGCCATGCGTGTCCGCATCTATCAGCCCGCCCGCAACGCCATGCAATCCGGCACCGCCCGGACAAAAGGCTGGGTGCTGGAATTTCCGTCCGCCGACCCGCGTGAGATCGATCCGCTGATGGGCTGGACCAGCAGCGACGACACGCAAAGCCAGGTCCACCTGAAATTCGACACCCGCAAGCAGGCCGAAGATTACGCCCGCGAACGCGGTCTGGATTTCATCGTACAGGAACCACATGGCCGCGCCCCGAACATCCGCCCCCGCGGCTATGGCGAGAATTTCGCCACCGACCGCCGCGCACCCTGGACGCATTGAGGTTTGTAGAAC
>NZ_JBKEBL010000138.1:0-24330 GCF_047973135.1 Paracoccus sp. (in: a-proteobacteria)
ATCCGCCTTCAGCAGGATCCGCGCCTTCAGAAGCCGATAGGCCGCATCCCGGCCCTTGCCGATCATCCTCTCCAGCCGCGCCCGCTCGTCAGCATCAAGCCGAACAACATATCTAACCCGAAGCCCACCTTCGCCCATCCCAATACCCTCCTGAAACCTGTTCCGGGGCAGGGATTCAGAAAATCCGGAAAGTGTCAAATCAGATGAGTTGAAGGACTAGGGTGGTTGAGGGCATCGCGTTGTGATTTTCTGACGGATTCTGCCTTGCGAACAGGATTGTCAGATGATCACGAAATTCAGCGCTGCCCTCAGCGAAAAACTATCGCCGCATATTGATCTGAGCAAGAGCCGGCTGGAGACGCTGACACTGCTGATCACGATCGGTGCGCGGACGGTGAACCTGAGCCATATCGCCAGCGAACGCGGATCACCTGTGAAACCCGTCCCGACCTACAGGCGTCTGCAACGGCCTGTCTCCGATCCAACAAACTGGCGATCACCGTCTTCGACGGCTACGACGATATCGTCGGCAAATGTTGCGACGCATGGAACTCCTTCGCCAACTGCCCCGGCACAATCAACTCGATCACATCAAGAGACCGGGAAAAGGTCAATGAATAGGGCCGTTGGTATGACACGGGTTGTGAGCAATATTTACCCCGTTCCGTGTAATGCGGCAGGTCTTTTCGGCACGGCACCGCCGGTTGATTTGCGTCCCGCGATGGCCGGGGGCGCTGCGCCCCCCGGACCCCCCGCCGCCGTCAGGCCCCCTTGGGCATCCGGGCGCGGGCAGTCTCTTTCAGCGAGGTCAGAAAACTCGTGACCTGCCTTTCCATCGCCCCCGTTGCCGTTTCCGCCAGCCAGCTTTCGCCAATTCCGGCATCGGGGGTCAGGGCAGTTTCCAGCCGCTGCGCCCCGGCCTGCTGATCTGCGGTCAGCGGCAATTTCCGGGCCTCGCGCAAGAGCAGCAACCAGTCATGGATGCGGCGGGCGCGCTGAAAAGCCTCGATCATCGGCACGGCCAGTTCGGGCGCATCGCGCCACGACCTTCCGCCAAAGCACTCTTGCGTCACCCTCTGGCCTGCGCCATTGCAACTATAGCCGATACAACCGCTGAAACCGGCGGTGCGGCGGTGCTGGTGGATGGCGCAGCCATGGTCCGCGCCCAGATGGCGGCAGGGGGTTCCCGCCGGTTTGCCTATCGCGAAGGACGGGCCCTCGTCGAAGGCAAGGGCCATGCAGCACAGGGCCGCGCAGCGGGCGCAATCGTCTGAAAGAAGATCCTGCGGCACAATAGGGTTCCTGTCAGTGTCGCGACTGCAACTGGACTGGCAGAGCGACTTTGTCAAACCCGCGCCGATCCTGCGCCGATCCTGCGCCGGGGGAGGGGCGTGTCAGCCGCCGGGCGTGCGGGCAGGTCGCGCCTCGCCCGGCCCGATCCCCAAACGGCGGGTCGGCAGTTCCTCCATGATCGCGCTTCGCTGATCAGGCGACAGGCTGCCCCACGCGGCAATTTCGTCCAGCGTACGTAAGCAACCCGTACAGACCCCGCTGGTCGGGTCCATCACACAGATATTGACGCAGGGGCTGGCGGGTTGATGCGGGGGAATGGCGCGGTGCTTTGTCATTGGCAACAGCGTAGATGCGGCCACGATCCGTTGCAAGCAGCAGCGCGGTCGCTGCCCGGTGATTGCCAGAAGCGGAGAGGGAGCCCCTGGAAGAGGCTGACGATTTCGCCGGGATCAGGCGCCGGGGCCGTAGCGGGCCCGATTGCCTGCGGCACCATTGCCGGGGTGTTTTGCACCCCCGGCCACGATTCGCTGAACGATGTGAAGGCAACCCAATTGGCCCGCTGCTTCTGGTCAGCGCCCCAACAAGCTGCCAAGCGACCGTGTTGCACGAACAAAGTTCTGCTCGCACCGGCCCCTTTTCCCCTGATCGTCATGCGACACGCTCATGGACCACGCGCCCAAGGTGGTTCATGCGGTTCAGGGCGCGGGTGGCGATTTTGGTTTCGGTGGTCTGGGTCTCCAGTTTGCGGCCGCGCAGGTTCGGTCCGATGACCTGCTTGAAGCGCCCGATCCGGGCCTCGCCGCGTGATCCGTGGCCATGCCCGGCGATCATGTCGATCCGGGCGTTGCGCAGCTCGCAATCGGTCGGGACAGCGGTCTTCGGTGGCGGGAAGTTTGACATCCGGTCCCGGGGCCTGCCGGACCGTCGCGGTGGTTGCGTGCCATCACAGGTGCCGTCGGCGATGAAGCGGCGCACCGGAGCGATGACATCGGCCAGAAGATCGGGCAGAGCGGCGGGATCCCCGACATGCTCGGTGGTCAGGCAGAAGGTCACGATCCCGCCGCGCCGTATTGTATTTGAAAGGCATCCCATGGCCCTGTTGTCAAAACGACCAAATGGCTACGCCTCGGAAAGGACTTATGCAACACGGTCCATCTGATTCCTGTCCCGACCGGGCCGCCCCGACAAGCGGCGCGGTCATGTGATCCGTTCGTCCGGCGATGTCATGAAGCTTTGACTCCGTTCCCGGTTTCCATATAGTCCCCCCTGCTATATGTGACCGAAGCAGGCCAGAATGACCCACACCATTCGCGACAAAACTCCGCTGATCGCCCGGATCAGGCGGATCAAGGGCCAGCTTGAGGGGGTCGAGCGCGCGCTGGACGCGGAAACCGGCTGCGCCGAGATATTGCGCCAGCTTGCCTCGATCCGTGGCGCAATGAACGGGCTGACCCGCGAAGTGATGGAGGATCATCTGCGCGAACATGTCGTCGAAGCGGCATCCGAGGCCGAGCGCCGGCATGGCGCGGATGAAATGATCGAAATTTTGCGGAGTTATCTGAAATGAATGATGCAGCGGTGACGGGGCATGACCACGTCTTTCTGGGCAGGGATCAGGACCGGAACGAGCGCCGGGTCTGGCTGGTGATCGCCCTGACCGCCGCGATGATGGTGGCCGAGATCGGCGCGGGCCACATATTCGGTTCCATGGCGCTGATCGCCGATGGCTGGCACATGTCCACTCATGCGGGTGCCATGCTGATTGCGGCGCTGGCCTATGGCTATGCGCGCCGCTACGCGCGGGACCGGCGCTTTACCTTCGGGACCGGGAAACTGGGCGATCTGGCCGGATTCGCCAGTGCGGTGGCGCTGGCCCTGATTGCGCTGCTGATCGGCTGGGAAAGCCTGATGCGCTTTGCGGATCCGGTGCCGATCAGCTTTGGTCAGGCGATCATGGTCGCGGTGCTGGGGCTGGCCGTCAACCTGATCTGCGCGTGGCTGCTGCGCGACGACCACGCCGACCACCACCATCACGGGCATGACCACGCGCATGACCACGGGCATGATAACAACCTGCGTGCGGCCTATCTGCATGTGCTGGCCGATGCACTGACGTCGGTTCTGGCGATCGCGGCGCTGCTGCTGGGATGGGCCTATGGATGGAACCGGGCAGATCCAATCATGGGCGTGGTTGGTGCGCTGGTCATCTCGCGCTGGTCCTGGGGGCTGATGCGGGATGCGGGTGGCGTGCTGCTGGACAGGCTGCCGGAAGGGCAGGGGCTGGAGACCGCGATCCGGCAGGCGATAGAGACGCCCGACGACCGGATCACCGACCTGCATGTCTGGCAGGTAGGCCCCGGCCACAGCGCTGCCATCATTGCCATCGCATCGTCCAGCCCCCGGCTGCCTTCGTGCTACAAGACCCGCCTGAACCACCTTTCCGGCCTGTCCCACATCACGGTCGAGGTCGAACCGGTGAAGCCGTCCCCGGACGCCCTGACCCGCGACGAAATACGCGCCTGATACCGGCGGCCCCGATTTCGAAGGCCGGAGGCGCGGATATTGCTGCTGCTGGCGTTGCTGCGGGGCAGCCTTCAAGACTGTCGGTATGGCTGACGGAAGCTGATTTTGATGACAAAATCTGCGCAGCATCTGCGTCAGATCAGAAGGTTGTGCCAGACAACATGATCACCTTCAGAGCGTCCGGCTATATCAGTTCTCGGGGCGGTGGGCGGGATCGTCCTGATAGCTGCGTGCGAACGCGGCGATCCGGTCGCGGTGTTGCAGGGTCAGGTCGATATCGTCCCAGCCGTTGATCAGCTTGACCTTCCAGCTTTCGGGCAGGTCAAAGCGCGCCTCGATCCCGGCGACACGCAGCGTTCCGGCGGTCAGGTCGATCCGCGCCTCGGCATCTGCATCGGCAAGGCGGGCCAGCATCGCCTCGACCGCTGTGTCGGGGATGCGCGCGGGCAGCAGGCCGTTATTCACCGCGTTCGAGGCGAAGATGTCGCCGAAACCGGGCGCGATGACCGCGCGGATGCCGTAATCGACCAGCGCATAGACCGCCGCCTCGCGCGATGACCCGCTGCCGAAATTGCGGCGGGCGACAAGTACGCTGGTATCGTCGCGCAGCGGCGTGGGCCGCGGGCGGCCATCGGCACCAAAGCGCATGTCATGCAGTAGAAAGCGGCCATAGCCCTGATCGCGTGGAGTTGCCATGAAGCGCGCGGGAATCAGTTGATCCGTGTCGATGCTTTCCAGCGCCAGCCCGGCGGCGCGGCCCGCATGCGTGGTCCAGCCAGTCATGGGTGGCGGCCCTGCAAAAACGGGCGCATATCGGTCAGCGTCCCGGTTATGGCGGCGGCGGCGGCCATGGCGGGCGACATCAGATGGGTGCGCACGCCCCGGCCCTGGCGGCCCTTGAAATTACGGTTGGTGGTCGAGGCGACGCGCGATCCCGGCGGTGCGGAATCGCCGTTCATGGCCACGCACATCGAACAGCCCGGTGCGACCCAGTCCAGCCCGGCCTCGCGAAAGAGCCGGTCCAGCCCCTCGTCCTCGGCCTGCGCCCTGACCAGCCCCGATCCGGGCGAGACCATCCCTCTGATTCGCGCCTTGCGTCCCGCAAGAATGGCGGCGGCGGCGCGCAGATCCTCGATCCTTGCGTTGGTGCAGGAACCGATAAAGACCTGATCGACGGGTATCCCCTGAAGCGGGCAGCCCGGTGTCAGCCCCATGTAATCCAGCGCGTCGCGGATATGGTCGGCCTTGCCGGGCGCGGCGCGGGCCGGGTCGGGGATCGTGGCGTCGATGGGCAGCGCATCCTCGGGGCTGGTGCCCCAGGTGACGACCGGCGCAAGGCTGGTGGCGTCCAGTGTGAACTCGGTGTTGAATTGCGCGTCACGGTCGCTTGCCAGAGACAGCCACTTGTCCGCCAGACGGCTCCAGTCGGCCTGCGGCGCATGGGGCCGGCCCTTCAGATAGGCCAGCGTCCTGTCATCGGGCGCAACCATGCCCAGCCTGCCGCCGCCTTCGATCGTCAGGTTGCACAGGGTCATCCGCCCCTCCATCGACAGGGCGCGCACCGCTGCGCCGGCATATTCCACCGCATGCCCCCGCGCGCCGTCGGCCCCCAGTCGGGCGATCCAGCCAAGTGCAAAGTCCTTGGCCCCGACGCCGGGGCCGGGCCTGCCGTCGATGGTGATGCGCATGGTTTTCGGCCTGTCCTGCCAGATGGTCTGGGTTGCCAGGACATGCGCCACCTCGGTCGCGCCGATGCCAAAGGCCAGCGCGCCGAATGCGCCATGGGTCGAGGTGTGGCTGTCGCCGCAATTGATCAGCAGGCCGGGCAGGGTCAACCCCTGTTCCGGGCCGATCACATGGACAATGCCCTGTCGCGGATCGTTCAGGTCAAAAAGGCGCAGCCCGTGGCGGCCCGCATTGTCGCGCAGCGTGTCGATCATCCGGCCCTGTACGGTGCCCGCCAACCGGTCGCGTCCGCGCGTTGGGGCATAGTGATCGACCACCGCAAAGGTCAGGTCGGGGCGCGCGACGGGCAGGGCACGTCCGGCAAGCTTGCGAAAGGCATGATGCGAGCCCTCATGCACCAGATGCCGGTCCACCCACAGCAACGAGGCGCCGTTTTCCGCCGTCAGAATTTCGTGCCGCGTCCAGATTTTGTCCAGCATCGTGCGGCTCATGGGGATAACCCGCCTGCGACGACCGGCTGCCATGATTTTCTGCCGCTGTTCCCAACCCGGTTCAGCGCCATTTCCAGCCGGAACCGGTCTGGCCGGTACAGAGCGGACAGATACTCGACCCCCTTGCCATCCGCGTCGTGAATGACCCGCGTCAGCGACAGCAGGGCCGAACCGACGGCAATCTGCATCATCCCGGCCACCTCGGGCGAGGCAAGCACGGCGGATACCCATTGCCGCGCCGATTCGATCCTTGCGCCGCTGCGTTCCAGCAGGGCGAACATCGGCGCGCCCGCCAGTTCCGCCTCGGAATAGTTGCGGGCGATCTGTTCGGGCACATAGGTCGTCAGATGTGAAAACGGCTCACCCTCGGCCAGCCGGATGCGCACGGCGTGCTGCACCATTGCGCCGGGGGCAAGGTTCATCGCCTCGGCGACGGCGGGCGGGGCGGGCTGATAGGCGAAAGACATCAGCCGCGCCTCGGTTCCGCGCCCCATCGAGACGATATGCGTGATCAGCGTGCTGAGATCGCCGGTGATCGTCGGCGTCGTCTCGCATACAACCGAGCCCGAACCGACTTTCTTGCGGATCAGCCCGTTCGCCACCAGCGCATCCAGCGCGCGCCGGATGGTGACGCGCGACACGCCATGCATCCGCGACAATTGCTGTTCGCTTGGCAGCGCGCTGCCCGCCGGACGCTGCCCGCCCGCGATTTCGTCGCGCAGCAGCAAATAAACCCGCCGAGCCTTGCCGCCCTCGGGCAGGTCCGCGCCAGCCGGCATAAGGGTCCGCGCCTGTTCGGTCATGTCTTTCAGCGTCCCGTTGCACAGTCAGCCGAGTATAGGCTTGTCGCCCGACACATAACACATATTTTTTATTGCCGAAAAGATGTATCTTTTATAGAACAGATTTTGAGGCGGAGGAGAGGCTTCACAATGTTCGGGAACCACAGGATGCGGCCGGTGCCTGCTGGCGCGGCCGCCGTGAAAGGCAACGCATGAACAAGATCGACCCCATCACCCTGGCGGTCCTGACGGGCCGGATGGAACAGATCGCGGACGAGATGGACGCAACGCTGTTCCGCTCGGCCTTCAATCCGATCATCGCCGAGGCGCATGACGCCAGTCACGGCCTTTATCACGCGGAAACCGGCGATACGCTGATTCAGGGCAAGTCGGGGCTGCCGATCTTTGTCGGCGTCATGGCCTTTGCGGTCAAGGCGGTGATCGACAAGGCCGCCGCGAATGGCGGGCTGAACGATGGCGATGTCTATATCTTCAACGATGCCCATATCGGCGGCACGCATCTGTCGGACATGCGGCTGGTGCGGCCATGTTTCCATCGCGGCAAGCTGTTCTGCCATCTGGCCAGTGTCGGGCATTGGCACGATGTCGGCGGCAATGTGCCCGGAAACTATAACCCCGCCGCGACCGATGTGTTTCAAGAGGCATTCGTGCTGCCTCCAGTCCGGCTGGTGCGCGCAGGAGTGGTGCAGACCGATGTGATCGACATCATCATGCGCAACACAAGGATGCCGCAATCGGCCACGGGCGATCTGAACGGCCAGCTTGGCGCGCTGGATCTGGGCGTGCGAAGGCTGAATGCGCTGCTGGACGAATATGGTGCCGATACGGTGCGCGCGGCGCTGGATGCGCTTGGCGACCGGGCGCAGGCGCTGGCGCGGGCCGAGATCGAAACTTTGCCCGATGGCCGCTGGCAGGCCGAGGATTTTCTGGACAATGACGGCATCTCGGACCAGCCGCTGCCGGTCCGCGTCGCGCTGGAGGTCAGCGGCGGGCGGATGTCGCTGGATTTCACCGGCACCGCGCCCGCTGTCGCCGGTCCGGTCAATATCGCGTTGCCGACGGCGGTTGCGACGGTCTATGTCGCGATCAAGCACATGTTCCCGGCGCTGCCCGCGAATGCCGGGGTGATGCGGCAGATCGACGTGACCATCCCCGAGGGCTCGCTGCTGGCGGCCAGCTTTCCGGCGCCGACAGGGGGGTACACGGAAACCATCCTGCGCATGATCGACGTGATTTTCGCGGCGGCGGGGCAGGCCGCGCCGGAACGGGCGGTTGCGAATGCCTATGGCACGATCAATGCGCTGTCGATCACGGGCATGCGCGCGAATGGCAAGCCTTGGGTGATGTTCAGCTTTTTCGGCGGGGGGCATGGCGGCTCGGGGGAAAGCGACGGGCTGAACCACGGCAATGCGCCGATCTCGACCGCGACGATCCCGCCACTGGAAATCCTTGAGGCGGCCTATCCGGTCCTGTTCCGGCAATGGGCGCTGCGCCCCGACAGCGCAGGTGCGGGCGCGCATCGGGGTGGGCTGGGTGCAATCTATCAGATTGAACTACTTGAGGAAAAGGCCGAGGCGTTCCTGTTCGGCGAACGTGGCCGTCATGCGCCTCAGGGTGTGGCCGGGGGTCAGCCCGCCGCCCTGAACGTGTTTTCCTATCAGCAGGATGACGGCTGGCATCGCCCGCCCATGCTGTCCAAGATGCGTGGCATCCGCTTGCGGCGCGGCCAGTCGGTGCGTCTGGAAACACCGGGCGGCGGCGGCTTTGGCGCGGCGGCGGATCGCAGCCCCGCAGCGGTGGCGCGTGACGTGGCGCTTGGTTATGTCAGCGCGGATGCGGCGACGGCGGCCTATGGTCCTGCTTGGAAGGGGGCCGGGGCATGAGCCGCAGCCGGATGATCGGAGTCGATGTCGGCGGTACCTTTACCGACATTTTCATGCTGGACGAGGCGACCGGACAGGCCCGCGTTGCCAAGGTTCCCACCACCCGACCGGACCAGTCCGGCGGTTTTCTGCGCGGCATCGCAGAGGTGACGGACGATCCGGCGCAGGTCTCGGCGGTGGTTCACGGCACCACGGCGGGCACCAACGCGCTGCTGGAACGCAAGGGCGCGCGGATCGGCGTTATCACCACCGCCGGGCTGCGCGACGTGCTGGAGATGCGCCGTCGCGACCGGCCGCGCACCTGGGGGTTGCGCGGCGATTTCGAACCCGTGGTGCCCCGCGACCTGCGGCTGGAGGTGGCCGAACGGACGCTGGCCGATGGTACAATTCTGGAACCGGTCGATCCCTCTGCCATTGTCGCGGCAGGTCGCGAATTGCTGGACCGGGGTTGTCTGGCCGTGGCGGTGCTGTTCGCGAATGCCTATGCCAACCCCGCGAACGAGGCCGTGGCAGTTCAGGCGCTGCGTGACATATGGCCCAGTCCGCATGTGTCCTGCTCATCGGAAATCCTGCCTGAAATCAGGGAATTTGAACGTTTTTCCACCACCGCGCTGAATGCCTGCCTGCAACCCGAAGTCGCGGGCTATCTGCGCCGCCTGCAAAAGGCGCTGGCGGGGGATGGCTTTGGCGGCGAATTCATGATCGTCCAGTCGAATGGCGGGGTGATGGATGTCGATGTCGCCTGCCGCCTGCCGGCGCGCACGGCGCTGTCCGGCCCGGCGGCGGGGGTGATCGCGGCGGGCTATATCGCGCAATGCGCGGGCTTTGACGATGTGATCACCGGCGATGTCGGCGGTACCAGCTTTGACGTGTCGCTGATTTCGGGCGGGCAGACCATGCTGGCGGCGGAAACCTCGATCGATTTCGGGATGGTCATCCGCTCGCCCATGATCGAGATCCAGACGATCAGCGCGGGGGGCGGCTCGATTGCCTGGGTGGACAAGGGCGGAATGCTGAATATCGGCCCCGAAAGCGCAGGCAGCGATCCCGGTCCGGTGGCCTATGGGCGCGGCAATGACCGGCCCACCGTGACCGATGCCAATGTGGTTCTGGGCCGCATCGACGCCAACAGCCCCATTGGCGCGCTGGACCGGCTGGATGTGGATGCTGCGGCGCGGGCCATCGACCTGCATGTCGGTCAGCCGCTTGCGCTGGATACCGTTGCCGCAGCCGAGGCGATCCTGCGTGTCGCCAACAGCCGCATGGCGGGTGCGATCAGGCTGGTCAGCATCGAACGCGGGCTGGATCCGGGCCGCTTTGCCTTCATGCCCTTTGGCGGCGGCGGCGCGCTGCATGCGGGCGCGATGCTGGCCGATGTGGGTATCGGGCGGGCCATCGTGCCGCGCTATCCGGGTGTGACCAGCGCCATGGGCTGCGTCATCGCCGATATGCGGCAGGATTTCGTCCAGACCGTCAACACCCTGACCGACGAGGTGGATGAGATCGCGCTTGCCGCGCTGATGCAGGATCATTTCGACAGGGGTATGGCGCTGCTTGTGGCCTCGGGCTGCAATTTCGACCGGCGCGAGGCCCGGTTCGAGCTGGACATGGCCTATGTCGGGCAGACCCATACGGTGCCCGTGCCCCTGACCGTCGCGATCCGGGATGGCAAGGCCGCCCCCGTCACCCGCGCCGACATCGCCCAAGCCTTCGACACGGCCTATCAGGCGATCTATGGTCGGCTGCTGGCGGGCGGAACCCGGAGGGTGATGAACCTGCGCACGGCGGTGATCGGTGTGCGCCCGAAATTCGACCTGTCCAGCCTTGCGCCGACGGCCACGGGCGATGCCTCGGCGGCGCTGAAATCCACGCGGCGGGTGCATTTCGGCGATGCCTGGCATGACACGCGGGTCTATGCGCGGCTGGATCTGCCGGTCGGCGCGGTCATCCGGGGGCCTGCCGTTCTGGAACAGCCCGACACCACCATCCTGATAGAGCCGTCGCTGACCGGCACCGTCGATACCTTTGGCAATGTCATTATCGAGGCCAGAACATGAAGCACGATTTTGCCCCGGAACGCAGCGCGGTGCTGACGATCGACCTGCAAAACGACTTTCTGCATCCGCAGGGCGCCTATGGCCGGGCGGGGCAGACAGCCCCGGCCATCGCTGCGCTGCCCGCCCGTATCGCCCCGATAATTCAGGGGCTGCGCGCGCAGGGGGGCATCTTTGTCTCGGCCCAGTTCACGCTGATTCCCCGCCGCGGAGGCGAACCGCTGATCGCCCCCCATCTCAAGGAATTGCGCCCGTTTCTGGGCGCGGGCGATTTCGAACCCGGCAGCTTTGGGCATGATCTGGTCGATGACCTGCCACAGGCTGATTTCATGGTGGAAAAGGTCGCCTATTCCGCCTTTTATCAGACCCGCCTGGACCATATCCTAAAGGCGACGGGGATCGACACGCTGATCGTCGGCGGGATCGTGACCAATGGCGGTGTCGCCAGCACGGTGCGCGATGCCCATCTGCGCGGAATCGGGACGATCCTGCTGTCCGATGGCTGCGCGGCCTTCCGGGACGATGTGCACGAGGCGACGCTGATCTCGCTGGGAACGGTATCGCGGGTCACAAGCTGCGCCGACATGCTGCGCCTGACCGGTGATCTGTCATGAGCCTGCGCGACAGACTGAAACAGGACCGGATCGCCATCGCTCCCGGCGTCTATGACGGGCTGACGGCGAGTATCGCCACCGAGGCGGGGTTCGAGCTGCTGTATCTTTCCGGCGCGGCGGTGGCCTATACCCGGCTGGGGCGGCCGGATATCGGGCTTAGCACCATGTCGGAAATGGCGGATACGATGATGCTGATCCGCGACCGGACCGACCTGCCGGTGATCATCGACGCCGATACCGGCTTTGGCAATGCACTGAACGCCGCCCGGACGATGCGCATCTATGAGCGCGCGGGGGCAACCGCGCTTCAGGTCGAGGATCAGACCTTTCCGAAACGCTGCGGCCACCTGTCCGACAAATCGCTGATCGGCGCAGCCGAGATGGTCGGCAAGATCAGGGCGATGGCCGATGCGCGCGCCAGCGACGGCACGCTGATCATCGCCCGTACCGACGCCATCGCCGTCGAGGGTTTCGGGGCCGCCTGCGAACGTGCCGAACGCTATGTCGCTGCGGGGGCCGACATCCTGTTCATCGAGGCGCCGCGCTCGATGGCGCAGATGCAGGCGACGGTCCGGCAATTCGGCGGCAGGGTGCCTTTGCTGGCGAACATGGTCGAGGGCGGCGCGACTCCGATCCAGTCCGCCGCAGATCTTGAGGCCGTGGGCTTTTCCATCGTGATCTTTCCGGGCGGTATCGTCCGCGCCCTGGCCCGGACAGCGCAAGATTACTATGCCAGCCTTGGCCGTCATGGCAGCAATGCGCCCTTCAGGGACCGGATGTTCGATTTCGACGGGCTGAACGGGGTGATCGGCACGCCCGCCATGCTGGCGCTTGGCCACAGCTACGAAGAGAGGTGACATGGGCCGCATAGACCGCTCTGCACCGGATTTTGCCTTTGGCGTCGAGACGCTGGTCATCGGTGCCGGTGCGGCGGGTCTGGTGGCGGCGCTGGCCGCGCGGCAGGCGGGCCAGCAGGTGCTGGTGCTGGAACGCGATACGGTTCCGCAGGGCTCGACTGCGCTGTCGGCGGGGCTGATCCCGGCGGCGGGTACGGCACTGCAACGGGCGGCGGGCATCGACGACGACGCGGCCCGGTTCGCCGCCGATATTCAGCGCAAGGCGCATCACCGGAACGATCCTGCGCTGGTGGCCGCCCTGACCGGACATTCGGCCCGCGTGATCGACTGGCTGTGTCAGGCGCATGACCTGCCGTTTTCGGTGGTGGACGGGTTCGACTATCCCGGCCATTCGCTCCGCCGCATGCACGGCCTGCCGGGCCGGTCGGGCCGCGATCTTCAGGATGCGCTGCGCCAGCGATGCGAGGCGTTGCAGATCGACATCGTGACCTCGGCGCAGGTGGATGTGCTTTATGCCGATGGCGACCGGATCGCCGGGGCGGGCTTTCTGCGGCCCGATGGCGGGCGGGAAACGGTCGGGGCGGGGCGGGTCGTTCTGGCCTGCAACGGCTTTGGCGGCAATCGCGCCAAGGTCGCCGAATATCTGCCGGACATCGCAGCGGGGCTGTGGTTCGGGCATGATGGCAATACCGGCGACGCGCTGGATTGGGGCGCGGCGCTGGGGGCCGATCTGTGCCATCTGGGGGCCTTTCAGGGCCATGGCAATGTGGCGCATCCCCATGGCATCCTGATCACCTGGGCCACGATGTCCGAAGGCGGCATTCAGGTGAATGCCTCGGCGCAGCGGTTCTGGAACGAAAGCCGGGGCTATTCCGAGGCCGCGCGGCAGGTTCTGGCGCAGCCCGGTGGCGTGGCATGGGCGATCTTTGATGCGCGCATCGCCGCGATTGCCCGCCAGTTCGAGGATTTCCGTAACGCCGAGGCGCAGGGTGCCGTACGGACCGCCCCGGATGCGCAGGCGCTGGCCGGACTGCTGGGTCTGCCCGCCGATGCGCTGGATGCGACGCTGGCCGGATTGTCACTGGGCATCGACGATTTCGGGCGCGACTTTGCGGGCAAGCCCCGGCTGACCCCTCCGCTTTGCGGTGTCCGGGTCACGGGGGCGCTGTTTCACACGCAGGGCGGGCTGCGGGTCGATGACCGGGCGAGGGTGCTGGACCGGGCGGGCAGGCCCTTTCCAAATCTCTGCGCCGCCGGTGGTGCGGCCTGCGGCGTCTCGGGTGATGGCGATGACGGTTATCTGTCGGGCAACGGGCTGCTGGCGGCCGTGGTGCTGGGCTTTCTGGCCGGGCAGGCGACGGACATTTCAGGACAACAAAATCAGATCAACAAGGGAGTATAGGACATGACCAGACAGGTTCACGCGATCAGCCGCCGCACGGCGCTGAAGGGTGCGGCGGTCACGGCAGCGGCGATGGCCGCGCCCTCGATCCTGCGCGGGGCCGAACCCGCGCCGATCCGCATCGGCGTGTTGCAGCCGGTGACGGGGGCGCTGGCGCTGGACGGAGAATATGGCCGTCAGGGCGCGGAAATGGCCATCGCGGACGTGAATGCCGCAGGCGGGATCAGGTCGTTGGGCGGTGCCCGGCTGGAAATGGTCTTTGGCGATGCGCAATCCAGCCCCGATGCCGGCGTGCAAGAGGTCGAGAACATGCAATCCGCCGGGGTGGCGGCCATTGTCGGCGGTTTTGCCAGCCCGATCTGTCTGGCCGCGTCGCAGGCGGCGGCGCGCTATGATCTGGCCTACATGGTCGATGTCGGCGTGTCGGACAAGATCACTCAGCGGGGGCTGAAGAACACCTTTCGCTTTGCCCCCGGCTTTTCCATCTGCACGGCGGCGGCGATCCGGAACCTTGTGCAGATCAACGACGCGGCGGGCAAGCCGACCAAATCCGTCGCGCTGGTCCACGAGGACGGGCTGTTCGGGTCGGGCCTTGCCGATCTGATGGAACAGGAACTGCCACAGCACGGGTTCGAGATCATCGAGCGCCTGCCCGTGCCCACCCCGTCGCGCGATCTGTCGAATGTGGTGCTGAAACTGCGCTCGGCCAGGCCCGATCTGATCATTCCCAGCACCTATTTCGGCGAAACGGTGCTGCTGGCGCGCACCATGCAGCAACAGCGCGTCCGGCCCAAGGCGGTCTATGCGGTTCTGAACGGCGCGGCCTCGAACCGGCGCTTTGTCAGCGAATACCCGCAGGCGGCCGAGGGCATCATGGATGTGAATCACTGGCAGAACCCGAACAATCCGAAGAATGCCGAACTGATGCAGCGGATCGAGGCGGGCGGCGGGACATGGAACTATAACACGCCGCTGAACTATTCGAACATCATGCTGGTTGCCGACGCGCTGGAACGCGCGGGTTCGGCCGATCGCGGCGCGCTGATCGAGGCGATCACGGCCTCGACCTTTGACGGCCATCTGATGCCCTATGGCCTGACCCGGTTCGAGAACGGGCAGAATATGGGCGCGGCGCCGGTCTCGACTCAGGTTCAGGACGGCGGGATCAAGGTGGTTCACCCCGAGGAGTTTGCCAACGCCGAACCCCGTTTCCCGGCAAACGCCTAAATCCGTGCAGGGCGGCGGCCCCGCCCCGCCCCGACACGCAGGAGCACGCGATGTATCCCATCCCCATCATTGCCGAGGCCATGCTGAACGGTCTGCTGACAGGTGCGGTCTATGCCCTGATCGCATTGGGCCTGACGCTGGTTTACGGCGTTCTGCACATCATCAATTTCGCCCATGGTGCCTTTCTGACCGCTGCCATGTTCGCGGTCTGGCTGGGGGTCTCGGCGCTTGGGGTCAGCCCCTATCTGCTGATCCTGCCTCTGGCGGCGGTCTTTTACGGGCTTGGCTATGCCACGCAGCGTTTTGTGATCGGCCCGGCCAGCCATGGCGAGGACGGGAACTTTCTGCTGGTCACGCTTGGCCTGTCGATCATCATCGAAAACGTGCTGCTGGCCCTGTTTCAGTCCGACACCCGCTCGATCCCGTCAGACCTTGCGTTCGAGGTAGTCGAGATGGGGCCGCTGCTGCTGTCCAAGGCGCGACTTTACGGCTTTGCCGCGGCGCTTGTCGTCACTGGCCTGCTGTGGGTGCTGCTGGCCCGGACCGATACCGGCAAGGCGATCCGCGCGGTCGCGAAGGAACAGCTTGGGGCCAGCCTGATGGGTATCGACGTGAAACATATCTTCTCGGTGACATTCGGCCTTGGCGCGGCGACGACGGCCATCGCGGCCTGCCTGCTGATGCCGGTCTTTTATGTCAATCCGCATGTCGGCGGGGTCTTTGTGCTGGTCGCCTTTACCATTGTGGTACTGGGCGGCATGGGGTCGATCCCCGGCGCGCTGCTGGGCGGGCTGATCATCGGCGTGGTCGAAAGCCTGTGCGGCCTGTTTCTGGGCGACAGTCTTGGACAGATCGGTATCTTCATCATCTTCATCCTGGTCCTGCTGTTCCGGCCGACCGGGTTGTTCGGAGCAAAGGCATGACCGGACGCGGCTATCTTCCCATCATCGCCGCGCTTGCGGCCATCGCGGCGCTGCCGCTGCTGGTGCAGTCGAACTCGGTGCTGAATTTCGTTGTGTTCACCCTGATCATCGCCATTGCCGCGCAGGGCTGGAACCTGCTGGGCGGTTTTGCCGGGCAGTTTTCCTTCGGCCATGCGGCATTCTTCGGGACCGGGGCCTATGTCTCGGCGATCCTTCAGACCGGTTTCGGGGTCAATGCCTGGGCGGCGACGCTGATCGCCATCGCGGCGGGCGCTGGCGTGGGCTGGGTCATCGGCTTTCTGTCCTTCCGGGCCGGTCTGCGCGGGTCGTATTTCGCGCTGGTCACGCTGGCCTTTGCCGAGGTACTGCGGATTCTGGCCAATGCTCTTGGTGTCACGGGCGGCGCGGCGGGGCTGCTGATGCCGCTGGATGTGGGCCTGTGGAACATGCAGTTTTCCAGCCGGGCGGCATTCCTGTGGCTGGCGCTGGCCTTTCTGGCCGCCGCGCTGCTGATCACCCGCGCGCTGGTCAATTCGCGCTTTGGCGCCTATATGCTGGCAGTCCGCGAGAACGAGGACGCGGCCATGGCGCTTGGCGTCGATGCGCTGGATGTCAAGCTCAAGGCGATCACCCTTTCGGGGGCGATGACGGCTGCGGCGGGGTGCCTGTACCTTCAGTACTTTCTGTTCATCGACGCGGGCATCGGCTACGGTGTCTGGATCTCGGTCGAGGCGCTGCTGGCGGCAATGGTCGGCGGGCGCGGCATGGGCGCGCTGATCGGCGCATTCACCCTGCACGGCCTGGGAGAGCTGACCAAGCATTTCGCGAATGCCGCGCCGGGGGTCGATCTGGCGATCTATGGGGTCGTGCTGGTCGTGGTCGTGTGGTTTGCGCCGGGCGGCGCGCTTGGGCTGGCCGGGCGGCTCTGGCACCGCGCGGCGACGAACAAATCCGCGGGGGCCAGCCATGCTTGAGGTCGAACATGTCACCAAGCGGTTCAGCGGGCTGGTCGCGGTGGACGATGCCTCGATGTCGGTCGGTCAGGGGCAGATCGTGGGATTGATAGGTCCGAACGGGGCGGGCAAGACCACCCTGTTCACCATGATCGCCGGGTTCCAGACCCCGACCGAGGGGCAGATCCGGTTTGACGGTCAGGACGTCACCGGCCTCAGGGCGCATCAGCGCGCGCGGCTGGGCATTGCGCGGACCTTTCAGATCGTCCAGCCGTTTTCGGGCCTGAACGTGCGCGAAAACATCGCCGTCGGGGCCTATCTGCGGCATCCCCATGCGGCGGATGCCCATGCAAGGGCGGATGCGGTGGCCGAACAGGTCGGACTGTCGCATATGCTGGACCGGCAGGCATCCGAGCTGACCGTATCAGGGCGCAAGCGGCTGGAACTGGCCCGTGCCATCGCGACCGAACCCAGGCTGTTGCTGCTGGACGAGGTTCTGGCCGGTCTGAACCCGTCAGAGCTGCGCGACATCGTGCCGGTAATCCGCGCGATCCGGGATCAGGGCGTGACGATCCTGATGATCGAACATGTGATGCAGGCGGTCATGAACCTGTGCGCATTCGTCTATGTCCTGTCGCAGGGCAAGATGATCGCCAGCGGAACCCCGGCGCAGGTCAGCACCGATGAACATGTGATCGAGGCCTATCTGGGTCATGGTGCGGCACAGCGGATGAATGCGGAGGCGGCGGGCGATGCTTGACATAACGGAACTGCGGTCGGGCTATCGCGGGGTCGAGGTTCTGCGCGGCCTCAGCCTGTCGGTCAGCACGGGCGAGATCGTGGCGGTTCTGGGATCGAACGGGGTTGGCAAGACCACGACCAACAAGGTTCTGTCCGGCGTCCTGCCCGTCTGGAGCGGCGAGGTCACCTTCAAGGGCGAGGCGATCACCGGACTGTCGCCCGAGGCCATCGTGGACAGGGGCCTGATCCATGTCCCCGAGGGGCGGCGGATCTTTCCCAATCTGGATGTCCGCGAAAATCTGGAAATGGGCAGTTACCGTCGCGGCAAGCCCAACCGCGCCCGCAATCTTGAGGCTGTGCTGAACAGGTTCCCGCGCCTGCACGAACGCATCACCCAGCCCGCAGGCACGCTGTCGGGCGGGGAACAACAGATGCTGGCGATCGGGCGCGGCATGATGGCCGAGCCGGAATTGCTGATCCTGGACGAGCCCTCGCTTGGCCTGTCGCCGCTGCTGGTCGAGGAAATGTTCGCCCTGATCCGCGATCTGAACGGCGCGGGGATGACGATCATGCTGGTGGAACAGAATGTCGTGCAATCGCTGGAGGTCGCAAGCCGGGTGTTCATCGTCGAGGATGGCGTCGTCACGATCAGCGGGACGGCGGCGGAAATCTCGGGCAATGCCGATCTCCGGCGCTCTTATCTGGGGCTTTAGCTGACGATGACGATGACCCCCGCCTCTGTGATGCTGGCCGAACCGCCGCCCGTCTGGCTGAGCGAATGGGCGGATTTCGCCGCCGGTTTCAACCTTGCGCGCGCCGATCCCGCGCTGGATGCACAGGCCCGGCTGGTCCTTCTGGATTGCATCGGTGCAATCGCCGCAGGCATGCAGGAACCCGAAAACCTTGCGCTGGCCCGCAGGCTGTCAAGGCTGCCGGGGGCGGGGCAAGGACGGGGGATCGCCGTCGGCGCCGGGCTACGTCTGCATGGCGGCGACGCGGCTTTCCTGAACGGCACGGCGGGCACGGCGCTGGAACTGGACGAGGGCAATTCCTTCGCGCGCGGCCATCCCGGCATCCATGTCCTGCCCGCGCTGCTGTCCGGTGCCGGGGGCAGCGCGCTGACCGGCCACGGTTTTCTGCGCGCCTTTGTTCTGGGATACGAGGCCTGTGCCCGCGTCGGTGCCTCGGCCCGGCTGCGCGACGGGCTGCATCCGCATGGCACCTGGGGCGTGATCGGCGCGGCGGTGGCGGCAGGTGCGGCCGAAGGCGCAACGGCGGCCGAATTTGCCGGGTGCTTCAACATCGCTGCGTCAATGGGCGTCGCCAGCAGCCTGCGCAGCATGCTGGAGGGGGCCACAGTCCGCAATGCCTATGCCGGGCTGGCGGCACGGAACGGGCTTTATGCATGGGATCTGGTGCGCGCGGGCTTTGCCGGTGAAATCGACGGGGTGCGAACCGTCTATTCCTCGGTTCTGGCCAGCGGGTTCGATGCCGCCGTGATGACCCGCGATCTGGGCTGGCAATGGGAAATCCGGCGCAATTACTTCAAGCGCCATGCCGCCTGCCGTTTCGTGCATGGCGCGCTTGACGTTGTCGCAGGGCTGATCCGCGATCACGGTTGTCCTGACCCTGCCCTGATCGCGGCGGTCGAGGTCGAAAGCTATGCCATGGCCGCGCAGCTTGACGCGCCCGAACCCGTGACGATGCTGGGGGCAAAATTCTCGGTTCCCTTCGCGATCGCGACGATGCTTGTTCATGGCGAGGCATCGGTGGCGGCTTTCCGCGCACCCGCCTTGCGGGATGAACGGATTGTTCGGCTTTCGCGGCTTGTCAAGGTTGCTGAAAATCCTGACTATACTGCCATGCTGCCCGGCAAACGCCCCGCAAGGGTGGTGATCCGTCTTGTGGATGGTCGTATCCTGTCGGGGGAAACCCTGACCAATCGCGGCGACGCGGCTGACCCTTATTCGCCGCAAGAGGTTGCCGACAAGTTCATGGCGCTGGCCGGGCCGGTCTGGGGAACCGCAGGCGCGCAGCGTGTCCGTAACGTGATCGAAAGGCTTGGAGATGGCGAGACGCCGGACAGCCTTTGCGTCGCCCTGTCCGCGCCCCCGGTTCCGGATCGGTGAAACGCAAAACTGAAAGAGCAAGCAATGGCAAAGGTTCTGGTGATTGTGCCCTTTCCGATGGGGGCGGAAAATCTGGCGCGGCGCAAGGCGCAGCTTGCCTCGGTACGGCTTGGACCGGGGATCGATTTCCAGTTCCGCCCGGTGCGATTTGCGCCTACCGGCTATGTCAGCCAGCAGGATTCGGTTCTGGCCGACCTGGGCATTCTTGAGGCAGGGCTGGAGGCGCAGGCACAGGGCTTTGACGCCGTCTGCATCGACACGATGAGCGATTCCGGTGTCACGGCGCTGCGGTCGGTTCTGGATATTCCGGTGATCGGCCCTGGTCGCCACACGATGCTGGCCGCGCTGATGCTGGGGGAACGCTTCTCGATTGTGGCGATGTGGGACAAATGGCGGCATCTTTATGCCAAGACGCTGGCTGAGCTGGGGCTTGGCAGCCGTTGCGCCTCGATCCGGGCTGCCGGGCTGACGCCGGACAACCAGTCACTGCTGGCGGGAAAGGAGGATGAGGTGTTTCCTCTGTTGCGCGAGGCAGCGATGGCCTGCGTCGAACAGGACGGCGCGGATGTGATCATTCTGGGATCGACCACCATGCACGAGGCGCATGGCTATCTGGCGCGGCATCTGCCGGTTCCGGTGATTAACCCCGGTCCGCTGACCTATCGCATGGCCGCGACCGCAATCGCGCTGGATCAGCGGCACGCCCGACAGGCCTTTCCCATGCCCGCGGGAAATGCGTCGAATGTCATGCACCGGCTTGCAGATGCCGCTGAAGCTTTGTGAAAGAGAATATGCGGATGACCCGAATCCTGCTGATTTCCGACAGTCCCTATTCCGGCCCCGGCGGGGCCGAGGCCGAGATTTGCCATGTCGCGCCCGTGGGATCGCGCGGGGATCCGGGCAGCCCGGCCTGCTGGCCGCTGGCCGATCTGGCGGTTCTGGCAGCAGGGCAGCGGGCGGAACATGACGGGTTCGACGCGGTCTGCCTTGCGGATGCGACCGATTTCGGGGCTGCGGCGCTGCGCTCGGTCCTGTCGATCCCGGTGGTGCCTGCCGGGCGCTCGGCCATGCTGTACGCGCTGACCCTGGGTGACAGGTTCGCGCTGATTTCCCGCGAGAATGTCGCCTTTCGCATGAAAAAACAGATGCGAGAGCTTGGCCTGTCGGGGCAATGCTCGGGGTTGTTGACAGTGGCCGGTGACGCCCCGCTTGCCCATCTGAACGAGGCCGCCGGCCCCGAGCCGGATGCCTTCGTGCTGGCCGGTCCGTTCAGCGCGGATGAGCGGGCGGACCTTCACCGCGCCCTTGCCCGCCCGGTCATCGACCCGGCCGCGCTGTCGGTGCAGCTTTGTCTGGGGTTTCTGGGCCTGGGTCTTGCGCATAGCAAGAACAGCTATCCCGCCCCGCAACTGGCCCGTCCCGGCATGATCGCGGTGCTGGCGGCGGCGGCGCAGGGCGGCTGACCCCGGCTGGCAGGATCATCCACTTGAGATTGTGCCGGAAAGAATGCACCCTGGGGTCTCAACCGTGATGACGTCCGGGCTGTTTCTGAACCGTTCGCACCATTTTCGGGCGTGACGCCGAGACTGCCATATATCGAGGAAAACCCGGAACGTGACCCTGCGCAATCGCCTTCCTGCCTTCATCAGCGACCATTACGAGGTGCATGAATGGCGGCATGCCAGCGCGATCCTGGCCCATGACTTTCCCGACGAATGGCAGGACATCATCGACGTTCTGACCCGGTTCCGGCTGCGGCGCGAATGGATCGAGGTGGGCGGGGGCAACAAGTCGCGCGTTTCGGCTTTTATCGATGGTGCGCTGGCCGAACGCGGCTGGCGAGAGCGGCTGTTCCGTACCGGGATCATGGTTGACGATGCGCTGACCGAAAGCCCGACGCATAAGGTCGATTGCTTCAGGAACGGCATCGGACTGGAGATTGAATGGAACAACAAGGATCCGTTCTATGACCGCGATCTGAACAATTTCCGCCTGCTGTTCGACCTGCGCGCGCTGAGCGTGGGTGTGATCGTGACCCGCGCGGACGAGCTGCAACAGATTTTCAGGGATTTGGGGCGAGGATCGTCTTATGGTGAATCGACGACTCATATGTCCAAGCTGTTGCCGCGAATTGAAGGTGGCGGCGGGGCGGGATGTCCGCTATTGGTATTCGGGATAACCAAGGCACTATATCTTGACGAGGGGCGGAATGACCAGCGCGGCTGACGATCTTCTGGCAACGGCCGGATCGACCCGGTTCGGCACCATTCTGGCCGACCCGCCCTGGCAGTTCCAGAACCGCACCGGCAAAATGGCCCCCGAACACAAGCGGCTGACCCGCTATCCCACCATGATGCTGGACGCGATCTGCGATCTGCCGGTCGAGGCCATCGCCGCCCCGCGCGCGCATCTGTATCTGTGGGTGCCCAACGCCCTGCTGCCCGAGGGGCTGAAGGTGCTAGAACATTGGGGCTTCAAGTACAAGTCCAACCTGATCTGGTACAAGGTCCGCAAGGATGGCGGACCCGACCGGCGCGGCGTGGGCTTTTATTTCCGCAATGTGACCGAGATCCTGCTGTTTGGCGTGCGCGGCACGGATGTGCGGACCCTGGCACCGGGCCGGTCGCAGGAAAACATCCTTGTCACCCAGAAACGCGAACACAGCCGCAAGCCGGACGAACAATACGACCTGATCGAAGCATGCAGTTGGGGACCGCGTCTGGAAATGTTTGCCCGCGGCCCGCGCAAGGGCTGGACCGTCTGGGGCAATCAGGCTGATGATTACGAACCCGACTGGCCCACCTATGCAAACCATTCGCAAAGCAATATCGTGAAGCTTCGCAAATAGGGGGGCGTGGTGGCGCTGGCTCCGATGATCACCATCAGTTCGGGTTTCGACCCCGAGGGCCAGCCGCGCAAGCCCGGCGCGCTGTGCATCGGGGCGCAGAAATCGGGGACGTCATGGCTGGCGCAGATGCTGGGCCAGCATCCGCGCATCTGGATCCCGCCCTTCAAGGAGGTCCAGTATTTCAATCAGCTTTTCATCCCCGAACATCAACGCTGGATCGCCTGGCATTACCGCAACAAGCCCGGCGAAATCCGTGACCGCCATGCCGCGCGCAACCTGCCGATGCCGCCGGAACTGGACGCCTATCTGGACGGGCTGACCAAGGGCAAGATGTTCCACAACCATTGGTACAAGCGCGTCTTTGCCCCCGCGCCGGCCCATGCCATGCCAATGGATTTCACGCCCGAATATTCGACCCTGCCCGATGAGGGCGTCGAATATGTGGCGAATTTCCTGCCAAAGGCAAAGATCGTCTATCTGGTTCGCCACCCGGTTGATCGGGCCATATCACAATTGCGGATGAACCTGCGCCGCGAAAAGCGCAATCCGCAGACCACGGCCGAATGGCTGGCCGAACTGGACAGCCCGGTGCTGTATGACCGGGGCGACTATGCCGCCTATCTGCCGCGCTGGCGCAGGCACTATCCCGACATGCTGATCCTGCCCTATGGCCGGATCGCCCGCGACCCCGAGAACCTGCTGGCCGGGGTCGAGGATTATCTGGGCATCGGCCCCTTTGTCTATTCCAACATGCGCAGCAAGGTCTTTGCCACGCCGCCGGGCCTGACCCCTCCGCCTCAGGTCGCCGAGGCGCTGGAACGGCGGCTTGAACCGCAGGTTGCGTTCCTGACTGCGGAAATGGGCGCGGATTTCGTCGCCGGGATCCGCTGATCTTCCCCCCGCGCGCGCTTTCCCCTAAACAGCCTGAAACCAAGCAGGAGATTTTCGATGGCGTCCTATCAGTTCGTCTACCACATGGATGGCGTGTCCAAGACCTATCCCGGCGGCAAGAAGGTGTTCGAAAACATCCGCCTGAACTTTTTGCCCGGCGTCAAGATCGGCGTCGTGGGTGTCAACGGCGCGGGGAAATCGACCCTGCTGCGCGTCATGGCCGGGCTGGACAAGGATTTCTCTGGCGAGGCATGGGCGGCCAAGGGTGCGACCGTCGGCTATCTGCCGCAGGAACCGCAACTGGATGCCAGCCTGAACGTGCGCGACAATGTCATGCTGGGCGTCGCCGCGAAAAAGGCCAAGCTGGACCGCTATAACGAGCTGGCGATGAATTACAGCGACGAAACCGCCGAGGAAATGGCGAAGTTGCAGGACGAGATTGACGCCGAAAACCTGTGGGATCTGGACAGCCAGATCGATGTCGCGATGGAGGCACTGCGCTGCCCCTCTGACGATGCCGATGTCGAGACGCTGTCAGGCGGCGAGCGCCGCCGCGTCGCGATGTGCAAGCTGCTGCTTGAGGCACCCGACATGCTGCTCTTGGACGAACCGACCAACCATCTGGACGCGGAAACCATCGCCTGGCTGCAAAAGCACCTGATCGAATACAAGGGAACGATCCTGATCGTCACCCATGACCGCTATTTCCTGGACGACATCACCGGCTGGATCCTGGAACTGGATCGCGGCCGCGGCATCCCCTACGAGGGGAACTATTCCGCATGGCTGGAACAAAAGGCCAAGCGGATCGCACAAGAGGCGCGCGAGGACAAGGCCAAGCAGAAGACGCTGGAACGCGAACTGGAATGGATCCGCGCCGGGGCCAAGGCGCGTCAGGCCAAGCAAAAGGCCCGGATCAACGCCTATAACGAAATGGCCAGCCAGTCCGAGCGCGAGAAACTGACCCGTGCCCAGATCATCATCCCGAACGGTGAAAGGCTGGGCAACAAGG
>NZ_JBKEBL010000318.1:0-20174 GCF_047973135.1 Paracoccus sp. (in: a-proteobacteria)
ATATGCCGAGCTGAAGCCCGTGGTCGAACAGATTACCGCCTGGCATGCCGCCCGCGAAGGCATCGCCGAGGCGCAGGCGATGCTGGCCGATCCCGAATTACGCGAACTGGCCGAGGACGAGCTGACCCGCCTGCGCGCCGAACTGCCCGACCTGGAACAGCGGCTGCGCGTTGCCCTGCTGCCCCGCGATGCCGCCGATGCCCGCCCCGCGATCATCGAGATTCGCCCCGGCACCGGCGGGGACGAGGCTGCATTGTTCGCGGGCGACCTGCTGGGCATGTATCGGCGCTATGCAGAAGCGCAGGGCTGGTCGTTTCAGATTATGGAACTGGCCGAGACCGAACTGGGTGGCGTCAAAGAGGTCATGGCGCGGGTCGAGGGGGACGGCGTTTTTGCCCGGCTGAAATACGAATCCGGCGTGCATCGCGTGCAACGGGTGCCCGAAACCGAATCCGGCGGGCGTATCCATACCAGCGCCGCAACCGTCGCCGTCCTGCCCGAGGCCGAAGATGTCGATATCGACATTCCGGCGGGTGACATCCGCATCGACACGATGCGCGCCAGCGGGGCAGGGGGGCAGCATGTGAACACCACCGATTCCGCCGTGCGGATCACCCATCTGCCGACCGGGATCGTTGTCACCAGTTCCGAAAAGTCGCAGCATCAGAACCGGGCGAACGCGATGGCGGTGCTGCGCGCGCGGCTTTACGACGCCGAGCGTCAGCGCGCCGATGCCGAACGCGCCGCCGACCGCAAGTCGCAGGTCGGCAGCGGTGATCGCAGCGAACGCATCCGCACCTATAATTTCCCGCAGGGCCGGATGACCGATCACCGCATCAACCTGACGCTTTACGCGCTGGACCGGGTGATCGGGGGCGACCTGACCGAGATCATAGACGCCCTGATTTCCCACGATCAGGCGGCGCGGCTGGCGGCGCAGGAATGAAGCTGTCGCAGGCGCGGGCCGAGGGGGCGGCCCGGTTGCGTGCCGCCGGGATCGAGGGCGCCGCGCGAGATGCCGACCGCATTCTGGCCGCCATCCTGGGGGTCGAACCTGTCCGGCTGCGCGCCGCCGATGATGGCGACCTTTCGGCCGATCAGCTTGACCGCCTGTGGCACGGTATCGCGGCGCGTGCCGCAAGTCAGCCGGTGGCGCAGATCGTCGGGTTCCGCGATTTCTTTGCCCATCGCTTCCGCGTCACCTCTGACACGCTGGATCCCCGCCCCGAGACCGAAACCCTGGTCGAATCCGCCCTGTCTCTGCCCTGGTCCAGCGTTCTGGACATGGGCACCGGGACCGGGGCGATCCTGATTTCGCTGCTGGCGGCGCGTCCCGGCAGCACCGGCACCGGCACGGATATTTCCGCCCCCGCGCTGGATGTTGCCCGCGACAATGCCCGCCGGATCGGCGTTACCGCCCATTTCTGGCAGGCGGACTGGTATGACGGCGTGACCGGGCGGTTCGATCTGATCGTCTCGAATCCGCCCTATATCACCGCAGCCGAGATGCCGCATCTGGCCCCCGACGTGCTGCTGTACGAGCCGCATTCAGCCCTGACTGACGGCGGGGACGGTCTTGCCGCTTGCCGCGCCATTGCCGCGAATGCGCGTGATCACCTCAACCTTGGCGGGCATGTTCTGGTCGAAATCGGCCCGGCTCAGGGTGCCGATGCGGTTGCGATTTTCGCGGGAAACGGCGCTGAATCGCGGTTGATTGCCGATCTGGACGGGCGGGATCGTGTAATTTTAGCTAAATTTGCGCAATAAAACTCCGGAAATCGACCGAATATCTGGCAAAACGGAACTTTCTGCTTGTCACAGCCCGCCGCGCGTGATTATTCGGGCTTGCACAGGACGCCGCAGGGCGACTGTGCGGGACCAGCCTGAATAAGCCGGAACCCCTAAGGGCGCGCTGCGCGCCGCTCTGCGCAAGTCAGGTTGATCGGCAAGGCCTGACGACGATGTCAAAGCCGCCCCGAATCGCCGTTCATATCAACCCGGAAGCCCAGCCTATCCTGGAACCACGACAGACAGACTGATGAGATCTTCTAAATCCCGTTCGCGCAACAAGTCGAACCGCCAGCGCTCGCTGGGGAATATCGTGAATCGCGTCTTTGACAGCTCGGGTCCCGAGGGAAAGGTGCGCGGCACGCCCCAGCAGATCATTGACAAATACCTGACGCTGGCCCGCGACGCGCAATTGTCCAACGACCGAGTGGCTGAACAAAGCTTTCTGCAACATGCCGAGCATTACACAAGGATGCTGGGCGAAGCGCAGCGCGAAATGGCCGAGCGTCAGCAGCAGCATCAGAACAACAATCATCAGCAGCGCCACAACGGCGATGATGACCGTGACCCGCAGGGTGGGCGCGACCAGCAGCAGGGCGGGCGCAATAACGGCCTGGCTCCGCGCGGCGATGCAGCGGATGAGGGCAGCAATCGCGTCGATACCAGTCAGGATCGCGCCGAGCCGCGCGCCTTCGCCGAAGCTGCCGCGTCCGAAGGCGAACAGCCGCAGCCCGAACATTCCCGCCGCCCCCGTCAGCGCCGCAATTCGCCCGAACGGGCCGAGGCACCTGCCGAACAGCCGGTGAAACAGATCGAGATGGGGCTTCCCGACGCGGTCGCGTCCGAATCCCGTGATGGCCTGGTGGACACGCCCGAGCGTGAAAAGCCCGCTGCGAAATCCCCCCGCGCGAAATCTGCGGCACCCCGTGCCCCTCGCAGCGCGACCGGTCGCACCCGTCGCAAGCCAAAATCCGAGGATGAGGCTGGGCCGCAATCCGAGGATGCCGGGAACGGGACCGAACAGGCCTGACCGGAAGGGGCGGGGCGGCGCTTACCAGCGCAGCATCCGCCGCCCCGCCAGCGCACCGATGCCACCGACGGTCAGGATGCCCAGACTGTACCATGTCAGGAAGAACAGCGGCTGATCCTGATTGCAATGCAGCGCATAGATCGCGGCCGCAAAGCCCCCCGTGGCCAGACCGGCCAGCCCGCCGCTGCGCGCGGGATGAAGGCTTGCCCCCTCTTGCAGAACCATCAGCGCTGCGGCCAGAACCGGCGCCGCGATGCCGATCACCGAGGACAGGCAGATCAGCGCCGAATTGCCCCGCAAGACCGGCCACAGCCTGTCCGGGGCCAAGGTGATCGCCGACAGGATCAGCCAGATCAGCGCGACGCAGCCTGTCGCAGCGACAATCCGGACCGCCGGAACCCGCTGCACCTGCGGGCGGATCATCCGCAGCACGGCGATCAGCGACGGGACTGCGACTGCCAACGGCAGCAGCCATTTCATCGCCGTGACGCGGTGACTGAGTGCCTGGGCAAGATCGGCACGGACCCCCAGCATCCAGATCGCGATTCCCCCGCTGACCAGCAGCACCGGGGCGGCAAGCGCAAGCAGACGTGGCGCGACCGGGCGGGGGGCGACCGGATCGCAGGACAAAAGATCGATCAGCCGGTCGGTTTTCACAGCCCGTCCTCCTGCCGGATGCCGGCCAGCCGTTTCAGTGCGCGGTGCAGGGCCACACGCAGCGCGCCGGGTGCAAGCCCAAGGCGGTTGCCGCATTCGTCACTGCCGCGCTCTTCGACGGCGAGGCAGCGCAGCAGGGCGGCGTCGCGTTCGGGCAGGCGGGAAATCAGCCGCTCGGCGTCGCGCCCCTCGAACTGGTCGGCGACGGGCTCGGCCCGAAGGTCGTCGGCAAAATCCTCGACCGGCAGGTGAACATGGCGGCCCCGCCTGCGAAAGGCATCAACCAGCTTGTGCCGGGTGATGGCATACACCCAGGGGCGCAGCGGCTGGCCCGCGTCCCATGTCGCCCGTTTCAGATGTATCGCCAGCAGCGTATCCTGCACCACGTCCTCGCACCAATCCGCATCCATGCCGGGCGCGCGGGCCTTGACGATTCCGCGCAGCACAGGTGTCATTTCGGACAACAGCCGCCGATAGGCCACTGCATCGCCGGTCAGTGCCGCCCGCATCAGGACGGACCAGTCTGATCCGGAAGCCGGCTTTCTGCCATTGTCCTTCATCGCACGTCCCTACGCCAGACGAGGTTCTGACGTTACACGCGCTAGAGGAAAAAAATCAAAATCACGTCGCCGTGATCGGCGTAACGCGGGGGAAGGACGTTGCGAATGGGCCAGTGGGACGGCCAGACCGTCCACAAACCGCAAGGAGACGTTCCATGAATTCGAAGCTCGCCACCGCCATTGCTGCCGCCATCAGCCTGTCGGCCGTTGCCGCCCATGCCGATGACGCAAAAAAGGCCGATATGGGCAAGATGGAGAAATGCTATGGCGTCGCGATGGCCGGTCAGAACGACTGCGCCGCCGGTCCCGGCACGACCTGCGCCGGCACAGCGACGAAGGACTATCAGGGCAATGCGTGGAAAATGGTTCCGGCCGGAACCTGCACCACGATCGAGACGCCCGCCGGTCACAACGGATCGCTGGAACCCATCACGATGTAATTCCGCCGGGGCGGGCGCGGTGCCCGCCCCGTTTTTTTCGCGTCAAAGGTCGAACAATGCCCCTGCCCCCTCACGCCGGTGTCGGCTTCAAGCCCCGGCACTTTCAGGCCATCCGCCAGGCCCCGCCCGATCTGGGCTTTTTCGAGGTCCATGCCGAGAACTATCTCGGCGCGGGCGGGGCTCCGCATGCGATGCTGACGGCACTGCGGCAGGATTATGCGCTGTCTGTCCATGGGGTCGGCCTGTCCATTGGCGGCGAGGCGCTGGACGAGGGGCATCTGGCCCGCATCAAGGCGCTGTGCGACCGCTATCAGCCGGACAGCTTTTCCGAGCATCTGGCATGGTCAAGCCATGGTAACGAATATCTGAACGATCTGCTGCCCCTGCCTTACACGACCCGAACCCTGTCGCGCATCTGCGACCATGTGGACCGCGTGCAAGAGGTTCTTGGTTGCCGGATATTGCTGGAAAACCCGGCAACATATGTGACTTTTGCCGAAAGCCGCATCCCCGAGACCGAGTTTCTGACCGCCATCGCGCGGAGGACCGGCTGCGGCCTGCTGCTGGATGTGAACAATGTCTTCGTCAGCTGCACCAATCATCGCACCTGCCCGCTGGCCTGGCTGGATGCGTTGCCGCTGGATCTGGTCGGTGAAATCCATCTGGGCGGGCACGAGCAGGAAAGCCTGACCTCTGGCCTGTTGCTGATCGACGCCCATGGGCGTGCGGTGGCGGAATCCGTCTGGTCGCTTTATGCATATGTGCTGGATCGGACCGGGGCGCTGCCCACGCTGGTGGAATGGGATAATGACGTCCCCGACTGGCCCGTCCTTCAGGCCGAGGCGGCCCGCGCCGCAGCCATACTGAGCCGTGCGGGCCATCATGCAGCAATCCATTGATTTCACCGCCCGTTTGCGCAAGGCACTGGCCGATGGTAGCCAGCCTGCCGGGCTGTGCCCGGACCGGCCCGCCGAGGCCGCAAGGCGCTTTGCCGTCTATCGCAACAATGTCGCCCACAGCCTTGGCCGGGCGCTGGCCCAACGCTATCCGGTGATCGAGCGTCTGGTGGGAGAGGAATTTTTTGCAGCCATGGCCCGCAGCTTTATCGCCGTGCATCCGCCGCGCACGCCTGTCCTGCAGGAATGGGGGGCGGAATTTGCGCGGTTCCTGAGGGGCTTTCCTCCGGTCGCGACATTGCCCTATCTGCCCGATGTGGCGCGGCTTGAGTGGGTGCGCGGTCTGGCCTATCACGCCGCCGACGCCCGGCCCATCCTGCCCGCATCGCTGGCCAGACGCAGGGTTCTGCGCCTGCACCCCTCGCTTTCGTTGCTGCGGCTGGCCCATCCTGCCGTCAGCATCTGGCAGGCCAACCAGCCCGGACAGGATGGCCGTGTCCGCGCCTCGGGGCCCGAAAACGCGTTGATCTGGCGGCAGCAGGATTTCGAGGTTGCCACCATCGCGCTGTCGTCGAGCGACGCTGCCTTCATGCGCGAATTATGCAACGGGCAACCGCTGGTTGGGGCTGCGGTGCAGACCGATCCCGTCGCGATGCTGGCCCTGCTGCTGCGCGAACAACTGATCTGCGAAGAGGATTGACATGGCTTATCCTGCCCTCGGCCCGACCACAGGGCTGATCCGCGGCTTCAACGACCTGATGGGCCGTGTTCCCGCCGATCTTGTGCTGTTGATGGCGCGGCTGTTCCCCGCCACGATCTTCTGGGCCAGCGGACGTACCAAGGTCGAGGGGTTCAGCCTCAGCCCTTCGGCCCTGTATCTGTTCGAACAGGAATACGCCCTGCCGCTGATCCCGCCCGAGATCGCGGCCCGGCTGGCCGCAACCGCCGAGCATGTCTTTCCCGTGCTGCTGATCCTTGGGCTGATGACGCGGCTTTCCGCGCTGGCGCTGCTGGGGATGACCGCGATCATCCAGATATTCGTCTATCCCTCGGCCTGGCAGACGCATGGGCTGTGGGCGACCTGTCTCCTGATCCTGCTGGCGAAGGGCCCCGGAGCCTGGTCCGTGGACGCCCTGACCGGGCTGGATCAGGTTTCGAAAAGGGTGGCCTGATCGGATGACTTTGGTGCCTGAAGGCCCAGATGCCGCCATGACCGGGGTGCAAGCTGTCGCCCGCGCGGGGTGCGGGCGATCAGCCCCTGTTGCAGCAGATAGGGTTCGATCACCTCTTCGATGGCATCGCGGCTTTCGGACAGGGCGGCGGACAGGGTTTCCACGCCCACCGGCCCGCCGCCATAATGCTCGGCCATCAGCATCAGATAGCGCCGGTCCGCGCCATCAAGGCCCAGATCATCCACCCCCAACCGGTTCAGCGCATTGTCGGCAATGCCCCGTGTCAGACGGCCATCGCCCTCGACCAGCGCGAAATCGATCACCCGGCGCAGCAGCCGCCCCGCAATACGCGGCGTGCCCCGCGCCCGGCGCGCGATCTCGCGCGTGCCGTCGGGCTCGGCCTCGATCCCCATCAGCCGCGCGCCGCGCTGGACGATCAGATCAAGCTCTTCGATTTCATAGAATTGCAGCCGGGTCGGAATGCCGAAGCGGTCGCGCAGGGGTGTGGTCAGCAGCCCCAGCCGGGTGGTCGCCCCGACAAGGGTGAAAGGCTGCAATTCGATCCGCACCGTCCGCGCTGCCGGACCCTCGCCGATGACCAGATCAAGCTCGAAATCCTCCATCGCGGGGTATAGAACCTCTTCCACAGCGGGGTTCATGCGGTGGATTTCGTCGATGAACAGGACGTCGCGCGCCTCAAGATTGGTCAGGATCGCAGCCAGATCACCCGCCCGTGCCAGCACCGGCCCGCTGGTCATGCGGAAATTCACCCCCAGCTCGCGCGCCATGATCTGCGCCAGCGTGGTCTTGCCCAGACCGGGGGGGCCGAAAAACAGCGTGTGATCCATCGCCTTGCCGCGCATCTTTGCGCTTTCGATGAATACCCGCAGATTGGCCCGCGCCTCGGCCTGACCGACGAAATCGGTCAGCGCCTGCGGGCGCAGGGCACGGTCTTCGGTCTCGTCCTCCAGCGGCTCGGGGCGCAGGGTGGGGTCGGGCTGGCTCATCCGCGCCCCCAGGGACCGGCGCCGAGGGTGCGCAGTCGGTCGATGCGTTCCTCGGTTGGCGGGTGGGTTGCGAACAGGCTGTCCATGCGCAGCCCGTGCAGCGGGTTAATGATGAACAGCGCCGCCGAGGCGGGGTTGCGTTCGGCCGGGATGTTCATGCTGCGCCCCGCCATCTGCGAGATGCGCGCCAGCGCCGAGGCCAGCGCCAGAGGCTGTCCGCAGATTGCAGCACCCTCGCGGTCAGCCTCGTATTCGCGGGCGCGCGATACCGCCATTTGCACCATCATCGCCGCAATCGGGGCAAAAACCATGGCCAGGACCGCACCGATCCCGCCACCCCGGTCGTCGCGCCCGCCGGTAAACAGCAGCAGGTTGCCCATCATCGCGATGGCCCCGGCCATGGTCGCGGTAACGGTCATGGTCAGCGTGTCGCGATGCTTGATATGGGCCAGCTCATGCGCGATGACTCCGGCCAGTTCGTCCCGGTTCAGCCCGTGCAACAGGCCCTGCGTGACGGCGACGGCGGCGTTCTGCGGGTTGCGGCCGGTGGCAAAGGCGTTGGGCTGTTCGGTCGGCAGCAGATAGACCTTTGGCATGGGCAGACCCGCGCGGCGGGCCAGATCGGCGACCAGAGCGTGCAGGTCAGCCCCCTGATGGGGGCCAAGTTCGACCGCGCCCTGTTGACGCAGCACCATCTTGTCGCTGTTCCACCAGGCGAACAGATTGCCCGCCCCGGCAAAGACCAGCGCAAAGACCGCGCCGCCACTGCCCCCCAGCATCCAGCCCAACCCCATGACCAGCGCCGTCATGACGGCCATCAGCAGGAAGGTGCGCGCGTTTCCAGACATGTTTCCTATCCTTTTGGGGCCAGCGATCGCAGGGCCGCACGAATCAGCGCCGGAGTGTCGGCCCCCGGTTCCCGGTTCTGGGCCTCGGCGACGGCGGCCGCAGCCTCGGACCGGGCGTAGCCCAGATTGGCAAGCGCCGACAATGCTTCGGACGCAGCCTTGGCCGATAGCGCGGCGCCTGTGGCAGGGTTCGCCTCCGTGCCGGCCATTGAGGCCGGCGCGGAGGCGGCGGGCGGGCCGGGCTCGATGCCCGGCTCGCCCGCATCACCGCCGGGACCGACGGCGCCCGCATCAACCGTCAGATCGCCACCAAGCGCCATGATCGCCGGGGCCTTGTCCTTCAGTTCCAGAACGATGCGCTGCGCCAGCTTGGGTCCGACCCCCTGCGCCCTGCGCACCGCCGACCAGTCGCCAAGCGCGATGGCGCGCGACAGCCCCTCGGCCCCCAATGTTCCCAGCAACGCCAGCGAGACCTTGGCCCCCACCCCCTGTACCGAGATCAGCAGCCGGTGCCATTCCTTTTCCAGCAGCGTCGGAAAGCCGAACAGTTGCAACAGATCCTCGCGCACCTGCAATTCGGTATACAATGCCACCGCCTGCCCCGCAGGGGGCAGGCCCGCCGCCGTGCGTTCGCTGACATGCACGACATAGCCCACGCCGCGCACGTCGATCAGCACCTGATCGGGGGCGCGATGCAGGATCACCCCGGCGATCCGCCCGATCATGCGACGCCCCGGCGCGGGGCCACCGGGCGGATCGCCCGGCCTTGCAGATGATGGGCATGGCAGATGGCGATGGCCAGCGCATCGGCGGCATCGGGGCCATGAAATTCCACACCCGGCAATTGAACGCGAACCATGTGCTGTACCTGTTCCTTTCCTGCGTGACCGACGCCGACCACGGTTTTCTTGACCGCGTTTGGCGCATATTCCCCGACCGTCAACCCTGCCTCGGCGGGGGCAAGCAGGGCGATTCCCCGCGCCTGACCCAGTTTCAGCGTGCCCACGGCATCCTTGTTCACGAATGTCTGTTCCACCGCCGCCGCGTCCGGCGCATAGCGGGCGATCACCTCGCTGAGCCCGCGGAACAGTTGCGACAGGCGCGCGCCCAGATCTTCGCCCGCTGAATGAACGACGCCATTCGCCACATGTCCAAGGCGCGGCCCGTCCACGCGGATCACGCCCCAGCCCATATTCCGCAAACCGGGATCGATGCCCAGAACCCGCATGACTGCCCTTTCCATTTTTTCAAAGCACTAGCACGAAAGCAGAACATCTGCATAGGGGGCAACAAAGCTGATCGGGCAAGCGCTTGACTCCTATCGCATGATTGGAAAGACAGGAGTGATAACAAAGAAGATCAGATTGATCCCAACAGTTAAGAGGTCACATGTCGCCAGCCCTGATTGCGCTGCTGCCCTTTATCGGAGCCCTGCTGCCGGGCCTTTTGATCCGCTCGGGGCGAAGTGCCGCCGCCACTGCCTGCGGAACCACGACGCTGATTGCCCTGCTGGGGCTGGGGCTGCACATTCCGGCGATCATGCGGGGCGAGGTCGTCACGGCGCGGTTCGAGTGGTTGCCGCTGATCCACCTGAACGCGAACTTCCGGATCGACGGGCTGTCCCTGCTGTTCGGGATCCTGATACTGGGGATCGGCCTTCTGATCATTACCTATGCGCGGTTCTACCTGTCGCGCACCGACCCTATCGGCAAGTTCTATACCTATCTGATGCTGTTTCAGGGTGCGATGGTGGGCATAGCGTTGTCGGATAACATCCTGCTGCTGCTGGTGTTCTGGGAACTGACGTCGCTGTCTTCGTTCCTGCTGATCGGCTATTGGCGGCATCTTCCGGCGGGGCGGCAGGGCGCGCGGATGGCGTTGACGGTGACAGGCATGGGCGGGCTGGCGATGATCGCGGGCATGCTGATCCTGGGCCAGATCGCCGGAAGTTACGAGATCAGCGACATCCTGAACGCGAAAGAGGCCATTCAGGCCAGCCCGCTTTACGTTCCCGCGCTGATCCTGATCCTGATCGGAGCCTTTACGAAATCGGCGCAGTTCCCGTTCCATTTCTGGCTGCCGCACGCGATGGCCGCGCCGACGCCGGTTTCGGCCTATCTGCATAGCGCCACGATGGTGAAGGCCGGGCTGTTCCTGATGGCGCGGCTTTGGCCGGTGCTGGCGGGAACGCCCGAATGGTTCTGGATCGTGGCCACAACCGGGCTGATCACCATGCTGGTGGGCGCGGTCACGGCGACGTTCAAGGACGATCTCAAGGCGCTGCTGGCCTTTTCGACGGTCAGCCATCTGGGCCTGATCACGATGCTGCTGGGTTTCGGTACGGTCGAGGCCAATGTCGCGGCGGTCTTTCACATCATCAACCACGCAACGTTCAAGGCCGCGCTGTTCATGACTGCCGGGATCATCGACCACGAGACGGGCACGCGATCCATCGCGCGGCTGGGGGGATTGCGCAGGCTGATGCCCGTGACCTTCGCCATCGGCACGATAGCGGCGCTGTCCATGGCCGGAATCCCGCCGCTGAACGGGTTTCTGTCCAAGGAAATGGCGTTGTACGAGGTAAGCCATCTGCACGATGCCCGGCAGGCCTTCATGGTCACAGGCACCATCGCGGCACTTTTCTCGGTCTGCTATTCGCTGCGTTTCATCGTGCAGGTCTTTCTGGGCCACGAGCGTCACGACTATCCTCATCATCCGCATGATCCGGGCTTTGGCATGTGGGCCGGGCCCGCGCTGCTGACGGTGCTGGTCGTTCTGATCGGGCTGTTTCCGAACACCATGGCGGGCTGGCTGGTCAGGGCCTCGGCCAGCGCTGTCAGCGGGCTGGATCCGCAGGTCAAGATTGCGCTGTGGCATGGCTGGACCGCCGCCGTGATCATGTCGATCATCGCGGTGGCTGGCGGCATTCTGGTTCTGAGCGGGCACCCCGCGCTGCAAAAGGCCTGGGACAAGGCTCCGCGTCCCGAGGCCAAGTCGATCTTCGACTGGCTGGTGCTGAGCCTTGTCGGGATCGGCCGCCGGATTACCGATGGCTTGACCAACGGTTCGATGAACCGGGCCTTCGTGGCCTTCGGGATTGCGGTGGTTCTGGCGGGAACGCTGGCCTGGTTCACCGGGTCCGAAGGTCCGGCCACGCGACCGATGTTGCCGGTCCCGCCGGTTGTCTTTATCGGCTGGCTGCTGGCTATGGTCGCCACGGGCTGCATGGTGTTCTTTCATCGCATCCGCTTGCTGGCGCTGGTGCTGGTGGCGATTGTCGGGCTGATCACGTCGGGCTTTTTCGCCTATCTCTCGGCCCCCGATCTGGCGCTGACCCAGTTGTCGGTCGAGGTGGTGACGGTCATCCTGCTGCTGCTGGCGCTGAATTTCCTGCCCAAGCGGACGCTGACCGATACCAGCGCCACCATACGCGGCTGGCATGCTTTCATTGCCACGCTGACGGGCGTGGGCTTCGGCGCGCTGACCTATGCAATCCTGCGCCGCGATTTCGCTTTTGACCCGATATCGGGCTATATGCTGAAGAACAGTCACAAACTGGGTGGGGGCGACAATGTCGTCAACGTCATTCTGGTGGATTTCCGCGGCTATGATACCTTTGGCGAGATCACCGTGCTTGGCATCGCCGCGCTGGCCATCTTTGCGCTGACCCAGACGCTGTTGCATGGGACATCGGCGCGCAGGCTGCATAACTGGAAACAGGACATGGCACGCGCAGGTGATCGCCATCCGCTGATGATGGTGATTGCGACGCGGGTGCTGCTGCCGATTTCGCTGGTCGTGGGGATCTATATCTTCCTGCGCGGCCACAACGCACCGGGCGGAGGCTTTATCGCCGGGCTGGTCGTGGCCATCGCGCTGCTGATGCAATACATGGCCTCGGGCTATGCCTGGACGCAGCACCGCCAGCGGTTGCCCTATCACGCGCTGATCGGCGCGGGGGTGGTGGCGGCGGGTGTCACCGGCATCGGCGCGTGGTTCAACGGCCTTCCCTTCCTGACCTCGGCCTATGGCTATGTGAAGCTGCCCTTCCTTGAGGAATTCGAGCTGGCAACCGCGATGGGCTTTGATCTGGGCGTGTTCCTGTGCGTGGTGGGTGCGGTGATGCTGGCGCTGAATTCGCTGTCGCGCATCGCAAGGCGCGCGGGTGAAAGGGTGAATACCCGGCCGATGGACATCGATCTCAGCGACGAACAGACCGGGGGGGCGCATTGATGGAACTGCTTGTGGCAACCGCCATCGGGGCGGCGACGGCGGCGGGGATCTATCTGATCCTGCGTCTGCGCACCTTCGCCGTGATCCTTGGCATGACGATGCTGACCTATGCGATCAACGCTTTCCTGTTCGTCACGGGCCGGCTGGTCGTGAACCTGCCGCCGATCCTGCATGGCCACGGAGAGGTGCATATTCAGGATTACACCGACCCGCTGCCGCAGGCGCTGGTGCTGACGGCCATTGTGATTTCCTTCGGGATGACCGCAGTGGTGGTGATGATGTCGCTTGGTGCCTTTATTGAAGGCGGCGATGACAATATCGACATGCCCGCCCATGACCGGATCATGCCGCCGCTGAAAACCGTAGACGACACCAGTACCGAGGACGAGACCGCATGAACCACTGGCTGATCGCTCCGGTTGTCGCGCCTGCGCTGATGGGTTCGCTGATGATCCTGTGGATGAGGCATGACCTGCTGCAACAAAGGGTCTTTGGCATCATCGGCAGTCTGATGACGCTTGGCATCGCGCTGAAACTGAACGCCATGGCGGCGGGAGGCGAGGTGTTCGTCTATCGCCTTGGCAACTGGCCTGCGCCGTTCGGTATTGTGCTGATGCTGGACCGGCTGGCGGCGCTGATGCTGCTGCTGACCTCGGTTCTGGCGGTGTCGGTCCAGCTTTACGGCATGGGATCGGGCTGGGACCGCAAGGGCTGGCATTTTCATGCGCTGTGGATGTTCCAGTTGATGGGGCTGAACGGCGCTTTCGTCACCGGCGATGCCTTCAACCTGTTCGTCTTTTTCGAGATCCTGCTGATCGCCAGCTATGGCCTGATGATCCACGGAGGCGGCCCGATGCGGCTGCGCGCCGGGGTGCAGTACATCAACTATAACCTTGCCGGATCGTCGCTGTTTCTGGCCGCCCTTGGCACGCTGTACGCCGTTACCGGGACGCTGAACATGGCCGATATGGCGCAGCGTGTCGCCGAGATGCCGCTGGAGGATACCGCCCTGTTGCGCACCGGCGCGGTGCTGCTGCTGCTGGTCTTTGCCATCAAGGCGGCGGTCGTGCCGCTGCATTTCTGGCTGCCCTCGACCTATGCCAACGCGCCGGGGCCGGTCGCGGCGCTGTTCGCGATCATGTCCAAGGTCGGGGTTTATGCGATCATCCGCTTTTTCACGTTGGTCTTTCCACAGGATTCGGTGATCGAGTCGCTTGTCACCGACCTGCTTTTGCCCGCTGCGCTGGTCACGCTGACACTGGGGCAGATCGGGGTTCTGGGCACGCGCAGCTTGACCCGGCTTGCCGCCTTTGCCGCCATCGCTTCGATCGGGACGCTGCTGATCTCGATCGCGGATTTCAGTGACAAGGGGCTGACGGCGGGGTTGTACTACATGATCCATTCCACGCTGACGGCGGCGGTGCTGTTCCTGGTGGTCGATCTGATCTGTGCGCGGCGCGGCGGCGATGTCTGGCTGCGGCTGCGCCCGGCGATCCGCAGCACCGGACTGGTCTCGGCCCTGTTCTTCCTGACCGCCATCGCCGTGGTCGGCCTGCCGCCGCTGTCGGGCTTTCTGGGCAAGCTGATGATCCTTGATGCTACCCGGCAATCGCCCGCTGTCGTCTGGATCTGGGGCGTCATTCTGGTCACATCGCTGATTGCGCTGGTCGGGTTTGGCCGCGCCGGCTCGATCCTGTTCTGGAAGGCGCATGAGATGGATCCCGAGCCCGGCAATGACACGGATGAGGGGCCACGTCCTGACTGCGGCCCGATCCCGATCAAGCTGGAAACGGACGAGCCGATTCAGGACGTGGACGATTCCGTCGCGCCCTGGCTGGCCTATGTCGCGACGGGCGGCCTGCTGGCAGGATCGGTCGTACTGACGCTGTTCGCGGGGCCGCTGACAGGTTATCTGCAAAAGACGGCCGAGCAACTGAAGCAGCCGGAACTTTACTATGAATCCGTGCTGATCCGGCAGGAGGGTTCACGATGATCCGCCGCATCTTTCCCCATCCCTATCTGTCCGCGCTGCTGGTGCTGATATGGATGGCGCTGGTTAACCGCTTTGCCTGGGGATCGCTGGTCTTTGCGGTCATCCTCGGCATCGTCATCCCGCTGCTGACCCGGCCCTATTGGCCCGACCGCGCGAAATACCGCCATCCGGGCAAGATTCTCAGCTATGTCCTGCTGGTGATCTGGGACATTATCGTGGCCAATGTTCAGGTGGCGCTGATCGTGCTGTTCAAGCCGAACGGGCAATTGCGTCCTGCCTGGATCAGCATTCCGCTTGACCTGCGCTCGCCCGAGGCGATCACTGTGCTGGCTGGCACGATCACCCTGACGCCGGGGACGGTCAGTTCCGATCTGTCGCAGGACGGGCACGCGCTGCTGGTCCATTGCCTGCACGCCCCCGACCCGGAATCGGTGATCGCGGATATCAAGTCCCGCTATGAGGCGCGGCTGAAGGAGATTTTCGAATGATCGGATACGCGCTTTACTTTGCCTTTGGCTGTTTCGGCATCGGTCAATTGTTCTGCCTGTACCGTGTGGTCATTGCCCCCGGCGTCAGTGACCGGGTGCTGGCGCTGGACACGATGACCATCAACATGATCGCCCTGATCGCGCTGTTCGGCATTCTGCATGACACGAACATGTATTTCGAGATCATGCTGCTGTTCGCCATGGTCGGCTTTGTTTCGACCGTGGCCTATGCCAATTTCATCCTGCGCGGCGACGTGATCGAATAGGGGAAAGCCATGCAGTTTATCGCGGAAATCCTTGTCTCGGCGCTGCTGGTGATCGGCGGCGTATTCGGGCTTGTCGGATCCTTCGGGTTGTTGAAGCTGCCCGATCAGATGACGCGCCTGCATGCGCCGACCAAGGCGGCGACTTTGGGGGTTGGCAGCGTGCTGATCGCCTCGATCACGTGGTTCTCGTTTTTCAGCGAACATGACAGTTGGCATGAATTGCTGATCACGCTGTTCATCTTTCTGACCGCGCCGATCACGGGGCTGATGATTGCCAAGGCGCATATGCATTTAAGCTGGCGTCCCGATGAATTGCCCCATCCCGGTCAGGACAAGCATTGGGCCACCTATGGCGATTCGGCAGAGCGCAGCCTGCTGGATATTTCGCCCGAACTGGACAAGACCGAACAGGATCTGCGGGAATAAACCTGCCTTTTCCCGCGTAAGCGCGGGCTTACGGCGACGGAACTAAGCCCTGTTGCAATGGATTTCCGCATCGGGATCGCCTTTCTGCCACCTGACCGGGGCGCAATGCCGCCGGCCCACGCAGAAAAGGAAATCCCGATGCGCAAACTTGCCCTGGCAGTCATTCTTGCCATAGCCCCGATGACGGGCTTTGCCGAAGACGCCATGATTGCGATGGATACGGAACTGGGCATGACCCAGGATGCCGTTAAGGCCAAATTGACGGAAATGGGTTATGAGGTCCGCAAGGTTGGAACAGAGGACGGCATGATCGAGGTTTATGCAGTCAAGGGCGATCAGATGCTTGAGGTTTATGTCTCGCCCGAAACGGGCAAGGTCACCAAGGTCTCGGGCGAGGATTAAGGCCGATGTCCGGCAAGAATACCGACACGGGCGGGCGCGAAAGCGTCCGCATCGTGATGGTCTGGGATCCTCTGGTGCGCCTGATCCACTGGTCGCTGGCGCTGACCATCCTGATCAACGGTGCCTTCACCGATCCCGAAAAGATCACGCATGAAACGGTCGGCTATGTCGCGCTGGCACTGGTCGTGCTGCGGCTGCTATGGGGGCTGGTCGGGCCGGTCCATGCCCGGCTGCGGGCCTTTCCGCCGTCGGCTGGCCGCGCGATCCGGCACCTGCGCACCATCATCGCAGGGGACAGGACCGTGCATCTCAGCCACAATCCGTTGGGGGCGTTGATGGTCTGGAACATCTGGGCGACGGTTGGCATGATCTGCACAACCGGTATCATGATGGGCACGCGGCGCTATTTCGGAATTGAATGGGTCAACGAGGTGCATGAGGCGCTGTTCAACTGGCTGATGATCTCTGTCGCGCTGCATTTGGGCGGGGTGATCCTTGACACCAGGCGCTCAAGGGTGCCGCTGGTCCGTGCAATGATCGACGGGCGCAAGCGTATCCCCAAAGACACGCCCGTGGAATGATGCCGCCCCGGTTTCTGAACACCCCGCAGGAACGGCGGGCCATCACCCTCGCCGCCCTGATTCTGGTGCAGGCGGTCTGTTCGGCCTTTTTCGTCGGCGACGTGATCGCCGACATCAAGACCTTTGGGCGCGAAGGCTGGCATATCAGCCTTGAATCCGTCGCCACCGCATCGCTGTTCGGCAGCACGCTGCTGCTGATGATGGAACTGCGTCAGATGCTGCGCCGCATGGACAGCATGAGCCGGGGCATCCGCGCCGCACGCGGCGAGATGGCCGATCTGATCGACGGTTTCTTCGACCGCTGGGGCCTGACGCCATCGGAACGCGATGTTGCACTGCTGGTACTGAAGGGGTTCGACAACGAGGCGATCGCGGGCATCCGCAAAGTGGCGGCGGGCACTGTCCGGGCGCAGACCGCGCGCATCTATGCCAAGGCCGGCGTCGTGGGGCGGGCGCAACTGTTCAGTGTATTCATGGACGAATTGTTGTCTGGACAGCCGCCCCTGAACGATGAAAGCTGAAGGCCGGGTATGCGCGTCATTTTTTGCACTGAAACCTTAACCCGCGCGATGCGGAGAAGCGAAAGTCAGGCGACATGTTCCATTATAGCAGGCAGCAAATCATCCTTCACTGGGTGCTGGTCCTTTTGCTGGTGATCCAGTTCCTTCTGGGCGATTCGGCGACCGAAGCCTTTGATCACTGGCTGGAATCCGGCACCAAGGCGCCGGGGTTCGGTGCCAATCTGCATGTGATCCTGGGTATTGTCATTCTGGCCATTGCCCTGTGGCGGCTGGTTCTGCACGTAACTCAGCCAAAGGCCCCGCATGGTGATGGGGCGCTGGACAAGCTGGCCGTAGCGGTACACTGGCTGCTTTACGTGCTGTTGCTTGCGACGCCGGTTCTGGGAATGTTGGCCTGGTTCGGCGGGTCTGAATCCATGGGCGACACGCATGCGCTTGCCAAGTCGCTGCTGATGATTCTGGCGTTGCTGCATGTGGCCGGGGCGCTGTACCACCATTTCATCCTCAAGGACGACGTGATGCAGCGGATGACGGGGCGCTAAATCAGGACGGGCGTCCGGTCGCCCACCGCAAAGCGGCGCAGGACGGCCGGATACAGCCGGTGTTCCTGCGCAAGAACCCGCGCGGCCAGTTGCTCGGGCGTGTCGCCGGGCAGAACTGGCACCCGCGCCTGACCCAAAACCGGCCCGGCATCCAGTTCTGGCGTGACCTCGTGCACGGTTGCCCCGGCCTCGGCATCGCCGGCCTCGATGGCGCGGGCATGGGTGTGCAGCCCCGGATATTTCGGCAGCAGCGAGGGGTGGATATTCAGCATTCGCCCGGCAAAGCGGGTCACGAAATCCGGCGTCAGAATGCGCATGAACCCAGCCAGACAGATAGTATCGGGCCGCGCTGCCAGCAGCGGTTTCAGCAGCGCGGCCTCGAACCCGGCCCGGTCACGCGGAAAGCTGCGATGATCGACCGCCGCCGTGGCTATGCCAAGCGCGCGGGCCCTTTCCAGCCCGCCAGCCTGTGGATCGTTCGAGGCGACCAGAACCGGGCGGCAGGGGTGATCACCGGTCATATCCTCGACCAGCCTGACCATGTTCGAGCCCCCGCCCGAGATCAGGATCGCGACACGCTTCACGCCAGCGCCCCGCTGTAGCGTACGCCTTCGCCCGCTGTTACGCGCCCGATGCGATAAACCGTTTCGCCCGCAAGCGCGCTGGTCAGCGCATCGGCCCGGTCGGCGGCGACGACCAGAATCATCCCGATCCCGCTGTTAAAGGTTTTCAGCATCTCGGCCTGACCGATCCCGCCCGCCTGCGCCAGCCAGCCAAAGACAGCAGGCAGGGGCCATGCGCCCAGGTCGATATCTGCCCCCATCCCCTTTGGCAGGACACGGGGCAGATTCTCGGTGATGCCGCCGCCGGTGATATGGGCCAGCGCATGCACGCCGCCTGCCCGGATCGCCGCCAGCGCGGCCCGGACATAAAGCCGCGTCGGCACCAGCAGCGCCTGCCCCAGCGAATTCCCGCCGAAGGGCGAGGGATCGTCCCAGCCAAGCCCCGCGCGTTCGGCCACCTTGCGGACCAGCGAATAGCCGTTCGAATGCACCCCGTCCGAGGCCAGCCCCAGCAGCACATCGCCCTCGGCTACGCCTGCGGGCAAGGCCGTCCCGCGCTGCATTGCGCCCACGGCAAAGCCTGCCAGATCGAAATCTCCGTCATGATACATGCCCGGCATTTCGGCGGTCTCGCCCCCGATCAGCGCGCAACCGGCGGCCTTGCAACCTCGCGCGATGCTTTCGACTACCCGCGCGCCCTCATCGACGGACAGCTTGCCAGTGGCGAAATAGTCAAGAAAAAACAAGGGCTCGGCCCCCTGGCACACCAGATCGTTGACACACATCGCCACCAGATCCTGCCCGATTCCGTCCAGATGGCCGGTGTCGATCGCGATCCGCAGCTTGGTCCCCACCCCGTCCGTCGCAGCCACCAGAACCGGATCGTCATAGCCTGCCGCGCGCGGATCGAACAGCGCGCCAAACCCGCCAAGGGCGTCCATGACACCGGGCCGCATGGTCGCGGCGGCGGCGGGCTTGATCCGCTCGACCAAGGCATTGCCCGCGTCGATATCGACACCTGCGTCGCGATAGCTGATCCCGTTCTTCGTCATGGCGGCCCCCTGTACTGTCGCGCCCCCGATAGCCCAAGGCGCGCATGGGGGCAACGGCCCGCGCAAAGGACGCTTGACCCCACTGCCCCCCGCGACTAGGCAGGAACCGCTGCGCGGGCCTGTAGCTCAATTGGTCAGAGCAGGGCGCTCATAACGCCTTGGTTGGGGGTTCAAGTCCCTCCGGGCCTACCAAACGACATTATTTTCCATATTTATTCAGTTCGTTACATGACTTTATGGCGAACTTTGCGGGGTGGTTCGCCAGATTTCGTTCCTGATTTCCCCCGTTGGAAAGGCTTTCAATCGCTGAATCGGCCTTGGCCTTGCGACTATGCTTGTCGATGTACTTCTGCGCTTCTTTCAGGTCGTGGTGCCCGCTGACTGCCATTACCATGAACACGTCGCCCTCGATCTCGGCGATCCGGTGGCAGATCGCCTTGCGCAATCCGTGTGACGAACAGTTCGGCAACCCCGCGTGGTCGCACCACTTCCGCATGGACGATCCACGGGACTTCGCCGCGCGCTGACCAACGGCTTCTGGCAGTTCCAGAACGGCAAACCGACGGAAAGTCGTCTGACCCCGAAAGGGAACGGCAGGCAAACAAGGCACCGTTCCGGAACGGTGCCGTGCGCGCGCTGATCGGCACGGATCAGGCGGGGTCGGCAACCCAGTTAGTCGCCAGCCAGACCCGACGCGATTCGGGCGAGG
>NZ_JBKEBL010000260.1:0-15277 GCF_047973135.1 Paracoccus sp. (in: a-proteobacteria)
AATACCGCCGACAGCGTGTCATGCGAGGGGATCCCATGCGCGAACGGGGCAAGCGTCCGCAGAAAGTCCAGCTTCTCCTCGCCGTATTCGGCGATATCGACGAAGCTCTCGCTGCCCGATATCACCGCGCACAGGCACAAGAGCAATATCTCATCCAGCCGGTGAACCACCTTCGCCTGCTGCCTCGGATCGGTGATCTGCGAGATAGAAGACTGAAAAGAAACGGCGTTCTCCAATAAAGCATCCCTCCGAACATACGGTCGAGGGGAACTGAATCAGAAACAGAACGCCGTGGCGAATCAGATGGCGTTATTCATGCGATACCCTTGACGGTGAACCTGAGCCATATCGCCAGCGAACGCGGATCACAGGTGAAGATCGCCTCGACCTACCGCCGCCTGCAACGGTTTTTCCAGCACGTTGCCGCACCCGACGACTGGGCGGCGAGGCTGATCGTGGCGCTGCTGGGGGTGCGCGGGCCGTGGCTGCTATGCCTGGATCGGACCAACTGGCAGGTCGGTGTGAGGCATGTGAATATCCTCGTGCTGGCGCAGGTCGACGCGCCGCCACCGGGTGCCGCTGATGTGGAGCCTGATGGATGGGCCGGGCAATTCCCCAACCGCCGCGCGCGATCCGCACTGATGAAGCGTTACCTGGCGATCTTCGGTGCCGGATCGGTGGAGATGCTGCTTGCTGATCGCGAGTTCATCGGCGACGAATGGCTGAGATTTCTCAAGAAAAACAATATCCCCTTCCCCATCCGTCTGAAGGCCAACATGGTGGTGATCGCCGAGGGCGGCCAGCGCTTGCGGCTCTCGACCCTGCTGCAAAAGACCCGCAGCGCCCGGAGTTTCACCGCCGCGCTGCCGGGCCGGAAGGGCGAGGAACCACTGACGCTCGGCTTTGCCGCAAAGCGCCTCAAGGGCGGCGAGTTGCTGATCGTCGCCGCCAGCCGGGACGCCCATCACGCGCTGACCCTCTATCGCAAACGCTGGAGCATCGAGTGCCTGTTCGCGGACGCCAAAACCCGCGGGCTGAACCTTGAAGACACCCGCATCACCAGCCCCCGGAAACTGGCCTTGCTGATGGCGATCATCGCCATCGCCATGGCCTGGAGTTCAAAGATCGGCACCGCTGTCATCGGACGGGCAAAACAGCCACGCAAGGCCCACGGATACGCCGCCAAATCATGGTTCCACATCGGCTTCGACGCCCTGCGAAACCGACTGCGGCATGATCCGGGAAACGCGATGCGGCCATGGATGGATATGCCGGCGCTGAGCCGGAAAAGCAGGCGAGTCGTGTAGGGTGATCTGATCCTGTTGTCAGGCTTTAACTTCCTGATTTTACGCTGATGCTGCGCCAATTTGATGATCAAATTGGCTTCCGTCAGCTATAATATCCGTCATGCGGGCGGCGGGGGGTCCGGGGGGCAACGCCCCCGGCCATCGCGGGACGCAAATCATCCGGCGGTGCCGTCAGAGAACCCGTAACGCGGGCAAGGGCTGGCGCAATTGGGGCCGGGCAGGGTCTGCCGGTCGGGCGTTGGGAAAAAGACCTCGTGCTGTCCCCCGGCCTCTTGCCCGGCTTCCGCGCTGCTCAGCGGCCCTGAAACCGGGGCTGGCGCTTGTCGTGAAAGGCCGCGCGGCCCTCTATGGCATCGGCGCTGTTCAGCAGGATGGGCTGGATTTGCTGTTCGTATTCAAGCGCCGAAGCGACGTCGCGGGCGAACCAGTCGATGGTGAACTGACGCGCCAGAGGCGCGATGGCGGCCTCGGCCAAGGCCAGCTTGCCGGCCAGCGCCTGCGCCTGACCGGGTTGGGCCAGCTCGTCCGCCAGGCCCGTTGCCAGCGCCTCATCCGCCTCGACCACCCGGTTCGACAGCAGCAGTCGCCGCGCCCGCGCCGGACCGATCCGCAACGGCAGCGTGGCCAGCAGACCCATATCGGGCACCAGCCCGATCCGGTTGAACCCCGAAACAAAACGCGCCTCGCCCGAGGCCACCACGATCGGGCAGGCCATCGCCAGGGACAGCCCGCCGCCGACCGCCCAACCCTCGACCGCAGCCGCCAGCGGCTTGGAAAAGCGCACCATGCGCAGCATCAGGTCGCGCACGGTTGCCATCCGGTCACGCTGACGCGACAGGCTGCGTTCGGACTGATCGGCTATATCGCCGCCGGACGAAAAATGCCCGCCCGCGCCGGTCAGCACCACCGCGCGGACGGCATCATCCGCCTCGGCGGCGGTCAGGGCCTGCAACAGCGCGTGGCGCATGGCATGACCGACCGGATTGCGCCGCGCGGGGTCGTTCAGGGTCACGACCAGCAGGCCGTCGCCGTCAGTTTCGGTAAGAATGTTCATCTGCCCTCCTGCAAGCGGAACCTGCCATTCCCGATCACGATCCTGTCACGTTCGACCGCGCGGGTCCGGAACGAGCCGTCGGCCCAGATTTCCGTCCGCAGGGTTTCGCCCGGAAACACATGCGCCGTAAAGCGGCCATCCATCGCGCCAAAGCGAGCCGCGTCGTAATCGCACAATACCGCCAGCAGCGCATGGGCCGCACAGCCAAAGCTGCATAGCCCGTGCAGGATCGGCCTGTCATACCCGGCCCTTGCAGCGACGCGCGGATCCAGATGCAGCGGGTTGGGATCGCCGTTCCAGCGGTAATACAGCGCCTGTTCGGGGCGGGTGGGCGTGTCAAAGACATGATCGGGCGGTGTCTCGGGTATCTGATGCGGTGGCCTGGCCGGACCCGAAGGGCCGCCAAAGCCACCATCTCCGCGCAAAAAGGTGGTGCCCCGGCAAGTCGCCAGCAATTCCCCGGTATCCGCCGCGCGGATCAGTTTCTCGTAATACAGCAGCGCGCCCTTGCCCTCGCCTTTGTCGATCAGCCCGGTCACGCGGGTCTTGGCCAGAACGGTCCCTGCGGTCGGGATCGGCCGATGGATGGAAAAGCCCTGTTCCCCATGGACGACCTTCAGCGCATCGACCCCGGTGGCCGGATTGCTCAGCCAGAAGCCCGGATGCCCCAGCACATTGACGATGGCAGGCATGACGCGGATGTCATCGGCCAGCCCGCCGACATAGCGCAACTGCCGCAGATCCTGCGGATCCTGCCCAATCCCGACGGACAGGGCATAGCGGGCGGTATAGCCGGGGTCATAACTGTGCCGGACCTCGGGGATGTCGAAATTCAACAGGTGATCATGGTCGATGGTCATGGCCTTACCCTTCCTGCCGGTTACAATGCGGCCTCGCTGCCAAGGATGGCCGTACACTGGCTGGACAGCGTGCCGCCATTGCCGTGGCACAGCGCAAGGTCGCAGCCGCCGATTTGCCGCGCGCCCGCCTCGCCCCTGATCTGGGTCACGGCTTCGGCGATCAGGAACAGACCGTACATGCCCGGATGCACGCAGGACAGCCCGCCCCCATTGGTGTTCACGGCCAGCCCGCCACCCGGCGCGATGCGTCCATCGCCGACAAAGCGCCCGCCCTCGCCCTTGGGACAAAAGCCCAGATCTTCAAGAAACAGGATCGTATTGATGGTAAAGGCGTCATACAGCATCACCAGATCAACCTCGTCCCGTCCGACCCCGGCCATTTGAAAGGCCCGCGCGCTGCTGTCAGTGGCGCAGGTCGTGGTCAGGTCGGGCATTTCGGTGATCGAACGGTGGGTATTGGCCACGCCCGCGCCCAGAAAATAGACCGGCTTGCCCGGCAGGTCGCGCGCCCGGTCGGCCCGCGTCAGCACCACCGCCGCCGCTCCGTCGGTCACAAGGCAGCAATCCGCCGTGGTCAGCGGATCCGAGATCATCCGCGCCGACAGAACCTGATCGCGGCTCAGCGGACCGCGTGCAAAGGCTGCGGGGTTCAGATTCGCCCATTCCCGCGCCGCCAGCGCCACATCGGCAAGCTGGTCGCGCGTGGTGCCGAACTGCGCCATGTGCCGGCTGGCGGCCAGCCCATAGGCGGTAATCGGATGGCGCGGACGATAGGGCGTTTCGTGCCATTGCGGTTCTGACAGCGACACCAGCCGCCCGCCCGCCGTCCGCTGGTTCGAGCCGTAGCAGATCAGCGCCGCATCGCACAGCCCCGCCTCCAGCGCCAGCGTGGCCTGCAACAGATGCGCCTCGAAGCTGGAGCCGCCGACATTGGTACCATCGAAAAAGCGGGGATTCAGGCGCAGATATTCGATCACGCTCATGCTTGGATAGGCATGGGTGCTGGTCGCGGCAAAGACCGCATCAATGTCCTGCATCTTCAGCCCGGCATCGGCCACCGCCGCCACTGCCGCCTGTCCCAAAAGCTCGATCGCGGAAAAGCCCGGTGCCTCGCCCATGCCGGCCGTCGCCATGCCCACGATGGCGGTCTTGCCGCGCAGGCCGGTCATGCCGCCACCTCGTCACCCATCAGGTCAAAGACAACGCGCGGCCCGTCCGGCACATCCTCGATCCGCGCCCTGACGCGGGCACCGATGGGCGCAGTCTCGACCAGCGGCAGGGTGGACATCATGCGCACGCCCTCGTCAAGGTCGATCAGCGCGACGTTGAAATCGCCACTGCGGGCGCGGCTGACGGTGATGGCATGAACAGTGCCGGTGCCCCGCGCCGCCACCCATTCCAGATCGGTCGCCCCCGAGGGCGCGGCCACGCGCGGATAAAACACATATTCGCCGGTGCCGCGCGACCGCTGGATCATGAACCGCCCTTCGGCCAGATGGCGCAGCCAGGTTGCCTGAGGGCCGCAGGGCGCGGTGCTGTCTGCCTGTGTCATCGGATCACCCCGCCCGCTGCGCCAGCGTGCGCCGCGCGATGACAAGCTGCTGGATCTGGCTGGTCCCCTCGTAAATCCGCAGCAGGCGGATGTCGCGATACAGGCGTTCAATATCGTATTCGGCCATATAGCCCGCCCCGCCATGGATTTGCAGCGCCCTGTCGGCGATGCGGCCCGCAGCCTCGGTGCAGAAATATTTGGAACAGGATGCCTCAAGGATCGCCTTGCCCTCGCGGTCGAACGTATCGGCGCTGGCGCGGACAAGGGCGCGGGCGGCATGCAGTTCGGCCTGACAATCGGCCAGCAGCCCCTGCACAAGCTGATGCTCGCCGATAGGTTTGCCAAATTGCTTGCGTTCCAGTGCGTAATCGGTGGCGATGTCCAGCATCCTCTGGCCCTGCCCCACCGCCATCGCGCTGACATGGATACGGCCCCGGTCCAGCACCTTCATCGCGGTACGGAACCCCTGATTCAGGCGGTCCGGCCCGCCGATGATCGCGCTTTCGGGGATGCGCGCATCCTCGAAGATCACATCCGAGGTCTTGGTGCCGCGCTGGCCCAGCTTGTCATCGGGTTTCGCCACAGTGATGCCCGGCGTATCGGCGGGCACGATGAAGGCCGACACGCCATCTGCGCCCGGCTTGTCCGGGTCTGTGCGCGCAAAGACGGTGAACACCCCGGCCCGCACGGCATTGGTGATATAGCGTTTGGTGCCGTTCAGCACGAAATCCGACCCGTCGCGTCGCGCCGAGGTCCGGATCCCCGCCGCGTCCGAGCCGTTGTCAGGCTCGGTCAGCGCGAAAGAGGCGATGATGTCGCCGCTGGCGATGCCTGGCAGCCAGTCCTGTTTCTGCTGCGCAGTGCCGTCCATCACGATCCCCTGCGAGCCGATTCCGACATTCGTGCCGATCAGCGAACGGAAAGCCAGCGAGGCATAGCACAGCGCCTCGATCAGCCGCGCCTCTTGCGCGACATTGACGCCGATGCCGCCAAATTCCTCGGGCGTGGACAGCCCAAAGAGGCCCAGTTCCTTCATCTCAGTGATGATCCCCTGGGGAATGTCGTTTTCCGCCTCGACCTGCTTTTCGGCCGGGATCAGCCTTTCGCGCGCAAAGCGCCCGACCGTGTCCAGAAGTTGCTGAAACACATCCGCATCCACACCTGCCGCCATCGTCATCTCCTCTTGCCGGGCACCGGAATCAGGGCACTTGCCACCCGTAATCTATTCTGTATATTAAATTGCGTTCTGCAAGGAAAATGATTTGGCCGACGATCAAAACCCGAAATTCGTTCCCGCCGTGCAGAACGCGACGCTGATCCTGCGGTTGCTGGCGGTGCGCGGCGCGCCCCTTGGGGCGACGCAGATCGCGCGCGAAACCGGGCTGAACGTCTCATCCGCTTTCAACATCCTGCGCACCCTGGCGCATGAGGGGCTCCTCAGCTTCGACCCCGAGGCCAAGACCTATCGCATCGGCATGGGGATGATGGAAATCGCCGCGCCCTTGCTGGGGGCGAATCCCGCCGACCTGATCCGCCCGGCGCTGAATGAAATCGCCGCCGAGCATCAGGTGATGATCGCCCTGTGGCAGATCACGGCGGGCCAGCGGATCGTGCTGATCGACAGCTTTGCCGCCGCGCGCATCGTGCAGGCGGTGATCGCGTCCAACAGTCGCCTGCCGGTCTTTGCCGGAGCCATCGGGCGCTGTTACGCAGCGGCGCTGCGGCTGGATCAGGCTGCGACCCGCGCGGGTTACGACAGCGTCCGCTGGCAATCCGCGCCGGGGTTCGACGCCTATTGGAACGATGTGACCGCCGCCCGCGACAGCGGCACGGCGCGCGACCGGGGAAGCCTGTTCCGCGGCCTCGACATGGTTGCCGCGCTGGCCTGCGACGCGGGCGGCACGCCGCGCCTTGGCCTCAGCAGCATCACCATCACCGGCCAGCATGACGAGGTCAGCCTTGCCCTTGTCACAACCGCGCTGGCCGACACCGCCCGACAGATCGAACGCGGCATCTTTGCCCGCACCAACACCTGACACATCCCGGAGGAATCATGTCCCAGGCGAAACCCCTTGACGGAAAAGTCGTTCTTGTCACCGGCGCGGGCGGCGGCATCGGCCGCGCCATCGCGACCGAGGCAGCACGCGCGGGCGCGGCGGTCGTCGTCAACGACCTTGGCGCCACGCTGGACGGCCGCCGCGAGGCCAGCGCCGCAGCCGAAGGAACCGTCGCCGCCATCGAACAGGCCGGAGGCCGCGCCGTGGCGAATGGCGACGACGTGTCCAACCCCGACGGCGCGCGCGCCATGGTGCGCCAGGCGACGGATGCCTTTGGCCGCCTTGACGCGGTGGTCAACAATGCCGGCATCCTGCGCGACTGCTTTTTCCACAAGATGAGCTTTGAAGATTTCGACGCCGTGATCAGGGTCCACCTTTACGGCAGCTTCAATGTCAGCCGCGCCGCCGCCGATGTCATGCGCGACCAGAACTCGGGCAGCCTGATCCACATGACATCGACCTCGGGGCTGATCGGAAATCTGGCGCAGGCGAATTATTCCGCCGCCAAGCTGGGGGTAGCCGCGCTGTCGAAATCCATCGCGCTGGACCTGAAGCGCTGGAACATCCGATCGAACTGCATCGCCCCCTTCGCCTGGAGCAGGATGACATCCTCGATCAAGGTGGACAGCCCCGAACAGCAGGAACGGGTGGACCGCATGAAAGAGATGGCCCCCGAAAAGATCGCGCCGCTGGCGCTGTATCTGGCATCCGATGCGGGGGCCGACACGACCGGTCAGATTTTCTCGGTCCGCAATAACGAGATTTTCCTGATCTCGCAGCCGCGCCCGCTGCGCTCGGTCCAGCGCGGCGAAGGCTGGACCATCGACAGCGTTACCACCCACGCCATCCCGGCCCTGCGCGGCAGCTATGTCCCGCTGGAGGTTTCGGCCGACGTGTTCTGCTGGGATCCGGTCTGACAGGCCGGATGGGTGCCGCCACCGGCGCCGGCGCGGCACCCGTGGCTCTGGTTCAGCCGAGGGCGCGTTCGACCGTCGCAATGGCTGTCGCGACCGCGTCCTCGATGGACATGTCGCTGGTGTCGATCACCACCGCCTCGGCTGCCGGCTTCATCGGGGCGGTGTCGCGAAGGGCATCGCGCCGGTCACGTTCACGTAACTGCGTCAATATGTCCTGCGCGTCCGCGCCCAGTTCGGCGGCCCTTCGCCCTGCCCGCACCTCATCCGTTGCGACGACATACAGCTTGACCTCTGCGTCAGGGCAAATCACCGTTCCGATGTCGCGCCCGTCAAGCACGGCACCCGGTTCCTGCCGCGCAAAGCGGCGCTGAAATTCGATCAGGGCCGCCCGCACCTCGGGGATCGCCGCGACAACGCTGGCCGCCTGGCCCGCCTCGGCGCTGCGCAGGTCGTCACGCCGCAAGTCGTTGACGTTCAACGTTCTGGCGGCCGTTACCGGATCGCCGCCCTTGACCCCGGTTGCCCGGTACAGCAGCCCCGTATCAAGATGAAAAAAGCCAAATCGCCCCGCCAGAGCGCGGGCAATCGTGCCTTTGCCCGCAGCCGCAGGTCCGTCTATGGCGATAACGAAGGGCATGCGGTGGGCCTTTGATCTCAGCGGTCTGGAACCGTTCCATCGCACGATCCGCCACCCAAGGTCCAGCACCCCGGTCGGAAATGTCGCACCATCCGGCACGGCAAGGGAACGGATAAGATGCCGCATGTCACAATCTGTGACGTTGCGCTTTAGGTTGTGTTAAACAAATGATGCTTTGTATTTCCAAATGCGTTCCCTTCCCTCGTTTCTCTGCCATGTTGACTGATTTCGTTCACAGCCTCATTGGGGCCGAAACCGCCGCAGAAATCGCGTCGTGCTATTTCGGTGCGATGCGGTCGCTGGGGTTTGAAAACGTGGTCTATGTCGTCGGTCCGGTCGATCCTCGCCACGGCGCGACGCGCTGCGACATGTTCACCAACCTGCCCGACGGCCTGATGCGCAAAACCGATGGCGATTTCACCAGCGCGCCCTGGGTGAAATGGGGGATGTCGCATTCGGTCAGCACCACGCTTGCGGCACTGGGATCGACAGACCGGCTGCGCGACCCCCTGCAACTGACGGCCCTGCTGCGCGACAGCGGGCTGGCGGCGGCGCGGATCATCGGGCTGCATGACGGCGTGACCCGGCAACGCGGCGTTCTGTTCCTGAACCCCTTTACAGGTGCCGTAGCAAAGGATCTGGCGCCGATCTGGACCCGGACCCAGGATGAGGTGATGGGGCATAGCTGGCTGTTGCATCTGCGCGTCGCGGCAATGCGCCATCACGCCCCGCGCCACGCCCTGACCCCCCGCCAGCGCGAGGTGCTAAGCTGGGCAGCGGCAGGCAAGACTGTCGCCGAAATCGCCATGATCCTTGGGCTGACCCGCGCCACGGTTGAAAAGCACATGCGCCTTGCGAGAGAAACGCTGGACGCCAACAGCACGGCGCAGGCGGTTCTCAAGGCGCATCTCAGCCATCAGCTCGATATCGGCAAAAAACCACCAACCTAGCCTAAGGTATGGAAACCCATACTTTCGTATTGGGGGTATTTTCCACCACAATGAACCTGTTCCGTGAGTGGTGACACGACCCCGTGTCAGGAACGAAGCGCCGCAAGATCCGACCGTTGCCCGGATCCCGCGGTGCCGACCGGATACCGTCCGGTTCGATCTGCCGGTGATGACCAGGCGCATCACCGGCAGATTTCCCAAAACAGGACCAGACCTCTGCCCCGCCCGTCCCCGCATGCGAAACGCCGGCCACACGGGGCCGGCGTCCGGGTCTTTTCTGCGATCACCCTGTGCGGGAAATCAGTTTCCGCTCAGGGTCTTGGCGACTTCTGCGGCAAAGTCCTCTTCTTTCTTTTCGATGCCCTCGCCCACGGCGACGCGGGCATAGCCCGTCACCTCGACGCCCGCATCTTTCGCGGCCTGCGCGACGGTGATGTCAGGATTGATGACGAATTTCTGCCCCAGCAGGGTCACTTCCTCGAAGAATTTCTTCATCCGGCCGACGATCATCTTTTCGATCACCTCGTCCGGCTTGCCCGATTCGCGCGCCTGTTCGGTCAGAACGGTTTTCTCGCGCTCGACAAGCGCCGGATCCAGATCGGCCTCGGACAGCGAGGCGGGATTGGTCGCGGCGATATGCATGGCGATCTGCTTGCCGACCTCTTGCGCCTTGTCTGCCGGGCCGTTCAGCGCAACAAGCACGCCGATCTTGCCCATGCCTTCGGCGGCGGCGTTGTGGACATAGGACACAATGGTGCTGCCTTCCAGAACGTGCATCCGGCGCAGCGTCATGTTCTCGCCGATGCGGGCGATGGCGTCGGTCAGGACGTCGGCGACGGGGCGGCCGTTAAGATGTGTGGCCTTCAGCACCTCGATATCCTTGCCGGCGGTCAGCGCGACATCCGCGATTTCGCGGACGAGTTGCTGGAAGTCGGCGTTCTTGGCGACGAAATCGGTTTCCGAGTTCAGTTCGATGGCGACCCCGCGACCGTCCGAGACGGAAACGCCGACCAGACCCTCGGCGGCGACGCGGCCCGATTTCTTGGCGGCCTTGGCCAGACCCTTGGTGCGCAGCCAGTCAACGGCGGCTTCCATGTCGCCATCGGTTTCGGTCAGCGCCTTCTTGGCGTCCATCATCCCTGCGCCAGTGGTCTCGCGCAGTTCCTTCACCATAGCGGCGGTGATAGCCATGATCGTCTCCTTTGTTCAACACGTCAGGCGGGGCATATCCCCGCCTGACGACAATCCGGTAAATGCAGGCTGTTCAGCCCGTGCAATCAGGCTTCGGCGGCGGCGTCCGCGACGGCTTCGCCTTCGTCCAGCATCTCTTCGGGGGCCTCGGCCAGCGCGCCAAGATCGACCCCGGCAGCGCCCATCTGGGCCGACATCCCGTCCAGAGCGGCGCGGCTGGCCAGATCGCAATACAGCGCGATGGCGCGGGCGGCGTCGTCATTGCCCGGAATGATGTAATCCACGCCCGCGGGCGAGCAGTTGGTATCGACCACGGCAACGACCGGGATCCCCAGCTTTTTCGCCTCGGCGATGGCCAGGTCTTCCTTGTTCACGTCGATCACGAACAGCAGGTCCGGCAGGCCGCCCATGTCGCGGATCCCGCCAAGCGAGGCTTGCAGCTTGGACTGCTCACGCTCCAGCCCAAGACGTTCCTTCTTGGTCATGCCCTCGGCACCGGCGGCCATGGTCTCATCGATGGCCTTCAGGCGGCTGATCGACTGGGACACGGTTTTCCAGTTGGTCAGCGTGCCACCCAGCCAGCGGTGGTTCATGTAGAACTGCGCCGATTTCTCGGCCGAATCGGCGACGGCCTTCTGCGCCTGACGCTTGGTGCCGACGAACAGCACGCGACCGCCCTTGGCGACGGTATCGCGGATCACCTGCAACGCCGCGTCCAGCATCGGGACGGTCTGGGTCAGGTCGATGATATGGATGCCATTGCGGTCGCCATAGATGAACTCTGCCATCCGGGGGTTCCAGCGTTGGGTCTGGTGGCCATAGTGAACGCCAGCTTCCAGAAGCTGACGCAGGGAAAATTCGGGCAGCGCCATGTCCATTTCCTTTCCGGTTTGCGCCTTGGCAGAGGTTCTGAGGGCATTGCCCCAACCGGTGGACCTTTTGCGGATTTCTCCCGCAAGGGCCCTCCTCTGCCTGAGAAGTGAGCGTGCAATTAGACGCTGTGGGCGGATTTGGCAAGGCCCCGCATCCTCAAAAGGCCAGCGACCCATCCGCCCGGATAGAATCGCTGCCCTGTTGGCCCTTCGGATATGGCCGGATTGTCCGGAAACTGCCTGTCTGCCCGAATTGAGAGAATCGCGCAAAAGGCGAATATTGGGGGCATAGATCGACAAATTATAACAACAAGAACAAGAAGGTGAATGGCATGTCCCCGAACTTCAGCTTTGGACGCCAACACGACTTCTACGAGTTGCTGGCAGACGGCATTGTTCACGGTATCGGCATCGTGCTGGCCGTTATCGGTATCTCGGTTCTGGTTGTCTTCGCGAAAACCCAGGGCGACATGGCCGAGCTGACTGCCGCATGGGTCTATGGCATCGGGCTTGTTGGCGCGCTGTCGATCTCGTTGTTCTATAACATGCTGCCGCATTCGCATCTGAAATGGATCATGCGGCGGTTCGACCACTCGGCGATCTTCGTGCTGATCGCCGCGACCTACACCCCCTTCCTGCAACAGGGCGCCGACGATCCCCGCCTGCACACCATGCTGATCGTGGTCTGGATCGCCGCGCTGGCCGGGATCTGCCTGAAATGCGTCTTTCCGGGCCGCTATGACCGCGCCGCGATCGGGCTGTATCTGCTGCTGGGTTGGGCCGCCGCGCTGCAATTCGGGTCGCTGTCCGACCATCTGCCGCCGCTGTCGATGATGCTGATCGTGGTTGGTGGCGTGATCTACTCGGCCGGAGTGATCTTCCACGTCTGGAAGCGGCTGCGCTTTCAAACCGCGATCTGGCACAGCTTTGTCGTTCTGGGTGCCGCCGTCCATTACTCGGCTGTTGTGACCGCCTTCCATGCGGGTGCGCTGTAGAGCATCAGCCACCAGCATGCCAACTGCCCCGCGGGTCATGCCTGCGGGGTTTTTTCTGTCCTATTTGACCACCGCCTCGACGCCCATGGCGCTGCACAGCGACCGAAAGCGCGATTCGGCGACCTCGCCCATCAGTTGCCGCCCCGTCTCGGTCAGTTTCAGTTCCAGCCGGCCCTTCTTGGCGCTGTAATTCAACCGGCCCGCATCCGAGGGATCGTCGATGGCGAACATCGCGCCGAAACGCATCGCCTTGCCCAGAATCTCGGCGTCGCGCAGTTCCTGATCGGACAGCAGCGTGAACAGTTGCGCCATGGGCGAGTTCACGCGACTGTTCTTGTAGCGATGTTGCAGCGCCAGCCCCAGAAACACCCGTTCGGGATGGCTTAGCGCGGCCATGTTCGCCCGCGTCACATTGTCGAAACAGGCCTCGGCGCGGTAATCGGGATGGGCGCGCCAGGTCGTGTCATGCAGCAGGCAGGCCGCCAGAAACAGCCGGTCCTGACCGGTCGGCGCGTGCTTGAAGATCGGGTGCAGGAACTGGTACAGCTTCTTGCCGAAACCCGGAATCCGCGCCATCTGCCGTTCGGTGAACCGCGCCGCCTCGATCAGCGGATCGCGCTTGCGCAGCCGTTCGGACATGTGTTCGTACAGCAGCCCCTCGCGGATACCATAGCTGGACACAGCCATCTCGGTCGGTTTGAACGTCTCAAGCAGTTCCAGCAGAACCTGCGTCGCCAGCGGCACCAGCTCCATCCGCGACGAGGAAATCCCGACCTGCCCGCGCAACTGGTTCAGATCGCCATCCGCGATCCAGCCGGCGGTTTTCGTGACATCGTCGGGCGTCATGCGATATTCGTGCAGCACCGTCATCGGGTATTGCCGCCGTTCCATGTCCAGCCGCGCAATGGCCCGCCACGATCCGCCGACCAGATAGATCCGTTCGTGACCGGTGCCCATGCGTTCCGCCAGATCGGCCATGATCTTGCGGATATGCTTGCGCAGGCCCGACTTGCCACCCTCGACCTGTTGCAGCCGGAACGGCCCCAGTTGCGAGGTCGCGCGGCGTCCGATCCTGCCGTCCTTGACCTCGGCCAGCTCCATTGAGTTGCCGCCGATGTCGCAGACCATCCCATTCGCCTCGGGCCAGCCCAGCAGCACCCCCTGCGCGGACAGCCGCGCCTCTTCCTCGCCATCGATGACCCACATCCTGATGCCGGTCTCGCGTTCGACCCGTTTCTGAAAATCGGGGCCATCCCCGGCCTCGCGGACGGCGGCGGTGGCCACGCAGGTCAGCGGTTCGATTCCCATTCCCTTGGCCAGCGCCGCGAATCGGGACAGGGCGGCAAAGCCGCGCTCGACCCCGGCGGGGTTCAGCCGACCGGTCGTCGCCATGTCCTGCCCAAGCCCCGCCATGACCTTTTCGTTATAGAAATAGGCCGGAGAGCGCGCGGCACCATCAAACACCACCAGACGGATAGAGTTCGATCCGACATCGACCACGCCAACCCGCGACAGGGCGCGTTTTGGCAATTTTCCGAATGGCTTGCTGCCGAAAGGCTCGACCATCTGACCGGTTGAGGTAAGAACCCCGTTCATCGCTGAGCCTCTTGCTTGCGCATCGCATCCGTACATGGCGCGAACTGACCTGTTGGTCAATCCGCAGAATGGGTCAGTTCCGGCACGTCGCGCGCACCAGCGGTTCCACGCCCGGATAGTGACGGATTTTCCATGAAAAAACGATGGCAATTGAAAAGATCTTCACGTCCCTCGGGAAGATGTCGCAGGTAGCGGCCATCGGGTTGCAGCAACCAGCTTTGCGCCTCGTCCGCCATATTCGCAGCCATGATCTGACTGATGATCTGCGCCTTGACCGTGTCGTTATGGCATTCGACCAGCGTTTCCACCCGTCGCGACAGGTTCCGCCCCATCCAGTCAGCCGATGAAAAAAACACCCGCGACTTGCGCGAAGGCAGCGCATGACCATTGCCGAAACAGACAATCCGCGAATGTTCCAGATAGCGGCCAACAATCGACTTTACGCGAATGTTTTCAGATAATCCCCTGATTCCCGGCCTGATTCCGCAAATTCCGCGAATGATCAGACTGATCCTGACCCCGGCCTTTCCGGCCTCGTACAGGGCATCGATAATGTCGCGCTGGATCAGAGAGTTCATCTTGGCCCAGATCGCCGCCGGACGGCCCTGACGCGCCAGTTCGGCCTCATGCGCGATCAGCGCCAGCAGCGTTTCCTTCATATCCACCGGCGAAATCGCCAGATTTTCCAGATTTTCCGGTTGAACATACCCGGACAAGTAATTGAAAACCTTGGTCGCATCACGACCAAGCGCCGCATCGCAGGTGAACAGTGACAGATCGGTATAGATGCGCGCGGTGATCGGATGGTAATTGCCGGTGCCGTAATGGGTATATGTGACCAGCCCGCCCGCTTCGCGACGCACGACCGTGCTGATCTTGGCATGCGTCTTGTAGTTCACGAAACCATAGACGACATGCGCGCCGGAACGTTCCAGCCGCCGCGACTGGCGGATATTCGGCCCGCCACCCCCAAATTTTCACCCCAGCAAACGTTGAGCGAAGCGTGTCTTCGTGTTCCAGATTATGCATCGAAATGTGAACCTGATTTTGGGCCGGTTTCCCCCCCTGACCGGAGGGAATCGACGTGGCTGATCGCACCGATATCGAGTGGACCGATGCGACGTGGAACCCGATCACCGGATGCAGCGTCGTGGATGCGGGCTGCACCAATTGCTATGCCATGGCGCTGGCGGGGACGCGGTTGCGCGATCATCCCAGCCGGGCGGGGCTGACGCGGCTGAGCGCCGGGCGGCCGAAATGGACCGGCGAGGTCAGGTTCAACGCGCAAT
>NZ_JBKEBL010000125.1:0-23656 GCF_047973135.1 Paracoccus sp. (in: a-proteobacteria)
CCAGCCCGCCCAGATCCTGCCCCAGCAACGCGACCTTGCCCCGCGTCGCGGGCGTCAGCCCGGCGATGACCCGCGCCAGCGTCGATTTCCCGCAGCCGCTTTCGCCGACCAGCCCGACCGTCTCGCCTCGCGTGACGGTCAGGTCGATGCCCTTGAGGACGTTCAGGCTTTGCGCCTTGCCCAGAAAGCTTTCGACCCGATAGGTCAGATGCACATCGCGTATCTCGACCACGGTTTCGGCAGCGGCGGTCCCGGTCGGCATCGTCCTGGGTGCCTGCCGCGCAGCGGCGGGGATGGGCGCGCTGTTTTCCAGCCAGCACAGCGCTTGCACTCCGTCGTCAAAGATCCGCAGCGGCGGGCGCGCCTCGTCGCATTGCGCCATGGCCGAGGCGCAGCGCGGTGCGAATACGCAGCCCCTTGGCGTGGCCAACAGGCTGGGCGGACGGCCGGGGATCGAGGCAATGTCGCTGCCCGGCGCATGGTTCGAGGGCGCCGACATCAGCAGCCCCGCCGTATAGGGATGGGCGGGCGCGTGAAACAGGCTGCGGCCGGGCCCCATCTCCATCCGCGTGCCGCCATACATGACCATCACGTCATCGGCGACGCTGGACAGCAGCCCAAGGTCATGCGTGATCAGGATGATCGTCGTGCCGAATTCGCGCCGCATTTCGTCCAGCAGCGCGACGATCTGTTCCTGCACGGTCACATCCAGCGCGGTCGTGGGTTCATCCGCGATGATCAGCGCCGGTTTCAGGATCAGCGCCATGGCGATCATCACGCGCTGGCGCATGCCGCCGGAAAACTGATGCGGATAATCGTCATAGCGCGCCGCCGGATCGGGGATGCCAACCTTGCCCAGCATTTCGATCACGCGGGCGCGGGCTGCGGCCTTGCCGGTTTTCTCATGCGTATGGATTACCTCGGCGATCTGGTCGCCGATCTTGTAATAGGGATGCAGGCTGGACAGCGGATCCTGAAAGATCATGCCGATCTGCCCGCCCCGCAGGGACCGCAATTCGTTGCGCGGCATGCCGATCAGGTCGCGCCCCCCGAACAGCACCTGCCCGGTGATTTCGGCATTGGGCAACAGGCCCATGATCGCCTGAGTCAGCACGCTTTTACCCGAACCGGATTCCCCGGCGATGCCAAAGATCCGGCCCGCGCCGACCGAGAAAGAGATATTCCTGACCGCATGCACCACCCCGTCCTCGGTCGGGATTTCGACACGGATATTCCTGGCTTCCAGAACCGGCATGACACCCCCCTGATGCTGGGCCGTGTCCCCGCTGGGGACGCGGCCTGTTGTCATGCACGATCAGCGATCGACCCAGATATTCGTCCAGTCGCCTTCGACCCCAAGCGCATAGGGCAGATAGTTCTGCACCGCCTCGCCGTGATAACGCGGGTTCTTGTTGGCGATCAGCGGCACCACCGGTGCATCGGCCATCACCATCTCATCGACCTGACCCCACAGCGCGGCGGTCTCGTCCGAGCTTGCGGCATTGATCGCCTGTGCGGCGATCTCATTCGCGGCGGGATTGTCGTAATCGGTGTAGTTATAGGTCTGATGCGTGCCGTCAAAGGTGAATTGCGGCTGAAACACCGAACGCGCGGCGCCGCCGACCCAGTCGGGTGTCCAGCCCACCGGCGCAATGTCCCAGATGCCGTCACGGGTATTCGCCGGATTGGTCATGAACTTGGAATAATAATCCGCCGCCGTCACCGGGGTCAGTTCCAGTTTGATCCCGGCGCGGGCGAGGCTGGCTTGCAGGGTCTGGGCGGTCGCGACCTCAAGATCCTTGTTGCGATAGGGCATCTTCAGCGTCAGCCCGTCGGGAAAGCCCGCCTCGGCCAGCAGCGCCTTTGCCTTGTCGGGATCGCCCTTGTCCTCGGGCGTCGGATACAGGCTGAAGGGGTGATAGCCCAGAACCCCGATGCCGAAGATGCCGTTCACCGGCTCGGCCACGGTCGGGCCACCCCATTGCTGGACGATGGCCGCCTTGTCCACGGCATAGTTCAGTGCCTGCCGCACCCGCAGATCCTTCAGTGCGCCGCCATTATTGTCGGATACGGTGTTGATCACCAGAAAATTCGTGTTCCCCGCCGACATCGAGACCAGCTTTTCATCGCCGGTCGTGGTCAGCATCGCCAGAATCGCTGGCGGGATGTTGATGTCATAGGCCAGATCGGCATCGCCCGACTGAAGCTGCTGCATGATCCCGTCGGCCTGCATGCCCAGCACCATCTCGATCTCATCGACATAGGCGGAGCGCAGCGGGTCGCTGTCGGCGTTCCAGGACGGGTTACGGACCAGCCGGATCAACGTGTCGGGCACGTATTCGCCGATGGTATAGGGGCCGCTGGCGATGAAATTCGCGCGATATTCAGGGCTGTCGGGCAGATAGTCCAGAATCTCGACCGGGGCCGCCGCGCTGTTGGCCAGAGACAGCATATAGATGAAATCGCCGGCTTTTTCCTTCAGGTGGAACACCACGGTTTCCGGGTCAGGGGTGTCCACGCCGGGGACGTCATTGCCCTCGATATAGGTCTTGATCGCCCCGGCGGTCGGCTCGACCCCGGCAAGACCATCGCAGAACTCGGCCAGCCCGTCGATCAGATTGGTGTAATAGCTGAGTGTGAAGGTCGGCAGGACCGGGTTGCACATCCGCTTGATGCCGCGCTCGACATCCTCTGACGTGATCTGGCGCGCGCCAGATGGCGCATCCCATGTCGCGCCCTGCCGCAGCGTGAATGTATAGGTCAGCCCGTCATCGGTCGGGGCGGGCACCTCGGTCGCCAGATCGCCGGCCGGCTTCAGCGCGATGGCGGGATCGTCCGATGCTTCATAGCTGACCAACTGGCGCGAGACGGCCCGCATGAAATTGTTGGTGTTCACCATTCCGGCGGTGGTCGGGTCCAGGTGATCGGGCTCTCCGGTCGCCAGGATGCGCAGGACGCCGCCGGGGATCGGGTCGTCGGCAAGGCCGGGCGTCGCCAGCGTCAGGGCCAGGATCCCGGCCGTGATTGCGGATCTGTTCATTATTAACCTCCGTGTTGAACTGTTGTTATCGGGGTCTCAGCGCACCCCCCAGGTGTCGTTGATCCGGTAGCCGCCGGGCCAGGGATCCGTCGGGTCCAGTAAATGCTGATGGATGCCGGTAATCCATGCGCTGCCGGTGATTTCCGGCAGAATGGCATCGCGGCCCGCGACCTGCGTGCGGCCCACGATCCGGCCCGAGAAGGTCGATCCGATGATCGAACGCAGCGTCAGCGACTGCCCCTCGCCGATCTGCCCCCGCGCCGCCATCACCGCCAGCCGCGCCGAGACGGCGGTGCCGGTGGGCGAGCGGTCGATCTTGCCCGGCTGGATGGCTACGGCAGAGGCGCTGTCCCAGCCCTCGGGCGTGCGGGTCAGCGGACCAGCGAAGGCGCAGAACGAGATATGATCCCAGTCGGGCCGCTCGGGATGGGCAAAGCCCAGTTGCGCATTCGCCGCCGCCGTGATCCGCGTGCCCAGCCGGGCAATATCGGCGGCCTCGTCCTCGCGGATCGACAGACCCAGCCCCTCGGCCTGAACGATCACGAAACTGTCGCCGCCAAAGGCCGTGTCCACCGTCATCGTGCCGATCCCCTCGACCTCCAGCGGGACGGACAGGCGGTCGGCGAAACTGGGCAGGTTGCGCACATGGATCCGCTCGGCCTTGCCGTCGCGGCACTCGGCCCGCACCCGCACCAGCCCGCCAGGTGCCTCAAGCACCAGCTCGGTCACGGGTTCGCGCATCGCCACCAGCCCGGTTTCCAGCAACACCGTCGATACGCAGATCGAGTTCGATCCGGACATCGGCGGCGTGTCCTCGGGTTCCATGATGATGAAGGCCGCGTCCGCCTCGGGATGTTTGGGCGGCACCAGCAGGTTGACATGCCGGAACACCCCGCCGCGAGGTTCGTTCAGCACGAAATTCCGCAAGCTGCCGTCGCGGGCGATAAAGGCCCGCTGATCCCAAATGGTTGCACCCGGCGGTGGCGCGACCCCGCCGACGATGACATCCCCGACCTCACCCGCCGCATGGCAGGAAATGACATGAATGGTCTTGACGCTGCGCATGGTCCCGGCCCCCCCCGCTTGACGAATCCCCAGCCTGTCGCTTTTAAAAATACAGTATGTATACTAAGCCGGACATTCAACAGGAATCTTCGCGGCACGCAAGTAACGCAGCGTAGCACCCGCCAACGATCCGTCACGCGCTTGCCAGAGGCCCGATGACACACCACCCAGGCACCAGACCGGGCAGACGCCGCTTTGGCGGAAAGGGGGGGTGCGGGCCGGGCAAAGCCCGACCCGCGTGCTGCCGCCCGGGCCGGGGGCGCGCCGTCGGCGCGCGCTCCGGTCTGCGGGTGGCAAGCCGCGCACCCGGCACCACCCCTCACCAACAGGCACAATACCCGCCGCAGGCTTTGGCTGGGGGTCCGGGGGGCGCAGCTCCCCCGGCCACCGCGGGACGCAAATCAGCAACGGTCCGGTTACACCCGAAAGTCCCGGCAACACGCGAGATCGGTCTGCCCCACGGCGCGGAAACGGTCCCGATCCTTCGGCCTTAAGTCACCGCCGGGAAGACACGCTTGCGGAGGCGATGCGGGCGACCTCTTTGCGGACCCGGTCGGCGGCCTTGTGGCGCACGGGACCATAGCCGCGAATCTCCATCGGCGCGCTCAGCAGCGTCATGACCGAGGCGGGGTCCAGCGTCGCCGCGCCCTGTTCCACATGGTCCAGCACAGCCTCGAACCACACCAGCAGATCGCGGTCCAGCCTGCGATCAACGGTTCCGGCGAAGATGTCCCATCTTGTACCGCGCAGGTGACGCATCCAGGCCAGCAGCTTCATCCCCCGCCTCATCCACGGCCCGAAGCGGCGTTTGACGGGGCGGCCCCGCGCGTCCCTGCGAGAGGGCAGCAGGGGCGGTGCCAGGTGATAGGCGATCCGGTAATCGCCTTCGAATTGCCGCGCGACGCTGTCGGCAAAGCCCGGATCGGCATAAAGCCGCGCGACCTCGTATTCATCCTTACAGGCCATCAGCCGGAACAGCGATTTCGCCGCCGCCGTCACCGCGTCCTCGGGCAGCACCGCGCGCAGCCGGGCGATACGGTTGGTAAAGCGGCGGGCATAGGCGGCATTCTGGTAATCGGTCAGGAAGGCCGCCCGCTGATCGATCAACTCGTCCAGCGAGGGTGCGGACGCGGGCTTGTCCGCCAGCCAGGGAGCCAGCGCCTCGGGCTTGGCGGCCATGACCCGGCCCAGATCAAAGGCCTTGGCGTTGCTGTCCACCGCCACGCCGTTCAGCAGCACCGCCTGTTTCAGCGCCAGCTCGCTGACCGGCACCATGCCGCGCTGGAAGGCCGCGCCCAGCAGCATCATGTTGGCAAAGACCGCATCACCCATAAGGCGCTCTGCCACCCGGTTGGCGTCAAACCCGGTCACGGAGGCATCGCCCACCGTCTGCCGGATCAGCGCCTCGCGCGCGGCAATCCGCAGATCGGCATCGCGGTGCAGCACCAGATCGCCGGTCGGCATTGCAGCCCGGTTCAGCACCACCTGCGTGCCGGGGCGATAATGGATCGAGGCCTTGGGCGAGGAACAGACCACCGCGTCGCAACCGATCACCGCATCCGCGTGGCCATGTTCGATCCGCACCTGATGAATCGCGCCCGGTGTCAGGCCGATGCGGACATAGCCCAGAACCGTGCCGAATTTTTGCGCAAAGCCGGTGAAATCCAGCACGCTTGAACCCTTGCCCTCCAGATGTGCGGCCATGGTGATCAGCGCGCTGATGGTGACGACGCCGGTGCCGCCGACGCCGGCAACCAGAAGATCGAAGGGCTGCGACAGATCGGCCATGTCGGGGTTCGGCAAGCCCGCGCGCAGCGCCTGAAGATCCAGCCCGGCGGGTTCCGGCTTTCGCCGCCGACCGCCCTCAATGGTGACAAAGCTGGGGCAAAACCCGTTCAGGCACGAGAAATCCTTGTTGCAACCGGACAGGTTGATCCTGCGCTTGCGGCCAAAGGGGGTTTCGACGGGTTCAACCGACAGGCAGTTCGATTCGATGGAACAATCCCCGCAGCCCTCGCAGATCAGTTCGTTGATAAGGGCGAATTTTGGCGGGTCGTCCATCTTTCCGCGCTTGCGGCGGCGGCGCTTTTCGGTGGCGCAGGTCTGTTCATAGATCAGGACCGAGACACCCGCGACCTCTCGCAACTCGCGCTGGACGCTGTCCAGTTCGGAGCGGTCATGCAGCGTCGTGCCGGGGGGGAAATAGCCCATGTCGAATTTCCGGGGATTATCGCTGACCAGCGCGATCCGCGCCACGCCCTCGGCCCGGCAGGCCTGTGCGATTCCCGCGACGCTGACCGGCCCGTCCACCGGCTGCCCGCCGGTCATCGCCACCGCGTCGTTATACAGGATCTTGTAGGTCAGATTGGCGCGCGCTGCCACAGCCTGCCGGATCGCCAGCGAGCCAGAGTGATACCATGTCCCGTCGCCAAGGTTCTGAAACATGTGCTTGCCGCCGTTCCAGTGCTGCGCGACCGCCTGCGTCACCCCTTCGCCGCCCATCTGTGCGAAACCGACCGTGTCGCGATCCATCCATCCGGCCATGACATGACAACCGATCCCGCTGGCCGCCATGCTGCCTTGGGGCAGGCGGGTCGAGGTGTTATGCGGGCAGCCCGAACAGAAATAGGGCGTCCGCGTCGCGCCCGGCACGTGAAGGACGGGCGCGGGGGCTTCGGCCAGTTGCGCGGCGCGCCGGTCCAGCCCCTCGGCGGGAAAGAAACCATGCAGCCGCCCGGCCAGGACCGGGACCAGCATCAAGGGTGTCATCTCGCCCGTCCAGGGCAACAGAGGCTCGCCCGCCGCGCGATGCTTGCCGACCATCTTTTTTGGCTTTGCGCCAGGCCAGTCATAGAAATATTCCTTGAACTGGCTTTCGATGATGCCGCGCTTTTCCTCGATCACCAGCACCTCTTCCTTGCCGGTGACAAAGGCCAGCGCATCGCGGCGTGCCAGGGGCCAGACCATGCCGACCTTGTAGATGTCGATGCCAAGACGACGGCAGGCGGCCTCGTCCAGACCCAGAAGGCGCAGCGCCTCAAGCGTGTCCAGATACGCCTTGCCCGTGGTGACGATACCGAAACGCGCGCCCGGCAGGTCATAGATGCGCCGGTCGATCGGGTTCGCCTCAGCAAAGGCCTCGACGGCGCGCAGCTTGTGTTCGATCCGGGTCTCGATTTCCGGGCTGGGCAGGTCGGACAGCCGCACATGCAGCCCGCCGGGCGGGCCGGTGAAATCTGGCTGCACGAACAGGCGGTCGGCAGGCAGCTCAAGCGACTGCCCGGCCTCGACCGTTTCCGAAATGGCCTTGAAGCCAACCCATGTGCCCGAAAACCGCGACAGCGCGAATCCGTATTCGCCGAATTCCAGATATTCGCGGATGGTCGAGGGATTCAGCACAGGCATGAACCACGCCATGAAAGCCACATCCGACTGATGCGGCATCGAGGATGACACGCAGCCATGATCGTCGCCCGCCACGACCAGAACCCCGCCTTTTGGCGCGCTGCCATAGGCATTGCCGTGCTTTAGCGCGTCGCCGGACCGGTCCACCCCCGGCCCCTTGCCGTACCACATCGAAAACACGCCTTCGACCTGGCAATCCGCGTCAAGCGAGGCTTTTTGTGCCCCCATGACGGCCGTTGCGCCCAGATCCTCGTTCACGGCGGGCATGAACTCGATCCGGTCGGTGGCCAGACGGTCGCCGATCCGCCACAATTCCTGATCCACCGCCCCAAGCGGCGATCCGCGATAGCCCGAGATGAACCCGGCGGTGTTCAGCCCCGCATCCCGGTCGCGCCGCGCCTGATCCAGCATGATCCGCACCAGCGCCTGCGTGCCGGTCAGGAACACCCGTCCCGTGCTGCTGTCATAGCGGTCGTTCAGACGATAGGTGTCGAATTTCGGGTCGTGATGGGTCATCGCGCGTCCTCGGTCAGCCAGTCCTGTCATTCTATCGCGACGGGCATGAAAAAATTGACCAAATTTGCGAAAAAATGATAGCTTTTTGGAGGATTTATCCGAATTTTAGCAGATTTATGAAAAACAATGCCAATACCCGATGATCTGGACCGCCGAATCCTTGCCGCCCTGCGCGAGGACAGCCGCATCTCGAATGCCGATCTGGCGCAGCGGATGGGTCTGTCGGCCTCGTCCTGCTGGCGGCGGGTGCGCGCGCTGGAGGAAACCGGGGCGATCCGGCGCTATACGGTCGATCTGGACGATGCGGCGATGGGGATGGGCTTCAAGGCCATCGTCCATGTCCACCTGACCCGCCACGACCACACGCTGACCACCGACTTCATCCGTCTGGTCCGCCTGAAGGACGAGGTGCGCGCCTGCTATGCCACCACAGGCGCGGCGGATTATCACCTGCATGTGGTCTGCCGCGACCTCGATGCCTATAACCGCTTCCTTGAGGAATTTCTGTTCACCATCCCCGCCGTCGCCAGCGCCCAGACCAACCTGATCCTGCGGGCGGTCAAGGACTGACGCCGGGACAGGGTTATTATTGCGCCGTTACAGCGTCGGGTCGGCGGTCAGAGTAACGGAAAAGGGGGGCGGCGCGGGCAAAGCCCGCGCCGTCGCTGCCGCCCGGCCGGAGGCGCGCTTCGCGCGCAGTCAGTCTGCGGATGCCGAGGTTGACGACGCCCCCCATCGCAGCCCCGGCAAAGCCCTCAACCCGCCTGCCGGCCATCGCCCGGCAACACGCAAGGCACAAACGCGACATTCCCCCCCGGCGCGGTCAGTTCCCATCAATCCGCGCCGCAGGCCATGGCCGGGGGTCCGGGGGATGCAATCCCCCCGGCCACCGCGGGACGCAAAATTCGCAGCGGTTAAGTTCCGCAAACCTTCCCGATTACGCAGGCCAGCGCCCAGACCAACCTGATCCTGCGGGCGGTCAATGACTGACGCGGGAACAGGGCTATTGTTGCGCCGGTACAGCGTTGGGCCGCAGGTCAGAGTAACGGAAAGGGGGTGCGGCGCGGGCAAAGCCCGCGCCGTCGCTGCCGCCCGGCCGGAGGCGCGCTTCGCGCGCAGTCAGTCTGCGGATGCCGAGGTTGACGACGCCCCCCATCGCAGCCCCGGCAAAGCCCTCAACCCGCCTGCCGGCCATCGCCCGGCAACACGCAAGGCACAAACGCGACATTCCCCCCGGGCGCGGTCAGTTCCCATCAATCCGCGCCGCAGGCCATGGCCGGGGGTCCGAGGGATGCAATCCCCCCGGCCACCGCGGGACGCAAACCAGCAGCGGTGAAGTTCCGCAAACCTTCCCGATAACGCACGCCAGCGGTGTACAGCCTGTGCACATCCGGTGCCGCCCCTGTGTGCGCCCTGTGCAGCCCCAAACCCTGCATTTGCTGGGCATATTGCACCCCGGCGGCACTCCTGTTGCGCACAGGGCCAAAGCAACGCACGCTCCGGGTCCGCCATCCGCGCGACAGATGCCCGCCCGCGCGGGTTGCTGCGGGTTCAGCCCGCCGGGCGCAGATCGTCAGGCACCGCCAGCCCGATCTCGTCGTAATAGCGCAGCGCGCCCGGATGCAGCGGCATGTTCAGGTCGCGCAGCGCGTTCTCGATGGTGACGTTCCGCATCCACGGCCCCCCGGCATTGCCTGCGGCAATCGCCTCCCAGAAGGTTCTGGTCAGCGTGTAGATCAGATCTGCGGAAACATCCTTGTTCGTGCCAAGCCCGCCATAAGAGGCGACGACCAGAATGTCGTCGTCATTGACCTGCGCATCGCCATAGGTTCCCGCCGGGATGGTCGCGGTCGCGCCTCCGGGGCGGGTGATCAGTTCCTGAATGCCGGGCTGTTCCAGATCGGCACTCGACAGCCCGATCAGCCGGATCTTGCGCGACAGGGCCAGTTGTTCGATCACGGGCGAGGGTGGCAGCGTCGGGTTGGCATAGACGTCCAGCCTGCCGTCCTGAAACGCCTGCAGCCCGGCATCCCAGCCGACCGACACGGCCTCGTAATCCACGCCGTCCTGCATGCCGGTCGCCGCTGTGATCATGCGTTTCATCGTGACCGGCGCGCTGCCGCCGGGGGGGCCGACAAAGATCTTTCTTCCCCGGAGATCGGCGAAAGAGGTGATGCCATCCTCGGCCCGGCTGACGACGTGATAATAGCCGATGGGAAAAGCAAAGACGGATCGCAGGTTTTTCGCCAGTTCAGGGGCATTCTTCACCGGCTTGAACATGGCGGTGCCGTCCATCATGTATTGATGCACGACGGGTGCCAGCATGAAGAAATCCAGTTTGCCCTGCGCCGCCTGAACCGCATGGGCCGAGGCCGCGCCCGTCGCGTTGACCTGGATCGTCACGTCGGCATCGCTTTTGTTCGCGATCTGCGCGAAGGTGTTCATCACCATATAGGGCGAGGATCCCGGCCCCAGGGTCGCCATCTTCAGAAACTCTCCGGCTGTCGCGCCTGCCGTCATCGCGGCCGTCGCGGCAAAGGCCATCAGGGCCGTGCGTCTTGTCAGCATCTTCAACTCCTCCCATGTCATCGCAACACTATCAGTTCCCGCAGAGGAACCCCGCCCCGTCCGGTGCCGGGCGGGCATAAGCGGGGTGGTGGCACAGCGGGCGGTCCCCCGAGGCATCGCCACCGGGGACCGAGGCGGCCAGCATGTCGGGGGTCTTGCCCTCTTCCACCCATTCGACGATCGGGGTCAGCGCGTCAAAGCTGATCGCACCGTCCCCGCCTGCGCAGTGATGCATGCCGGGCACCAGAAACAGCCGCGAAAATTCGTCCGCCGCAGCCGTGCCCCCATTGTCCTGCTGGAAGATCTGGAACCATTTCAGGAAATGCAGCACCGAAAAGGCCGGGTCGGCATTGCCGTGCCACCACAGGATCTTGCCTCCGTTCGCGCGGAACGCGTCGTAATCGGTGCTGGTCGCGGCAAAGACCGGCGCATTGGCCATCAGGAATTCGCGGTCGTTGATGTCAAAGCTCAGCGCGTCGAAATCCGGACGCGGCGGGGTCGATCCGACCGTGCGCATCCAGCCCTGCGAAAAGCTGAAGCCCCGTGCATTGGCCTCGGGGCCGTCAGCATCCCCCAGCATCCATGCGCGCATCCCCGAGGCACCGTCCATATTGGCCAGTGGCCAGCCGGTATACAGCAATCGCCCGGTCCCGTCCGCCGGGCCTTGCCGGATTTTCTTCAGGGCCGTGACCTGCGCCGCGCTCAGGCATTGCGGGCCGGGTTCCGCGCCGTCCCGGCATTCCAGCGTGCCGGGGTCGAAATCGCATTGCTGCGGCAGAAAGACATTGCCGTCCTGGGCCCCGTCCAGCGCGTCGCAGGCGGCGATTGCGGCGTCCGAGACCAGCGCAAGCTGTTCGTCCGAAAAGGCGCGGGCGACGATGGGCTGGCCTGCCTCGTTCACCGGCGCAGCCTCCATCAGCGCGCGGGTGTTCCAGTTCCAGGCGATGATCGAGGGGGTCAGGTCAAAGGCGGGCGCGCCCGAAACGATGCCGTCAAATTCGCCGGGCATGCGGATCGCGGCAACCATCCCTTGCCGCCCGCCATTCGAACAGCCCATGAAATAGGAACGATCCGGACCGCGCCCATAGAACCGGGCCAGCAAATCCTTGGCCCGCGCCGTCACCAGCCGGACCGAGTTGTAACCGTTATCCGACCGTGCCTTCATGTCGATGCCGAACCAGCCATCGGTGGCGGAATTGCCGGTATGGCCCGCATCGGTCGAGACCACGGCGAAACCGCGCCCAAGCGCCGTGTCCTCGGGTTTGGAACGGTCGATCGCGCCGGTCGCGGGGCGAACGGTGCCGTCCCAGCCTCCGCCGCCCTGAAACAGGAACCGGCCCGACCAGTCCTCGGGCAAGCGCAATTCGAACCCCGTGCCATAGGTTCGCCCGCCCGCGCCGACGCGCGGTTCGATCACGCCCTGCACAAGGCAATAGGCGGGCAGGCCGTCAGCGGCGGGCACGGGTTCGGCACGGCTGACGATGGTGTCAAAGGCCGCAACGCCCGCAAGGGCCGTGCAGCCTTTGCCGTCCTGCGCCATGGTTGTCGTTCCCAGAAGGGCGGGCAGAAGCGCGGCGAGGGCGTGTTTCGGTGCGATGGTCATCCTTGTTCCTCCTTACGTGCAAGCGCGAATGCCGGGGCCGGATCAGTTTCCGCAGACAAATCCCGCGCCGTCGGGGCCGGGCCGGGCATATGCCGGGAAATCGCATAGCGGGCGCTGCGTTCCGTCACCGGTCGAGGCCATGATTTCCGCCGGCGCAATACCGCTTTCGACCCAGTCAACCATCGGTTTCAGGACATCGAAGCTGATCAGCCCGGCACCTCCGGCGCAGTGATGCAGGCCGGGCACCAGATATGCCCTTGAAAAGTCGTGATAGTCCGGATTGTCTGCGCGAAAGCTTTGCAGCCAACGGACGAAATCCCGGACCGAGAATGCCGGATCAGCATTGCCATGAACCCACACGATCTTGCCGCCCGCATTGGCAAAGGGCTGATAATCAGTCCCTGACGCGTCGGCCTGCGGCTTAAGGGCCAGCAGCCAGCCCCGGTCGGCGTGGGTGAAATTCTCGACCGTCATGTCCTTGCGCGGTTTGTCGGGGATGGTTTGCAGCCAGTTGCTGACGAACTGATAGGCGCGTGAATTGGGCTTTGGCCCCTCGGAATCGCCGATCAGCCAGGCGCGGATCCCGGTCTTGCCGTCGATGTTGAACAAAGGCCAGCCCTCGTAGATCGCGGTGCCGTTGTCATCCAGCGGCCCGGATTGAAGGTTCTTCAGCGCCGTGACCTGCGCCCCGCTCAGGCATTGCCCGCTTTCGCCGTCGGCGCATTGCAGGGCCACAGGGTCAAAGCGGCATTCCACCGGGCGAAAGACCAGCCCGTCCTCGGCCCCGTCGCCGGCATCGCAGGCCGCCACGGCGGCATCGGAAATCATCTGAAGCTCGTCATCCGAAAAGGCATGCGCGGCGATGCCGTCGGGTGCGGCGGCGGCAAGCGACGTGACGGCCCAGTGCCAGCCCAGAATCCGGGGGGTGACGGTAAAGGCCGGAGCGACCGAGACGATGCCGTCGAAGGCATCGGGCATCACATGCGCCGCCATCATCGCCTGCCGCCCGCCATTCGAGCAGCCCATGAAATAACTGTGATCCGGCGGCTTGCCGTAAAAGCGTTGCATCAGGTCGCGGCTTCGTTCGGTCACAAGCCGGACCGAGTTATAGGCGTGATCCTCGTTCGCCTTTGCGTCGATCCGATACCAGGCATCGGTGGGCGAATCGGCGGTATGGCCGCTGTCTGTTGATGCGACGGCAAAACCCCGGCCAAGGGCGGTGTCAGCGGGGCGCGAGCGGTCGATCACGCCGACTGCCGGACGGACCAGCCCGTCATTGCCGCCTCCTCCCTGCATCAGGAACCGACCGGTCCAGTCCATTGGCATCCGCAGTTCGAACCCGGTACCGAAGGCGCGGCCCTGCGCCCCGATCCGCGGCTCGATCACGCCCTGAACAAGGCAATGCGCGGGCTGGCCATTGGCGGCGGGTACCGGTTCGGCGCGGCTGACGATGGTGTCGAAAGCCGCGACACCGGCAAGGGCCGCGCAGGCCTTGCTGTCCTGTGCCATGGCGGGGGTTCCCGCAAGCATCGGCAGGATTGCGGCAAGGGTACAGGCGCGGGTCATGATCATGGGCTTTTCTCCGGTCAGTGCATTGTCCGTGGCAGCCACAGGGTGATCGCCGGTATCGCGACAAGGATGATCAGGCGCAGGATGTCGGCCAGCACGAAGGGCATGACCCCGCGAAAGATCGTGACCAGCCGCGTGTCGCGGATCACCGCGTTGATCACAAAGACATTCATGCCGATGGGCGGGGTGATCAGGCCCAGTTCGACGGTCATGACCACGATGATGCCGAACCAGATCGGGTCAAAGCCAAGGGCCGTGATCACCGGAAAGACGATAGGCACCAGCAGGATGATCATCGCCATCGCATCCAGAATGCAGCCCATGGCCAGAAAGAACAGCAGGATCAGCGCCAGTGTCGGATAGGCACCCAGTTCCAGCCCGGTCAGCCAGTTGGTGATCTTTTGCGGAGTCTGGGTGATTGCCAGGAAATAGCTGAACAGCATCGCCCCGATCAGGATCGTATAGATGGCCACCGCTGTCCGCAGAGCCTCGACCAGCGAGGCTCGCAGCTCTTGCAGGCCAAGGCGGCCCCGCAGCACACCGATAAGGCCGGTCAGGAACGCGCCCGCCGCCGCTGCCTCGGTGGGGGTGACGATGCCCGCATAGATGCCGCCGATGATCGCCACGAACAGCAGCAACACCGCCCAGATGCCACGCAGCGCCGCCAGCCGTTCGGCCATGGCCGCCTTGTGGCTGGCCGGATAATCCCGAGCGGCCAGCATCACGACCCCCATGTACATGGCAATTGCCAGCGCCCCCGGTACCACTCCGGCAATGAACAGCGTGCCGACATCCTGTTCGGTGATATAGGCATAGATCGCCAGCACCACGGAAGGCGGGATCAGGATCCCCAGCGTGCCGCCCCCGGCGATGACGCCGGTGGCCAGTTCGTCGCGATAGCCGGCCTTGCGCATCTCGGGCAGGGCGACGCGGCTCATGGTGGCGGCGGTCGCGACCGAGGAACCCGAGATCGCGGCAAAGCCCGAACAGGCCGATATGGTCGCCAGCGCCAGCCCCCCTCGCATATGCCCCAGCCAGGCGCGGCCCGCCGAAAACAGTTCCGACGAAATGCCCGAGCGCGTCGCAAAGACCCCCATCAGGATAAACATCGGGATCAGCGAGGTGTTGTAATCGGTGACGGTCCGCAGGGGCGAGATGGCAAGCTGGTTCAGCGCCGGTTGCCAGCCCGCAATCTGCGCGAAACCCGCGATGCCGACGATGCCCATGGCGATGCCCACGGGAACGCGGATGGCCATCAGACCGAACAGCGCAACAAAGCCTGCGATGGCAACGAGATCGGATTCACTCATAGATCTCTTCCTCGGGGTCCAGGTGATGCAGGGGTTTGCCGGCGATCAGCAGGATCAGCCCGGCCAGCGTCGTCACGACAGCGGCCAGAATGCCCAGCCAGATGCCGCCGATCAGCGGCCATGTCGGCAGGCGCAGGTCAAAGGTCGCCTCGTTCGAGTTCATGGCGCTGACGACCCGGCCGAACAGCTTCCATGCCAGCGCCGCGGTAAAGACCAGCAGCACCGCCTGAGCGGCGATTTCGACCACGCGGCGGGCCGGGGCGGGCAGCACCTCGAACAGCAGATCGACGCAGATATGCCCGCCGCGAAAGCCAAGGACCGCATAGCCCCACGCCACGGCAAGGCCCAGAAGCAGGCGTGATATGTCAAATGCGTCCGGGATCGGGGCCGAGAACAGATAGCGTCCGATGGCCGATGCAAAGACAACCGCCGTCACGACGGCAAGGCACAGCGCGGCGACGGTTTCGACGGCCGCCGCCGTGCGGCGCAGGATGTCGGTTAATGCGGGCATGGCATTCTCCGGTTGCCGGGAACACGGGGCCGCGCCGAAGGCATTGGCGCGGCGGTGATCAGGTCATTCGAACAGCGCGCCCGCAGCCGACATGTGCTGGCGGAAACTGTCCTCGACCGCTGCCGCGTCATGGCCCTTGGCCTCGACCTGGCCGCGCCAGTCCTCCAGCAGCGGCGCGGTCGCCTGTTGCCATGCGGCGATTTCCTCGGGCGTGGGCGCGTGGACCACATGTGACGGATCGGCCAGCGCCTTGTCACGCCCCGAGCGTTCCTGATCGGCCCAACCTGCGGCCACCTTTTCCGCCCATTCCGAGGTGCAATGTGCATCAATCGCCGCACGCTCATCCTCGGGCAGGCCCTCGTAGCGCGCCTTGTTGAAGGCGATCACAAAGGCCGTGGTATAAAGCGGAAAGTCGATATGGTACCTGGTTTCCTTGTCGATCCCGAACAGATAGATGCTGTCCCATGGGAAGGTGATGCCATCCGCCGCGCCGCGCGCGATCACCTCGCGGGCCTCGGGGGCGGGCACCTGCACGCTGGCCCCGCCCAGCAGGGCCACCATCGACCCGATGACCGCCTGCGCGGGGCGGATATTCGTGCCCCTGATATCAGAGGGCAGCTTCATCTGAGCGACCGAATGCAGGGTGCCGGGATCCTGGATGAAGGCCATGCAGACATGCACATCCGCCATCTCTTGCGGGGCATATTGCCGGTACCATGCATCGAAGGCCGCCGATCCGGATTTCGCGTTCGTCACCATGAACGGGTTCTCGACCAGCGAGAATAGCGGAAAGCGACCGGGCTGATAGCCGGGGGTGATAAAGCTGAGATCGGCGATCCCGTCACGGGCCATGTCATAGTGATCCGTGGCCGAGCCAAGCTGCTGCGCCGGGAAAATCTGAAAGGTGATCGCGCCACCCGAGGCTTCGGTGATGGATTTCGTCCAGATGTCGAAGCCAGTGGTGTGCAGCGCATGGCTGGGCGGCAGCCAATGGGCGAACCGCAACGAGGTTTCCGCCTGTGCGGCCCCGGCCCCGATGACGCAGCCCAGCAGGGCCGCCGCGAAGGCAATCTTCGTGGGTCTCATGAAAGTACTTCCTCCCTAAAAATGGCACGGTCTCGGGCGCGCCGTTCAAATCGTGACCTGTTCCGGCGTCAGATATCCAGCTTTAGTCCGGCATCCTGTCGGTGTTCGTCGAAGGTGTCGTCCCATGCGCGGGCGATGGCATCGGCGCTCCAGCCGCCCTCTGCCTGCCGGACGGCGATTTCCTGCGGATGAGACCACAGGGCCAGCCGGTCTCCGCCGATGCCGATACACTGGCCCGACACGCCGTGCCCCCGGTCCGAGGCCAGCCACACGGCCAGCGGGGCCACATCTTCGGGTCGTCCCAGACCAAGATCGTGACGCAGATGATGCGGAACCGGCTGGCCTGCGTCAACCGCCGCCACGGCGTCGGCCAAGCCCGGAATCGTGGCAACCATGCGGGTCAGGGCGGTGGGAACAATGGCGTTCACGCTGACATTCGCGCGCGCCAGTTCCATCGACCATGTCCGCGCCAGCGCCGCGACACCCGCCTTGGCCGAGGCATAGGCCGTCTGGCCGACATTACCGCGCTGCCCGGCGGGCGATGACATCAGGATGATCGAACCGCCATGCCCCGCCTCGCGGAAATGCCTCGCCGCCGCGCGACCGCAGGTAAAGGCACCGCGCAGATGGGTGCGGATCACCAGATCGAAATCTTCGTCCGTGGCCTTCCACAGGATCCCGTCGCGCAGCACGCCCGCATTGGCGCAAAAGCTGTCCAGCCTGCCGAATTGCGACAAGGCCGTATCCACGCAAAGCTGCGCCGCCTCGTTCTCGCCAATGGCAGCGATCACTGTCGCGGCGCGCCCGCCGGCATCGCGGATTGCCGTGGCGATTCCTTCGGCCTCGGCGGCATCCACATCGTTGACGACCACCGCCGCCCCCGCCGCCGCCATGGCCCGCGCAATCGCCGCGCCGATGCCGCGGGCGGCACCGGTCACAACCACAACCTTTCCCTGCAATGAAATCGTCATTCTATCGTCCCGTAAACATGGCGGGGCGTTTCTCGATGAAGGCGCGCGGCCCCTCGCGCGCGTCGTCCGAGGCCATCACCCGCGCCTTGGCCTCATCTTCCAGCCTGTAACCTTCCCGCAGCGTCCGCCCGCTGGACGCCAGCACCGTGCGCTTGACCTCTTGCACGGCAAAGGGGCCGTTCGCGGCAATCTGGCGGGCGACGGTCCATGCAGTGTCCATCAGATCGGTCAGGGGCACCACGCGGTTGATCAGCCCCGCCTCGCGCGCCGCCGCCGCCGTCATGGGCTGGCCGACCAGCAGCATCTCCATCGCCAGGCAATGGGGGATCTGCCGGGGCAGCCGTGCCAGCGCACCCGCAAAGGGGATCAGCCCACGCCTTACCTCGGGCAGGGCGAAGGTGGCGTGATCGGCGGCGATGCGGATATCGGTGGCCAGCACCGTCTCCATGCCGCCGGCCATGCAATGTCCGTTGATTGCCGCGATGACCGGCTTGTGCAGTTCGAAATCCCGCAGGGCCGAGCGCGCCATCACCTCGGGGTCGGACAAAAGCCGCCGGTCCCATTCGGTTTCAGGCGCGCGTGCGCCGGTCATCAGCGGCAGGGTCAACGCCAGATCGCCGCCGCTGCAAAACGCCTTGTCGCCAGCCCCGGTCAGGATCGCCACCCGCAGACGGGGATCATTGGCGAAATCCACCAACGCGTCGGCAAGGCGGCAGGCAAGTTCGGGACTGATCGCGTTGCGCGCCTGTGGCCGGTTAAAGGTCAGCAGCGCCACGCCTTCGGATTTCTCATAGGTCAGAGGCAGGTCGTCGCGGCTCATGCGCTGCCCCCTTGCCGGACCAGATCCGCCGCCATCTTGCGCAGCGCGAATTTCTGGACCTTGCCGTTGGGCGTCATCGGGAAATGATCGACGATCCGGACATGGCGCGGCATCTTGTGCCGGGCCAGATGTGCGCGGCAATGATCCTGTACCTCTTGCGGGGTAATCAAGGCACCGCGCGCCGGCAGGACAAAGGCGAAAATTTCTTCGCCCAGATCGGGATCGGGAATGCCCACGACCTGCACCTGAGCAATGGCGGGGTGATCCAGCAGGAAATCCTCGATCTCGACGGGAAAGACATTTTCGCCGCCGCGAATGATCATGTCCTTCAGCCGCCCGACGATGCGCAAATGGCCGGTCTTTTCCAGAACGGCCAGATCGCCGCTGTGCAGCCAGCCTTCGGGATCGATCGTCTCGGCGGTTTTGTCTGCCATGTCGAAATAACCCCTGGTGACAAGATACCCCCGGATGCACAATTCACCCTTCTCGCCCCAGCCGCAGGGCTTGCCGGTTTCCGGGTCCGCGATGCGCAACGCAGTATGCGGCAGCGGAGTTCCGGCGGTCGCGATGCGCGTCGCGAACGGATCGCCGGGGTCGGTCTGGGTGATGATCGGGCTGCATTCGGTCATGCCCATGATGATCATCGGCTCTGCCCCGGTCTGTTCGTTCAGTTCCCGCATCAGGCTGGGGGGAATCGAGGTGCCCCCGGCAAAGGCGATCCGCAGACTGCCGGTGCGCCGCGCTGCGAAGTCGGGGTGGTGCATCATGCGGCTGTACATGGTCGGCACGGCGTTGATGACGGTGGCCGCGTGTTCCTCCCACAGGTTCAGCATTGCGGCGGGCTCGAACGCATCCATCGCGACAAGGCAGCCGCCCGCCGCCATCATCCCGATCACATTGCAGACGCAGCCCGCCGTGTGAAAGAACGGCATCGCGCTAAGCAGCACGTCATCCTCGCGGAAGCCCGCGCGCTGGCCCATCAGCCGGGCATTGTTGACCGTACCGTAATGGGTCAGCATCGCCCCCTTGGGACGCCCTGTCGTGCCGCTGGTATACTGGATCTGCATGACATCGCGCGGCCGCACCGCCGCCTGCCGCTGCGCCAGCGTTTCGGACGTGACGCTGTCAGCCATGTCGTCCAGCCGCGCAAAGGGCAGCGCCAGCCCGGCGGCCTCTTGCCCGATCACCGCCAGTCCCCGCAGATGCGGATAAGCGGCGGCAGAGACCTGCCCGCCGGACCCCGCGACTTCGGGGATCATCGCGGCCAGCATTGCGGCAATATCCACCTTGCGATAGGCCGGAACAAAGATGAGATGACTGATCTTGCCCTGTTTCAGCAGGTATTCCAGTTCCCGGTCGTGAAAGGCCGGATTGACCGTGACCAGAACCGCCCCGACCTTTGCCAGCGCAAATTCCAGCAACAGCCATTCGGGCAGATTCGGTGCCATGACCGCCACATGAGCACCTTGTTCGATGCCCCATGCGATCAGCCCGCGCGCCAGCCGGTCAACCGAAGCCAGTAATTCGCCGTAAGTCCAGCGCGTCGCCTGCGCCGTTCCGGTCTCGACCACAACCGCCGCCAGCCGTTCGGGATGACGCAGCGCCTGTCTGTCCAGCAACTGCCCCAGCGTGATGTCCAGCAATGGCTGATCTTGCCCGGTTTCAGGCCAATATGCATCCTCGCGTGAAGTGATCACGACGCCTCCCCCTCTTGCCTGTCTCCGGTCTTGCCCGCCGCGCCGGGACAGGGCAGATTACGTTCCATCCCGGACTGTTCGAGTTCGATTGGTTCGACTTCGAACGGTACGGGTTTCGAACCATAAGTCAAGAAAAATGGTGGGCGCGATGCGGGATGACGAGGTGACAGGCGAAAGCGAGGCGGCAGGCAGCGTGCTGTCCGCGCTCGCGCTTGATCGCTCGATTGGCTATAAATTGCGTCTGGCCCAGATACTTGCCTATCGCAACTTCGAGGAAACGCTGACCGGCTATGGCGCCGCGCCGCGCTATCTGGGTTTGCTGGGAATCGTCGCCGAAAATCCGGGGCAGGCGCAAAACCGGCTGGCCGAAGCGGTGGGACTGCAAAAATCCAGCCTCGTGACGATTCTCGACCGGCTGGAAAAGGACGGCATTCTGGAACGCAAGGCGTCGCCTCATGATCGTCGTTCCAAGGCGGTCTGGCTTACCCCGCAAGGTGCGGGGATCGTCGCGGAACTGTTCGGGCTTGCGCGCGAACACGAGGCCCGCATGGCGCAGGGTATCGACCCTGCACGGCTGGATGACCTGCTGACCGCGCTGGATGTCATGATCGCAAACCTGCGCAAGCAGCCGGATTGACACGATAAGGCACCCGGCCATCCCTGCAACGGCAATCTGGCCCGAACCCCGGCTGCACGCAGAAACGATCTGGCGCGGATCGCGGGCAAGACTGTTTACAGCCATATAACACAATCACAGGTTGCTGAATTTCAACATTGTGCATCTGCGGCATCTTGACATTGGCCGCAGCATTCCCTGTGTTAGCGTCGAACAACTCGCCGAGGACAAGATGGGCGCAGACAATATCCGCGGGGCCTTGCTGGCTTTGGCGGCGATGGGAATTTATGCGACGCATGACGTGGTCATCAAGACATTGGGCGCGGTCTATCCTTCGCTGCAGATCCTGTTCTTCGCCTCGCTGATGTCCTTTCCGCTGGTGTCGATGGTGCTGATGCAGGACCGGACACCCGGCACGCTGTGGCCGGTCAATCCGGGCTGGGTGGCGCTGCGTACGGTATGCAGCGTGCTGGCCGGGGTAGGGGGGTTCTATGCCTTTTCGACCCTGCCGCTGACACAGGTCTACGCGATCCTTTTCGCCGCGCCGCTGCTGGTGACGATCCTGTCGATCCCAATCCTGGGCGAACGCGTCGGTCTGCACCGCTGGAGCGCGGTGATCGCCGGTCTGATCGGCGTGCTGATCGTGCTGCGCCCCGGCGGGCGCGAATTGTCCACCGGCCATCTGGCCGCGCTGATGGTGGCCTTCGCCAGCGCAACCGCCGCCGTCGTCGTGCGCAAACTGGGCCGCAGTGAAAGGCCGATGGTGCTGCTGCTGTGGCCGATGCTGGGTAATTTTGTCGTGACCGGTGCGTCGCTCGGGCTGGAATACCGCCCGATGGAGCTGCAGCATCTGGCGCTGGCAGGCGTGATCGCCGCACTTGGCCTGACCGGAGGCTTTCTGCTGATCAAGGCCTATCGCGAGGGCGAGGCGGCGATCGTCGCCCCGATGCAATATTCGCAAATCCTCTGGGCGACGGGCTATGGCTGGTTCCTGTTCGGCGAGACGGTGGACATGCCCACGCTGATCGGCGCGTCGGTGATCATCGTCTCGGGTCTCTACATCGTCTGGCGCGAAGGCCGCGGCGGCAATTCCGCCCATCGCCCCGTGTTGGAGGCCAGACTGCGCCCCGAAACGGTGACCACCCCGAAAACGACGATCCTGCAAAGATTGTTGTCCCCACGCTCATGAGGGCTTGCATTCCCCCGCCACCCGCGCTACCTGCCCGCCTACGGTCGGAGCGTAGCGCAGCCTGGTAGCGCACCTGCTTCGGGAGCAGGGGGTCGGAGGTTCGAATCCTCTCGCTCCGACCAGTTTCCCGTTATGGCGTTTCAGGAAGGTTTGCCTTTTGTTTCGCTGAGGCTGCCTGCCGCTCGGGGGCGCACGCCCATTCGCCCGAGCTTGCGTCGCCATGCCCTCAGGTCGTTGCTGGGCGGCCATCAACCTCTACAGAAGGCTCACGAGCGCAGCCGAGATCGGCCCAAGGCTGCCCTTCACAGGTGGCGCGGTGCCGCAGCGTAGCTTCACCGAACCGGAAGTTCGCCGGGCCTAGAAGCCTCAGGCATTATGCGACATCATTGAACCGTGGTTTCGGGTGGGGGATGACCGCTCGGACGAGGGAGCGCTCCGCGGACTTTCGGCGATGGCTTCTGTTCTTGCTAAAATGCCTATGTGAATCGGACGGTTCTCGTGATTCTCAGAACCTCACATGGGTTCTTGAGTAATCTATCTGCACACCCAAATTGACAGAGTGGATTGCGGGGACAAGAACATGATAACGGAAACGAATATTCGGCAATGGGCAGATCGCATTGAAGCGCGTTCCCTGCTGCCTGTACTTGTTCGTCGCCTGATCCGTGAAACCACTCCGGGTCTGAAGTCGCTTCGCTTTCCCGGCAATGATGCAATCGCCCTCCACGGCGTTGATGGTGAGGCAGTGAGTGAGACCTCAACCCCGTGGGTGCCGGCTGGAAAGTCGCTATGGGAAATGGGCTGCGATCAATCTCCCTCCACAAAGGCTAACGCCGATTATGACAAGAGGGTCAAAGAATTCGATGCCGAAATCCGGAAGGATACAGCATTTGCCTTTGTAACCCCAAGACGTTGGGCTAGCAAAGAGGAATGGCTGACTGAGCGCCGTGCAAGCGGGGACTGGGCAGAAGTCCATGCTTGGGACGCGGTGGATATCGAAACATGGCTGGAAGAGGCTCCCGGCACACGCATCTGGCTGGCAGAACGGCTTGGATTGAGCCATCCCGGATTAATTTCCCCTGAAGACTGGTACAGGGGCTGGGCGAGCGCGTCGACCCCTAGCATACCGGCCAGATTGGTGGCGGATCGAAGAGGCGGTAAGAGCGAGACGTACCAGAATATGCTCCGAAATGGTGATCGGACAATTCCTATTATCGCGGATAGTCGACAGGAAGCAGTGGCCTTTTCCATTGCGGCTCTGATAGAGGCCGATGCCCATGATCTTCTAGACCGGATGGTGGTTGTGACTTCATCCGATGCGGTGCCAGGTGCTGGGACGGGCCTAAAACCGATCCTTATACTCGATCTTCCCCAAGACCTAGAGCCTGCGCTCGGCGATCGCAATCGTTTCCAGATAATTCGTCCTATGTCGAAAGGTCAGCTAGCCACGCGTGAGCAGCTTGAACTGCCGCATGTTGGGGCAGAAACATTCCGGGAATCCCTCGAAGAAGCGGGGCTTTCGCGAGATGAAGCGCAGCGTCGAGCGCTGGAGGTTGGACATTCGGTCACAGTGCTGCGCAGACGCCTGTCAGATGACCCCGCCGTACGTAGCCCCTCATGGGCACGGAACACGGCCACAGCAAGGCAGCTGATCCCGCATGCGTTGGCAGGAGGATGGATACAGGGCGAA
>NZ_JBKEBL010000243.1:0-5364 GCF_047973135.1 Paracoccus sp. (in: a-proteobacteria)
CAGATCGTGCCCGAGGCGATGCAGTCCAGCACCATCAGCGCGCCGACCTCATGCGCGGCGTCAGACAGCGCGCGGATATAGTCATCGGGCAGGATCAGCCCGGCCGCCGTCTCGACATGCGGGGCAAAGACCGCATCGGGACGGGTCTCGCGGATCTTCGCCACGACCTCCGCGATCGGGGGCGGGGCATAGGCGGGCTGGGGCTCGTTGCCCTGCGGTCGGGCCATGACCACGGTGGTCTCACGCGTAAAGCCGCCCGTCTCGAAGATCTGGCTCCAGCGATAGCTGAACCAGCCGTTGCGCACGATCAGCGCATGGGCGTCATTGCCGAACTGGCGCGCGACCGCTTCCATCGCATAGGTGCCGCCGCCGGGGACAACCGCCACCTGCGACGCGCTGTAAACCTCGCGCAGCATGGCGGACAGGTCGCGCATGACCTGCTGGAACCGCTGCGACATGTGGTTCAGCGAGCGATCGGTGAAGACGACCGAAAATTCCTCAAATCCGTCGGGATCGACCTCGGGGCGCAGATGGGGCATGGCGGGTTCCTTTGATGGCGCGTTTGCAGGCAGGGTATCGCCCGAATGCGGGCTTCGCTAGTGCGGGCGGGCATTCAATATGGTTTGCCCCCTTGCGGCACCCCCCGTCGGGCGATTACCTTTCAACCATCTTGTAACTTCGCAGGTTTTTCATGCGTATCGGCATACTTCAATGCGGCAAGTCGCCCGCGCAGTTGAAGGCAGACTTGGGCGACTACCCCGACATGTTCGTGCGGCTGCTGGCTGGACGCGGTTTCGACTTCACCACCTGGGATGTCGAGGAGATGGATTTTCCGGGCAGCGTGCATGACGCCGATGGCTGGCTGCTGACCGGATCGCGCCACGGTGCCTATGAGCCGCATGCCTTCATCCCACCGCTGGAGGAATTCATCCGGCAGGCCTATGCGGATGGGGTTCCGCTGGTCGGGGTCTGTTTCGGCCATCAGATCATCGCGCAGGCGCTTGGTGGCAAGGTCGTCAAATATGAGGGCGGCTGGGCCGTGGGCACGCAGGATTACGATTTCGGCGGCGAGAAGCTGCGGCTGAACGCATGGCATCAGGATCAGGTGGTGGAACTTCCCGAGGATGCCGAGATCATTGCCCGCAATGAATTCTGCGAGGCTGCGGCGCTTGTCTATAACGACCGCGCGCTGACCATTCAGGCGCATCCCGAGTTTCAGGATGATTTCGTCCAGGGCCTGATGGATACCCGTGCCAAAGGCGTGGTGCCCGATGAATTGCTGAACCGCGCCGCCGACCGCATGGGCGAGGCCAAGGCCAGCGGCAATATGGCCGACCGGATCGAGAGCTTTTTCAAACAGCCCCGAGTTGCCTTGAACAAGGGTGCCGCATGAGTGACTGGACCGAAAAGCTGCCACCTGCGGCGCGGGAATTCATCGCGGGCCGCAGGCTGGATGAGGTGGAATGCATCGTTGCCGATATTGCAGGCGTGGCCCGTGGCAAGGCGATGCCCGCCTCGAAATTCGGGCGGCAGGACAAGTTCTATCTGCCCAATTCGATCTTCTTGCAGACGATCACCGGCGAATGGACGGACAACCCATCCGGTGCGTTTACCGAACCGGACATGATCCTGACCCCGGATTTCACCACGGCGACGGCCGCGCCCTGGACGGCCGACTGGACGCTGCAGGTGATCCATGACGCCATCGACCAGCAGGGCAACCCGGTGCCGACAGCGCCGCGCAATGTGCTGAAACGGGTGGTCAAGCTTTATGAGGACAAGGGCTGGAAGCCGGTCGTGGCGCCGGAAATGGAGTTCTTCCTTGTCGCGCGCAATACCGATCCGAACCAGCCGATCATCCCGCCCATGGGCCGCACCGGCCGCCGCGCCATGGCCAAGCAGGCCTATTCCATGTCGGCGGTGGACGAATATGGCAAGGTCATCGACGACATCTATGATTTTGCCGAGGCGCAGGGGTTCGAGATCGACGGCATCCTGCAGGAAGGCGGGGCAGGGCAGGTCGAGATCAACCTGAACCATGGCGATCCGGTCGCGTTGGCAGATGAGATTTTCTATTTCAAGCGCCTGATCCGTGAAGCCGCCCTGCGCCATGATTGTTTTGCGACCTTCATGGCCAAGCCTATCGAGGGTGAGCCGGGCAGCGCCATGCATATTCATCACTCGGTGGTGGATCTGAAAACCGGCAAGAACATCTTCTCGGACGACAAGGGCAGCGAAACCGGGGCTTTCCTGCATTTCATCGGCGGGATGCAACGGCATCTGCCGGCGGCGGTGGCGCTGCTGGCGCCCTATGTGAACAGCTATCGCCGTTATGTCCCTGATTTTGCGGCACCGATCAATCTGGAATGGGGTCGTGACAACCGCACCACGGGCCTTCGCGTGCCGGTGTCAGACCCGGCGGCGCGGCGGGTCGAGAACCGGCTGGGGGGCATGGATTGCAACCCCTATCTGGGCATCGCCGCCAGTCTGGCCTGCGGCTATCTTGGCCTTCTGGAGGCAGAAAACCCTCGTGCCGAATGCTTGGGCGATGCCTATATGTCCGAGGACGAACTGCCCTATAATCTGGGCGACGCGCTGGATCTGATGTCCGAAAGCGTACCGATGCGCGGCGTTCTGGGGGATGAGTTCATCGCTGTCTATGAATCGGTCAAGCGCAACGAATACAAGGAATTCCTGCAAGTCATCAGCCCATGGGAACGCGAACATCTGCTGCTGAACGTCTGAACGGAATATCCTCGGCAGGGGGCCTCGCGCACCCCTGCCGCGCCGCTGTCCGTTCCCGGTCAGCCCCGCGCCGAATCCAGTTCCTCGCCGTCATGCTCGACCTCGCGGGCCTTGGCATGGCTTTCGATCAGCAGCCCGTATTCCGGGAAGATCCGGGTATAGATTTCGGCCCATTCCTGAGCGTCGTCGCGATGCCAGGTCTTCTGGATCTCAGAGGCGACCGCCGCCATGTCCATCGGAACGGCCCCGGCCTGAACCACACGGGCCAGCGTGATTTCCTCGGCCATCTTCGAATAGGTGCCCGAGGCGTCGATCACCACAAAGACCCGATAGCCCTCGGCAATCGCGCTGATGGCGGGAAAGGCCATGCAGACGCTGGTAATCGTGCCGGCGATGATCAGGGTCTTGCGGCCCGTTGCCCTGACCGCCCTGACGAAATCCGGGTTGTCCCAGGCGTTGATCTCGCCCCGGCGGGCGACATAGGTTGCGTGTGGCGCGTTCCGGTGGATTTCCGGGATCAGCGGACCGTTCGGCCCCTGCGGCACCGAAGCCGTCGTGATGACCGGAATATTCGCCAGCGTCGCGATGCTGGCCAGCGCACCGGCATGGCGGCGCAGCGTGGTCATCGGCATGTCGTTCACCGTCTGGAACAGCCCGCTTTGATGGTCGATCAGCAGCAGAACCGCATCGTCGGGGTCAATGACCGGCCTTGCGCCGTTGAAATTCGCGGGGGCAGTCATGGCATTCTCCTTTCATGCTTTCCGTTTTCACGCTTTCCGTATCGCGGCAGCGCCAAACCCTTTGGGGGCCCTGCCCTGCCGATGCCCTGAATCTGGGCGATAGTGACGAACAATCAACCTTAGACTTGTTCTGAAAAATCGAACGCTGCGTTGCCGCCGCCCCGGTTGACAACCCGCCCCGCAACAGACCGCAGGGCTGGAGCTTGGCGCCGCCCTGAGGCATGTAGGGGGCATGGCCCGGACGGGGCCGCGTCCGGGGATGCGCCATATGAACCTGCTTTACGCCAATGACCGGCGCGGCGAATATCCGCCCAGCCTCTATGCTGCGACCCGCGACCTGCTGGATCCTTTCCCCAGCCTCAAGGGGGAAACGCGGGCCGATGTCGCGGTGGTGGGGGCTGGCTATACCGGCCTGTCGGCAGCACTGCATCTGGCCCGGCGCGGGTTTGATGTCGCGCTGGTCGAGGCGCATCGCGCGGGCTTTGGGGCCTCGGGCCGGAATGGCGGGCAACTTGGCTCGGGTCAGCGTCAAGAAGTGGACTGGCTGGAAGCCCGGCTTGGCCGCGATGTCGCCCGGCGGCTGTGGGATCTGGCCGAAGAGGCCAAGGCCCTGACGCGCCATCTGGCAGCAGAGGCAGGGGTGCCGGTGCAGGAGGGCGTGGCCCATGCCTGCCGCAGCGAGGCCGAAACCCGCCATGCCGCAAGGTTGGCGGATCATCTGGCACGGCATTACAGCTATGACCGGATCGAGCCGCTGAACAGGGCCGGGCTGGCCGCGCTGACGGGCAGCACGGCCTATGACGGCGGCGATCTGGACCGGGGGGCGGGGCATCTGCACCCGCTGAACCTTGCCCTTGGCATGGCGCGGCTGGCGGCGGGGGCCGGTGCACGGATATTCGAAATGAGCCCCGTCCAGCGCATCACCCATGCACAGAGGCCGGGCGCGCGGACGATCCTGCATTGCGACACCGGCCGGGTGGTCTGCGATCATCTGGTGCTGGCGGGCAATGGCTATCTGGGCCATCTTGCACCCAGAGTTGCCGCGCACGTCATGCCGATCAACAATTACATTGTCGCGACCGAGCCTCTGGGTGATCGCTTTCCCGAAATCCTGCCCTATCGCCCCGCCGTCGCCGACACGAAATTCGTGGTGAATTACTGGCGGCTTGACGACAACCGCCGACTGATCTTTGGCGGCGGAGAGACGATGGGCTACCGCTTTCCGCGCGACATCGCGGCCATGGTCCGCCCGCATCTGCTGTCGGTCTATCCGCAGCTTCGCGACGTGGCGCTGACCCATGCCTGGGGCGGAACGCTGGCAATCACCATGAACCGCATGCCCTGCTTCGCCCGCCCCGCGCCCAATTGCCTGTCGGCCAGCGGCTTTTCGGGCCACGGAGTCGCGTTGGCGACCTTGGCGGGGCGGCTGATGGCCGAGGCCATCGCCGGTCAGGCCGCGGGCTTTGACGCGATGGCGGCGGTGCCCGGCCGGGCATTTCCGGGTGGCCGGGCGCTGCGCACCCCGCTGCTTGTGGCGGGTATGGCCTGGTACGGCCTGCGCGACAGGCTGGGATTCTGACCCGGCTGATCACCCGCCGCGACAGCCCGAACGGCAAACGCCTGTTTTCGAATGAAAATACCGCGAAATCAAACATGTTCAGGCAGGCGCTAATGGGCAAAGCCGCGAATGTAGCTGACGGAAGCCAATTTGATCATCAAATTGGCGCAGCATCAGCGTGAAATCAAATGGTTATAGCCTGACAAAACAATCAAAAGAAAGTCGCCAGGCCTCACCATGAGTCAGTTTTCCCAGAGTTCCCATAGTTGTGGGATTTTTAATCGTCGCCTGCATCGGGTTTGAAGCGCTCTCAGACCCGCC
>NZ_JBKEBL010000167.1:0-3315 GCF_047973135.1 Paracoccus sp. (in: a-proteobacteria)
CGATGTTGCAGGTCCGGGTCGAGGACGTTGCCGAGGCCGAGGATCTGTTTACCAAGCTGATGGGCGATGTGGTCGAACCCCGGCGCGAATTCATCCAGCAGAACGCCCTGAGCGTCGAAAATCTGGACATCTGACCCAAGGCCGCAGGGGCCTTCGCCTCTCTGGACTGGTCCAGGCTATTTCATGGTATGCCGGTGAACGGAGGAGATATTTTGATCGCATCGCTTTTTGCCTACGCCGCAGCCCTCGGTCTGGCTGCCGTCATTCCTGGACCGGGCGTGGCTGCCGTTGTTGGGCAGTCAATGGGCAGCGGCCTGAAGGCCGCACTCTTCCTGCTGGCGGGAATCGCCTTGGGGGATGTGGTGTATCTGACCGTTGCCATCGCGGGACTTGCAGCTATCGCGCAGGCATTCGCAGGTGTGTTCCTTGTCGTGAAGATCCTAGGTGGAGGCTATCTGCTCTATCTGGCCGTCAAACTTTGGAAAAGCACCTCAGGTGCAGCCCATGTTTCGGCAGAAACAGGGCGAACGAACTTCGGTGCTTTTCTGACGGGGTTCTCGGTTACGATGGGCAACCCCAAGACGATAGTGTTTTACCTCGCCCTGTTGCCTACGGTGCTGGATTTGAAGGGTATTGACCTGACCCAATGGGTGCTTTTGGTCGGTGTAACCGTATGCGTCCTGATCGCAACGCTGGCTCCCTATGCGGTACTCGCGGCGCGAGCGCGCGGGCTGATGACAAAACCCGGAGCGTTGAATCGATTGAACCGCATCGCATCAAGTATCATTGGAGCAACGGGAATGCTGATCCTGGGGCAAGCCGCCGCCACACTGACACGACGAATCTAGTCCAATCAGCCAACCTTACTGGCCTGCTGCGAGCCAGCGAATGACGGCAAGACCGTCAGCTATACCGAAGGCGACAAGCCGTTGGATTGCGGCAATTTTCATCGTGGCGACATGCAGAGGGTACTGGACTGGGGGATCAGAACTCTGTCCCGGCCTTGGCGATGCCCGTCAGGTTGCCGAACTGCCCCAGCCGTGTCCGTTCCGATCCGTCCAGCCGGGCGCGAAACAGTTCGCCGTCCAGCGAGGTCGAGAAGATATACCCCTCATCGTGGTAAATGATCAGGCCGATCGCCTCGCCGACATTTCGCACGATGACATGGTGATCCTTTGCGACCACCCGGTCATCGCCGATTTCGGCATAACAGACCGAGTTGCCGCCCTCCAGATCGCCCCGGTCTGTCCACCACAAACGGTTGGATTCAAGATCCAGCTCAAGGTCGATAGGCTCTGGCAGGTTCCGGAACAGCACCTCGATATCGCTGCGATTGGCTGGGGTTTCGCCCGGTGGCAGATCGTAACCGGCGCGGCAGATGCGTCCCTCGCCCGCATCCGGCGCGCCCTTTTGCGTCCAATAGAACTGCCGCGCCTGCGGATCGACGGCGATGCCTACGCACCAGCGTGAATGATCGCGCTCATCCTCGGGCAGCCGCCCGGTTTCAACCAGGGTTTCAAGCCCTGATCCGTCAAGATTGGCGCGCATCACCCGCAGCCCTTCGCGGTCGCACCAGTACAGCTTGTCGGCTGCGAAATCGGCGGTGATCTGCTTGGGCGTACGGGTCTCGCCGTGGTTGATCAGCGGCGTGAACTGCGATCCATCGGCAGACAGGCGAAAAATCTGGCCGTCAAAGCCGAAAGACGAGCCATCGGCATGATTGATCGCGCCCATCCGGGTTCCGTAAAGTTCGGTCGTGTTATGGTCGATCAGAATGCCGTCGGGAAATTTCGCGACGTGATCGCGCAGCGTTCTGATATTCTGACCGTTTCCATCACAGGTAAAAATCCGCTGCGAGCCGGGTTCAAGGACGATCATCCTGATCGTTTCAAGTGACATGACAACGTTCCTTTCAGACAGCAATTCAGCGACGAAACACCGTCCTGCGACAATCGTTCCCGCCGCCCGTTTCCGACGTGACGGCAAAAATCTGCGGGGTGAAATTCCGGGCGGTAACGGCTGTCTTGCTTATTAAACAAGTTTAATAATAAACTGGCGCAGGGGAAGGAGCGCGCGCATGTCCGACATGACGACCGACCGGCCGGTGCTTGACATCGATCCGTTCAGCCGCAAGGCGATGGACCACCCGATTGAACTGGACCGAACCATCCGTCAGGCGGGGCCAGTGGTCTGGGTTCCGAAATACGGTTTCTGGATCAGCGGGCAGGATGCCGTGGTGCGCGAAGTGTTCGAGGATTGGCGGCGCTTTTCTTCGGCGATGGGTACGGGCATGACGAATGTTGTGCGCGAGGAACCGTGGCGGCGCCCCTCGGTCATTCTGGAGGCGGATCCGCCTACCCATACGCCCAATCGCAAGGTACTGGCACGGGTGCTGTCGGCGCGCGCGATGCGCAAGCTGGCCGACGACTTTCGCGCCGAGGCCGAAGCGATGGTGGATCGTCTTGTCCGGCAACGCCGGTTCGATCTGGGCGTGGACCTGGCCTTTGCCTTTCCGTTCAAGGTGTTACCCGACGCGGTGGGCCTTCGCCCCGAGGGGCGGCAGCATCTGATGCCCTATTCAACGCTCAATTTCAACGCGATGGGTCCGAAGAACGACCTGTACCATGCCGCGCGCAAGATCGTCGAAGAACAGGGCACATTCGAATATGTCGCTGCGCAGATGGCCGAAGAAAACCTGCTTCCCGATGGGTTTGGTCAGGAAATCTATGCCGCCGCCCATGCGGGCGAGATCACCCGTGACGAGGCTGGAATGCTGGTCCGGGCCTTTATCTCGGCCGGGATCGACACGACTGTTTTCGGCATCGGGCAGACGGTTCTGGCGCTGATCGAACGGCCCGCGCAATGGGACATGCTGCGCGAGGATCCCGATCTGGCGCGGCCCGCCTTTGAAGAGGCGCTGCGTTTCATGGCCCCTAGCCCGGTCATTGGCCGCACGACGACCGGCCCGACCGAACTGGCGGGCGTGGCCTTGGGGGCCGAGGAAAAGGTGTTGATGTGGCTGGCTGCCGCCAATCGCGATCCGGCGCGGTGGGACCGGCCGGACGAATATGACATCACCCGCCGCCCGGTCGGGCATCTTGCCTTTGGCACGGGCATTCATGGCTGCGTCGGGCAGATGGTTGCCCGGCTGGAGGCGGAATCGGTACTGGGCGCGCTGGCGCGACGGGTCAGGCGGATCGAACTGACCGGGGAACCCGAGCGCGTCTATATCAATTGGTTGCGTGGCTATCACTCGATCCCGGTCGAGGTGACGCCGGCCTGATTTCATTGTGAAAAGCGCCCGGCAAAAGGGCG
>NZ_JBKEBL010000139.1:0-28298 GCF_047973135.1 Paracoccus sp. (in: a-proteobacteria)
CACCCCCTTTACCCTGCGCGTCATCATTGATGACAAGGGCCCGCATTTCGACGCCTGCGCCGCCGATAACGAAACCGGTCGCAGCCGCATTCAAGAGGCGGCGGTGCGCGCGGGTGCGGCGGGCACGCCCGACTGCACGCTTGCCCTCGGGGCGCCAACCCCTGACTGGGCGGACGCCGCAGTAGCCGCGATTCAGGCCGTGGCGGCGCTTGGGCGGGGATCGGTGACGATCTCGGACGCGGAAATCGCGCTGTCCGCCCCGACCGGAACCAACCGCGACCGCCTGGACGAGGTGGTCGGCAATCTGGAACAGGCCCTGCCCCGGATGTTCTCGCTCAAGGCGCAGCAGGAGCAGGCTGCCGACGCCGATCAGGGCCCGGTCGAGTTCGCCGCGACGCTGGACGATGGTGATCTGACCATTCGCGGACGCATCGCCGATCAGCGCATGCGCGAGGCCGTGGACAGCTTTGCCCGCGCGCGCTTTGCGAAGGTGCAGGGCAATCTGCGCAGCGACGAGACGGTGCCCTCGGGCTGGACGGTCCGCGTGATCGCCGCGCTTGAGGCGATAGCGGTGCTGGACGACGGCCAGGCACGGGTAACGCCCGATCTGGTACGGCTGAACGGCACTTCGGGCGATCCGCGCGCCACCGACCGCGCGGCCAGCCTGCTGGCACGCCGCCTTGGCGCGGGGGCCGCCTATGAGCTGTCAATACGCTATGACCGGCGGCTGGACCCGGAACTGGGCCTGCCCGATGGCGAGGAATGCGTGGGTCGGCTGAACATCATCATGTCCGAATCCGAGATGGGCTTTGAACCCAGCAAGGCCACCATCGCCGGGGATCCCGCCCCGACGCTGGACAAGCTGGCCGAGGTCATGAAGGACTGCGCCAGCTTCCGGATCGAGGCGGGAGGCCACACCGATTCTCAGGGTTCCGAAGGGTTCAATGCCAGCCTGTCGCGGTCGCGCGCACAGGCGCTGGTCAAGGCTATGGGCGAGGCAGGGATCGACATCGTCAATGTGACCGCACGCGGCTATGGCGAAAGCCAGCCCATCGCCAGCAATGACAGCGACGCCGGCCGCGAGGCGAATCGCAGGATCGAATTTCGTCTTGTTTCGGACATTCCGGTGCAGAACGAGCCCCTGCCTGCGCCGGTTACGGTCAGCGGCGTGACCAACCACGCCGATTCGGTCGGTGCCACCGCTGAAACGCTGACCATTCCACCCTATACGGCGGCCGGGCCCGAAAAAGGCGGGCCAGAGGATACGGGCGGCGAAGGCAAGGCCGATCAGCCACTGGACGCGGCCGGGGAAAACACTACGGTACCGGTGCAGATCGCAGACGAAACCACTCCGCGCCCGGCCCCGCGCCCGGCATCGGATCAGACCGGGGACAGTGACACCGCCGCGCCATGAACCGAACCGAATTCATCACCGTCACCGCCGTCATCCTGTTCGCCGCCTTTGTTCTTGGCTGGTCCGCAAGCTGGATCGTGCATCGTCTGACCCGTGCGACCAAGGCCGATATGGGCGAACTGGACCGCATGGCGCAGCAACTGCATGAGGCCGAAGAGGCCCGCGATCACGCGGTCAGCCAGCTTGAATCGCGCGAGGCCAGATTGCTTTCGCGGCTGGCCGGGACCGAATCGGAATTGCAGACGGCCATGGACGGATTGCGCGAAAGCCGTGTCGAGGTCGAGGAACTGCGCGAATATATCGAGAAAAAGCTGGCCCGCCGCTGATCGCGGCGGCAAGTCCGGGGCGGGGCGGGCGGTTCAGGCCGCCTCCGCCCCCGGCATCACCAGCGCCACGATATCCATCATGATCGTGTTCAACTGGAAATCCTTCGGCGTATAGACCCGCGCGACCCCCATCGCCAGCAGGCGCTTCGCATCCTCATCGGGGATGATACCGCCCACGACGACGGGCACATGTCCAATCCCCGCCGCGCCGACGCGCTGCATCACCTCTTCGATCAGCGGCAGATGGCTGCCCGACAGGATGGACAACCCGATGACATGGGCTTCCTCTTCGACCGCGCGGGCGACGATTTGTTCCGGCGTCAGGCGGATGCCCTCATAAGTGATATCCATCCCGCAGTCACGGGCACGAAAGGCGATCTGCTCGGCGCCGTTGGAATGACCGTCGAGACCGGGCTTGCCGACCACGAATTTAAGCCGCCGCCCCAGCCGCTTGCTGACCGCATTCACGGCCTCGCGGATGTCCTCCAGCCCTTCGGTCCGGTTGGACGGGCTGGCCGAAACGCCGGTCGGGCCACGATATTCGCCATGTACGGCGCGCATGACGCCCGCCCATTCGCCGGTGGTCACACCCGCCTTCGCCGCCGCAATGGAATATGGCATGACATTGGCACCGGTCTGCGCGGCAAGGCGCAGCGCGGCGAGGGCGGCCTCGACGGCCCCCTCGTCGCGATCCCCCCTCCACGCGCGCAAACGGTCGATCTGATCCTGTTCCACCGCCGGATCGACCACCATGATGCCGCCATCCCCCGCTGTCAAAGGCGAATCCTCGCCCTGCTGCCAGCGATTCACCCCGACCACAACGGTTTCATTCGCCTCGATCCGGTTCAGACGCTCGGCATTCGATTCGACCAGCCGCGCCTTCATATAGTCGATTGCCGCGATCGCCCCGCCCATCTGGTCCAGCAGCTTCAGCTCGTCCCGCGCGCCGGTCTTCAGTTCCCCGACCTTCGCCGCGATCACCGGGTTGCCGTCGAACAGGTCGCCATATTCCAGAAGATCGGTCTCATAGGCCAGGATCTGCTGCATCCGCAGCGACCATTGCTGATCCCAGGGGCGCGGCAGGCCCAGGGCCTCGTTCCAGGCCGGCAGTTGCACCGCCCGCGCCCGCGCATTCTTTGACAGCGTCACCGCCAGCGTCTCCAGCAGGATACGATAGACGTTGTTTTCGGGCTGCTGTTCCGTCAGACCAAGGCTGTTGACCTGCACGCCATAGCGAAAGCGGCGGTATTTCTCATCCGCGATGCCATAACGTTCCGCGGTGATTTCGTCCCACAATTCGGTAAAGGCGCGCATCTTGCACATTTCGGTCACGAACCGGATGCCCGCGTTCACGAAAAACGAGATCCGCCCGACCATTTCGGGAAATTCCGCCTCGGGCACCTTGCCCTTCAGATCGTCCAGAACCGCGATTCCGGTCGCCAGCGCATAGGCCAGTTCCTGCTGTGGCGTCGCCCCGGCCTCTTGCAGATGATAGGAACAGACATTCATCGGGTTCCATTTCGGCAGATATTCACGCGTATAGGCCGCGACATCGGTGATCATCGCCAGCGATGGCTTGGGTGGGCAGATATAGGTGCCGCGTGACAGATATTCCTTGATCAGATCGTTCTGGACGGTGCCTTGCAGCGCGGCAATGTCAGCGCCCTGTTCCTCGGCCGCCGCGATATACAGCGACAGCAGCCATGGAGCGGTGGCATTGATCGTCATCGACGTGTTCATCTGTTCAAGCGGGATCTGGTCGAATAACGTGCGCATGTCGCCCAGATGACAGATCGGCACGCCGACCTTGCCGACTTCGCCCCGCGCCAGAACGTGATCGCTGTCATAGCCGGTCTGGGTCGGCAGGTCGAAGGCCACGCTCAGCCCCGTTTGCCCCTTGGCGAGGTTGGTCCGGTACAGCGCGTTTGACTTTGCCGCCGTCGAATGCCCCGCATAGGTACGGAACAGCCACGGCTTGTCCTTCTGAATGCTCCGGGTGTCGGTGTCGCTCATCGCTGGCTCCTGAAGCAGGCGTGAAACATTGTTGCTAGGGCGCATGATTATTCGAAACTTCATGACAATGTCAATTCGCTGCGCTGCGGCACGCGCAAAAGCCCTTTCCTTTACCACAAACCATAATATCCCTTGCCAACCACCGATTGATCCGGCCAATGCAGGGCCTTGGTGCCACGCCGAAACACGGGCCGCGCGGGATCGGTGCGGGTTTGGCGGGGCTGACACGGATGGATTGTCAGGGCCGCTGAAATAATATGTATGTACAAAATACTTTAACTCTTGACCCGGCACCGTATAGTAACCTGAATTTGCATGAAGCAGGGGCGTGCTGTGACGTTGGGGAAACTATTTGCATTTCGGAAGGGACCGCTTGCGATTGATACCGTCCGCGGCGCGGCCTTGCTTCTGGTCGTTCTATATCACGTCATCGGTTCATCGGCTGAAGGCGGTCTCAGGATCGCCGCTCCCAATCCGCTGCGAAGCTTTTCCGACGCCTTGGTATATGTCCATATGCCGATCTTCATGGCGATTTCCGGGATGGTATTCGCCATGAAACCCGTCAGTTTTCACGATTTCGGTGGCTTTCTGCTTGGAAAGCTGGGGCGGCTGGCCATTCCCGGAGCGGTTGCGATCATCTTTTTCGTGACCGGGACGAAACTGGTCGCGACCATTTTTCAGCCGGTCACGCCGCTGTGGCATCTGGCGATTTACCCCTATGCGCATTTCTGGTTCCTGCACGCGCTGCTGGTCATCCTGTTCGTGGCAGGGCTGGTCTCCGCTGTCAGCGTCAGCGGCGCGGGCTGGTTTCTGCTGTGTCTGGGGCTGATCTGCGATCTTGCCGGTTTTCGTCTGGGATCCCGCATTCTGGCCGTGAACCACGCAATCGCGCTGCTGCCATGTTTCGCGACGGGGATGCTGATATGGCAATATCGCGTCACGATCTGCGCGCATCGCGGGCATGCCGCGCTGGCCGCACTGGTGTTCCTGACGGCAGGTATCGCAAGCGGCCTTCACCAGCCGCTGATCCCGCTGGCGGCCTGTCTGGCGATTGTGATTGTGCCGCATTGCGGATGGCTGGCCTGGATGGCCGCCCCGTCTTTCGTTATCTATCTTTATCACCCGCTGGCGACCTCGGCCATTCGCAGGCTGCTTGCGATGGCGGGTATCGAGAATACGGCGCTGCATCTTGTCGCGGGAACCGCCGCTGGCGTGGGATTGCCGGTGTTGTTTTATGTCCTGATCATGCAATCCCCGGCAACGGCAAAGCTGGTGAACGGCTGGCTGCCTCGCCCGTCACGGCAATTCGCCACATAATCCGGACCGGGCCGGTCAGCGGGCTGCGCAATTCTGCGGCACCCGGTGCCGCATCGCGGCAATGTGCATGAGGCTTGGGACAGATTATTACAAAATCTGCACGGCTTCGGTTGCAATATTACGCTTTGCAGCGTAGGACCATGCCGGCAATCCCGGCGATTCTGCGCCGCGGCAAGACGAAGGAGATGCTTATGGCCCTTGATGCCCCGACCCCGATCGCACCCTATGACGCGCCTGAAAAGGATCTGTATGCCATCGGCGAGATGCCCCCTCTGGGTTATGTGCCGAAAACCATGCATGCTTGGGCGATCCGCCGAGAACGCCATGGCGAACCCGTTCAGGCCATGCAGCTTGAGGTGGTCGAAACACCCACCATCGACAGCCAGGAGGTTCTGGTGCTGGTGATGGCGGCAGGCGTCAACTATAATGGCATCTGGGCCGGTCTGGGTCAGCCGATCAGCCCGTTCGACGGCCACAAGGCCCCCTATCACATCGCCGGCTCTGACGCTGCGGGCATCGTCTGGGCGGTGGGCGACAAGGTCACGCGCTGGAAAGTCGGCGACGAGGTTGTGGTTCATTGCAATCAGGACGACGGCGATGACGAGGAATGCAACGGCGGGGATCCGATGTTTTCGCCCAGCCAGCGCATCTGGGGCTATGAAACGCCCGACGGCTCGTTCGCGCAATTCACCCGCGTGCAGGCCCAGCAGCTTATGCCGCGCCCGCGCCATCTGACATGGGAAGAATCGGCCTGCTACACGCTGACGCTGGCAACCGCCTATCGCATGCTGTTCGGGCATGAACCGCATGAACTGAAACCCGGCCATAACGTGCTGGTCTGGGGCGCGTCGGGGGGGCTGGGTTCCTTTGCGATCCAGTTGATCAACGCAGCAGGCGGCAACGCCATCGGCGTCATCTCGGAAGAAGACAAGCGCGAATTTGTCATGGGTCTGGGTGCCAAGGGCGTGATCAACCGCAAGGATTTCAAATGCTGGGGGCAACTGCCCAAGGTCAACACGCCCGAATACAAGGAATGGTTCACCGAGGCCCGCAAGTTCGGCAAGGCGATCTGGGACATCACCGGCAAGGGCAACAATGTCGATATCGTCTTTGAGCATCCGGGCGAGGCAACCTTCCCCGTCTCGGCGCTGGTGTGCAAAAAGGGCGGCATGGTGGTGATCTGCGCAGGCACCAGCGGCTTTAACTGTACCTTCGACGTGCGCTACATGTGGATGCATCAAAAGCGCCTGCAGGGCAGCCATTTCGCACATCTGAAACAGGCCAGCGCCGCCAACAAACTGATGCTGGAACGTCGGCTTGACCCGTGCATGTCCGAGGTTTTCCCTTGGGCGGAAATTCCGCAGGCGCATATGAAGATGTACAAAAACCAGCACAAGCCGGGCAATATGGCCGTTCTGGTGCAATCGCCGACCACCGGCCTGCGCACCTTCGAGGACGCGCTTGAGGCGGGCCGGATCTGATCCGGCCCGCAACCAGGCGCAGCCTCAGGGGCACCGCCGGCCAGCCGCGCGTTGCCCCTTTGGCATGTCGGTTACGCAAACCCTGATGCCGCCGGAACGACCGAGACAGTTACGGCTGAACGGCGGGCCTGGCACGGAATCAGGCAACCAGACCGAGCCTGTGGCATCAGATCGACACCCCGTCCTGACGCGGCACGCGGCATGTCCATGCGCGTACCCTCTCGCGCGGGTGGCGGTCCAGCCAGCGCGCGATCTCGGCCTGACCACGTACCATGCAGGTCATCAGGCCCATCTCATCGGCGAACAGCAAACTGCGATCCTGACAGCTTGCCGGGGCGGCTGACAGACAGGTTACAAAAATCAGTTCGATCATCTGATCGTCCTTTTCGTCCTACCTCCCTTATCTTGAAACTTCCGGTCCCCGGAGTCGCGCATGATACACGCGCGGGCCAGTCAAAAGCAGCGGCGGATTTGTACCATGCCGCTGCTGCCTTGTAGTGCGGCAGGGCGCGGCTGGTACTGATCGCGCATCCGGCAGGAATTGGGCCGGGCGGTTCAAGGGACGGCACAAAAAAAAATTGGCACCGGCTGCGAACAGGCGGCGCCATTTCTGCCCGTGGGCTCCGGTGATGCGACAAATGCCGCCCGGTGCCACCTCTGGCGGGTGGCTTCAATCCCGTTCCGCGATCCCGGTCCGCCTGGGCACGCAGGCCGCTGTGCCGGGCCCACGACGTATGTGACGGACTTCTCTTATTGTCAGATCACAAATCAGACCGAGACCAGAGCGAAGAAGTGGGGGAGAGGGGGACGGGAAATGACCTTGACCTTCAGGAGTTTAATTGGGTCGTTTCCGGTTTCTAGGCTCTGATCTCGTAAGAAGAACATAGCTCAAATCCGTCTGTGTGCGGATAGGAGCAATTGGATAGTCCCTGCGCTAAAAGGCTAGGATCCTATCCAAAAGTATGGGGTGGAGCCCCCGGCCCCGACGCGCCCCCTTCGCTTTCCCGTCACGCCACGCTATGCCTTGGCCATGACCAGCCCAGTCCCCAGTTCCGTGCCTTCGCTTTCCCCTGATCAGGCCGATGCCTGGGACGCGCTGGCGGCCACGTTTCACGATGCCGGGGTCGATCTGGTGGCCGAGGAAATCAGCCCGCCCCAGCCCGGCAAGGGCCGGGTGATGGCAATAGTCGGCAAGGCGGGGTCGGGCAAGACGCTGCTTTTGTCCGAAATCACCCGCGCCCTGCGTGAGGCGGGGGTGGACATCATCAGCGCCGATTACGAAGGTCGCCGCCGCAAGGACCGCCGCACCGTCGCCATTCTGGCCCCGACGAACAAGGCCGCCTTCGTGCTGCGCACGCGCGGCGTGCCCGCAACCACCATTCACCGCATCCTGTACACCCCCGTCTATGACCCTGAATATGAACGCATCGCCGAATGGTTGACCGGCGAAGGCGATCGTCCTTCGATCAACGCCCTGACCGACGAGGCGCTGGACCGCGCCAAGGCGTTCTATGACCAGCACGCCTCGATCCCTGGCGCGCTGGCGGCGGCGGGGCTGCGCGGGTCGGATTTCATTCAGGGCTGGAAACGGCGCGAGGACGGGCTGGATATCGGCCTGATCGATGAGGCCTCGATGCTGGACGAACGACAGTTCGACGATCTGCGCGAAATTTTCCCGGTGCTGGTCCTGTTTGGCGATCCGGCGCAACTTGCCCCGGTCGGGCAATCGGGCGAGATGGTCTTTGACCGGCTGGCTGAAAGCCAGCGGCTGACCCTGCACCGCATTCACCGGCAGGCCGATGACAGCCCGATCCTGGACCTGGCGCATGCGCTGGCCGATGACGGGCTGAGTTTCGACGCCTTCGAGGCGATGGTCCGCGACGCGGCCCGCCGCGACGGTCGGGTGATCTGGGCCGAACGCGTCGAAAGCGACCTGATGGCCCGCAGCCCGGTGCTGGTCTGGCGCAATGCCACCCGCATCCGGCTGATTCACGCTTTCCGCGCGGCCTATGGTGCACCCGGCGACGCGTTGCTACCGGGCGAACCGTTGATCTGCGACGGGCTGGAACTGCCGTTGAAATACCGCAAGAAGCGCATCGATCTTGAGGCGCGAGGCCTGATCAAGGGCGCGCAGGTGGTCTATCTGGGGCCGGGCAAAAAGCCCGGCTTCTCGCGCCTGCATGTCATCGGGGCCGAGGATCCGCGCCTGTCGGCGGCCAGCATCGTCAAGATCGAACTGCCTGAACAGGACGAACCTTTCATCCCCTATGCCGCGCGCATGGGGGCCGCCTTTCTGCATGGCGCGGCGGTAACGATCCACAAATCGCAGGGCAGCCAATGGCCCGACGTGCAAGTCTTTGCGCCCGACATCAGCGCCGCTGCGTGGTCGAACCGGACAGAGGCCGGGATCCCGTTGTGGAAACGCCTGACCTATGTCGCGATCACGCGGGCGCAGGAACGGTTGCATTGGGTAACACGGGCGCGACTGGCGCGCCCGTCTCAGGGTCTTTCAACCGATGATCTTGAGGCACCGGCAACCCCGCTTGCGCTTGAATAAGCGGGGCGCGGGTACCGGCTTTACGACGCTTTCTTGCGCCGCCGCCTCGACACCGCAGCCATCATCCCCAGCGCCGCTGGCAGCAACGCCGCAGACAAGGGCACCGGAGTCGACGTCATCGGCGCCATCCGATCCGGAAGCAAGACCGGCGCCTGGCTGACGATCGTGAAGGCCGCATAAGGATCCCGGTAATACGCCGAAAGCCCCTGCGCCGCGTTGTCCCATAGCTGGTAGTCATCCGTGACGGTGGCATAGGTCAGTGTACCGTCTGCCCTTACCCCGTCCACAGTGTCCCAGACATAAGACGTTCCCTTACCCAGTTTCAGCCCCGTCTCGGCCCAGTTCGGGTCGCAGGGCAACGCACCTGCGAAACTGCAGGTTACGGTCGCGTTATTGTAAGGAAAGGCCGGATCGTCATAATTCCATTCAATATTGTCGGGGATCGTAGCAGTAGCGGTAAAGGTAAATTCGCTTCCGATCTGACTTACCGGCAGCAAATCCGGCAATCCCCAGGTATCTTCGCCGGGGCGCAAATGCGGCCCCTGATAAACGGTCGACAATGAATTGTCCCAGATCTCGACATTGCGATATCCGGTTCCCTCATAGCGCACGACAAGGTCAAAGCTCTCCACCGTGGATGCCCAGGATGGCGCACCCGACAAGAGCAATGCCAACAAAAGCGCACTTGGTTTAATGTTCATTCAAAATATCTCCTGGTTCTCAAAAGAGCCCGCACAAACTTCTGTTGATTAGCGGAGTTAAGGATACTGTGACAGCGCAGGCCAGCAAATGCTGGGGCTGCTGCTAGGCGGGATATGGCCAACGTCAACACGAGATGCTGACACCCCGCGCCCGCGCGGCACGAGCCACTGCGCAAAAAAAGAGGCGATTTTTCGAAGGGTGACCGGACGGGGGCGGCGAACTTGATACATAATTTTTCACACTGGCACTGGAAAAGCCCGAAACGTGCATAACTTCGCACGCCGTTAACCTATTTTAGCCTATTTGGTTGCGCGTTTCGAGCCTTTTCAACCAAAACCTCGCCAAAAACCGTGATAAAAATGCAACTTGTGCGCACAAATTGGCCAAAACAATTGCCTCGGGGGGCTTGCTCGCGCCGTCGGCATTTTCCGCCGACGCCATATGATTCAGGGCGATTTCTCGCCGATGGCTGTGCTTGACTTATGGAAGGCCGTGCTTCTGCCTTCGGGTCAGGCAGACCGGTCCACGAAACTGGCGGCGCGAATCACGATCCGCACTGGCCGCCGGCCCGGAATCTGCGCCGCGTGAACACTATTTTCGCCCGGTCTCGATCCGGCTGATCGAGATCTGCAATGCCTCTATCAACGCTTCTTGCGGGATGCCGGTTTCCTGTGCCAGCCGCATGATGCCGAAATGCACCCGCGCCAGTTCCTGATAATACCGCGCGAAGGTGTAATTGATCGACGCCCCCGCAAAAGCACCCAGCACCGGCGCAGCCTGAGCGGCCAGCTTTTGTCCAAGGGCCACCGACAGGCGCGGCGCAACGCGGGTGATCAGCGCCTGAATGGACTGGCCCGTCACCGACATCCGCGCCGCCAGCAGACCCAGATCGGTGTCATCATCCTCGGCCATGGGACCGGCATCCGCAAAGATACGCAGGCATTCCTTGCGAACCTCGTCGCTGTCGGGGTCCAGCCCGTGCTCTGCCGCAATGTCCAGCATCGCCCGCAGCAGCAGCGTCACAGTCACCGGCAGTTCGACCGCCGCGCCCGCGATTCCGCCCGCGCCCCCCGCCGCGCCACTGATCGCCGAGGCCAGCCGGTTGAACCACTCACCACGATCCCGCAGCACCCGGCGCGACCCCGAGGCCGCGTCAAAGGCACGCCCAAGCGCGGCGCGGGTCAGCCGGTCCATACGCAGGCGCAGAAATTCGGGCAGGCGTTCGAACAGCCCCTCGGCGCTGCTGCCGACGATACCCATGACCTCCATCCCGAATCCGCCGGCATCGGCATAGCGCCGCGCCAGTCGGTCGATCTGATCATGGACCGTCGGGTCGGTGATCGGCGGCAGGACGAGTTGCGGACGGGGTGTCATCACTTGGGCCTCTGGGATGTTCGACTTCGACACATGCCGTCTGGATATGGGAAGCCGCCGCCAGCTTTGCCAGACCGACCGGCGTTTCACGCGTTACCGCACCGGTCACGCCCGCCCAGGCACCCTGTTGCAGTTCCAGCCCCAGAACCCTGTCAGGATTGGTCGGCGGAGGCATCCGGACCCCCTCCAGCCTGTGAAAACCAAAGCGCGAATAATAGGGTTCATCGCCCACCAGCAGCACCCGCCCCCATCCGGTCTTGCGTGCACGGGTCAGACTATCGCGCATCAACAGCCCGCCCAACCCCTCGCCCTGTGCAATCGGGTGCACCGCTATTGGCCCCAGCAGCAGCACCGGCTGGCCAGCCACACGCACCGGCCAATAGCGGATCGCGGCCAGCATGCTCCCACCCGAATCGCGCAGCACCAGACACAGACCGGCCACGGGCGGCACCCCGTCGCGCAAACGATAGGACGACAGCGCCGTTCGTCCCGGCGCAAAGCACAGGTCATACAGCGTCTCGACCTCGTATTCGTCGGCAGGCGTTTCGGGGCAGATCTCAAACATGGCTTCCGTTTGGTTTTTCGCGCCCTTAGCACGCCCGGACCGCAGGCGGAACATTGCAGAAGCCGAAAAGCGATGGCAGTTTGTGCGCAATCAACGGGAAAGGCAAACCGATGTTTTATCGCCCCGAAGCCGGCCACGGCTTGCCCCACAACCCTTTCAACGCGATCATCGCCCCCCGGCCCATCGGCTGGATCTCGACGCGGGGCAACTTGGGCGACAATCTGTCCCCCTATTCCCTGTTCAACGCCATCGCCTATGCGCCGCCACAGGTCATGTTCGCCTCGACCGGGACCAAACGCGACCGCCGGGGCACCAAGGACAGCATCAGCCAGATTGCCGAAAGCGGTGTCTTCTGCGTGAATATCGCGACGGGCGATCTGCGCGATCAGGTGAATGCCAGCTCTGCCCCCCTGCCCGCCGGTCAAAGCGAATTTCAGGCCGCAGGCATCAAGGCCGCCGAATGCGACAGCATTAGCTGCCCGCGCGTGGCGGATGCCGCCGCCTCGCTGGAATGCCGCATGACCCGTATCGTGCCGCTGGCCGGAAACGCCAATTTCGTCGTCCTCGGTGTCGTGACCGGCATTCATATCCGCAACGACTGCATCATCGACGGTCGGTTCGATCCGCGCCCCGCAGGCGGCTGGATCGCCAGACTGGGATACCGGGACTATGCCGCCGTAACCGAACTGTTCGAAATGGAACGCCCCGAATGAGCAAACCTATCAGCGACTATATCCGCAGCATTCACGATTTCCCTCATGAGGGGATCATCTTTCGCGATGTCACCACCCTGTTCGCCGATGCGCGGGGCTTTCGCATGGCTGTGGATCAACTGCTGCACCCCTATACCGGCGAACGCATCGACAAGGTTGTCGGGCTTGAGGCGCGGGGCTTTATTTTGGGCGGCGCCGTGGCGCATCAGCTTTCCACCGGCTTCGTCCCGGTCCGCAAGAAGGGCAAGCTGCCCGGTGCCGTCATCTCTGAGGCCTACGAGCTGGAATACGGCGCGGCGGTGATGGAAATCCATGACAACGCGCTGCATCAGGGCGAACGTGTGCTGATCGTGGACGACCTGCTGGCCACCGGCGGCACAGCCGAAGCCGGGATCAAGCTGTGCCGCCGCCTTGGTGCCGAGGTGATCGGTTGCGCGTTTGTGATCGACCTGCCCGATCTTGGCGGTCGCAACCGGCTGGAGACGATGGGCATGCCGATCCACGCGCTTTGCGCCTTTGCCGGCCATTAGCCCCCGCCCTCATGCAACCTCCTGCGAGGCCATCGCGGGCTGGGCCTCTGCGGAACCACGAGTCATGTTCCAACTGTCGATTCCGGCCTCGTCCCAGTATTTCGCAAAAGCCGGATGCCCGACCTCACCGGCCAGCAGCGAGCCCGGTTTCAGCCAGTCATAAAGGCTGGCGGCCGAGCGGACCTCGCGCGGGCTGGTGCGGATCATCAGGTGATGCGGCGTGAACTCCTGCGGGTGATGCAACCCCGAGCTTTCGCAGGCTTCTTTCAGCGCGAACATCGTCGCGGCGTGGAACCGCGCCGCACGCTCGGCCTTGTCGGGCACGACCAGCGCCTTGTAGCGCCCCGGATCCTGCGTGGCGATGCCGGTCGGGCACATACCAGTGTGGCAGGACTGGGCCTGAATGCAACCGATGGCAAACATGAAGCCGCGCGCCATGTTCACGCCATCCGCGCCCAGTGCCGAGATTCGGCAGATATCGAATGCGGTGATGATCTTGCCCGAGGCGATCACCTTGATCCGGTCGCGGATACCCAGACCCAGCAGGGTATTATGGACCAGCATCAGCCCCTCGCGCAGCGGCGCGCCCTTGTGGTCGGCAAACTCGACCGGGGCCGCGCCCGTGCCACCCTCGGCACCGTCCACGACGATGAAATCCGGCGCGACGCCCGTCTGGTGAAACGCCTTGGCCATGGCGAACCATTCCCAGGGATGACCCACGCACAGCTTGACGCCGATGGGCTTGCCATCCGAAAGCTGCCGCAACTGCGCGATGAAATCACACAATTCGCGCGGGCTTGAAAAGGCGGAATGCGACGAGGGGCTGACACAGGCATGCCCCACCGGCACGCCCCGCGCCTCGGCGATTGCCTCTGTCACCTTGGCACCGGGCAGGATGCCGCCATGACCGGGCTTGGCACCCTGGCTCAGCTTGATCTCGATCATCTTGACCGCATCATCAGCCGCATTCTCGGCGAAACGCGCGGGGCAAAAGCTGCCATCGGAATTGCGGCAACCGAAATAGCCCGAGCCGATCTGCCAGATCAGATCGCCGCCCATCCGGTGAAACCGTGAAATCGAACCTTCGCCCGTAGTATGGGCAAAGCCGCCCGCCTTTGCAGCGCGGTTCAGCGCCTCGATCGCGTGGGGAGACAACGCGCCGTAGGACATGCCCGAGATATTCACGACCGAACTTTCATAGGGCCGCTTGCAATCCGGCCCGCCGACCCGCAGCCGGAAATCCTGTCCCGGCAGATGCGTGGTGGACAGCGAATGGTTCAACCATTCATAGCCTTCGGCATAGACATTGCACAGCGTCCCGAAGGGGCGCACCCCCTCGATCCCCTTGGCGCGACGATAGACCACCGCCCGCTGTTCCCGCGAAAAGGGCGTTTCGGCGTGATCGTCCTCGACGAAATACTGCCGGATCTCGGGGCGGAAATGTTCCAGAAGATAGCGCATGCGCGACGCCAGCGGATAGTTCCGCATCAGCGCGTGATGGGTCTGGTTCAGGTCATAGATCCCCATCGCCGTGCCGGTCAGCCCCAGAACTGCCACCACCGTGCCAAAAATCGGCGCGATGCCAAACAGGCCCAGACCAAGGGGGATCATCAGAACCGCAATCGCGAAGGGCACATACCGTTCGCGTTTATGGACAAATGCCCGGACAGTCTTGCCAAGCTGGCTCATTCTTCCCTCCCTCTTTTGGGGTGATCATGCCCTCTTAGCGCGCAATTACTAAGGAAAAATTGCTCAAATCGTCATCACAATGGAAAAATCGCGCCCGGATTCATGATACCCAAGGGATCAAGCGCGTGCTTGATCGCCCGCATGGCCGTCAACCGCGCCGAATCGCCCCATCGCGCCAGATCCTCGACCTTCAGTCGCCCGACCCCGTGTTCTGCGGAAAACGACCCGCCGCGCGAAACCACCATCTGATGCACGGCACGCGACAGGTCGCGGCGGATTTCGGCATAGTCCCGATGCGGGCGGCCCGCAGCGGGAAACAGGTTGAAATGCAGGTTTCCGTCGCCCAGATGGCCAAAGCAGTTGATCCGCAAATCGGCCAGTTCCGCCAGCATGGCCTGCGCGTCGGCAATGAAGGCGGCAATCCCCGACAGGGGCAGGCTGATGTCATGGCTGGCAATTGCACCCTCCGCGCGGTTGGCCAGCGGAATATGCTCACGCAACGACCACAATTCCGCCGCCTGCTGCCCGGATTGCGCGATCACGCCGTCACTGACCAGCCCGGCCTCGGCCCCGGCGAGGAACAGCCCCTCAAGCGCGTCATCGGCAGCCTGCCCGGCGGGCAGCCCGATCTCGATCAGCACCAGCCAGTCGGGGCGATGCGCAAAGGGCTGGCGAAGCTGGGGAAAATGATCGGCCAGAAAATCCAGCCCCACGCCCGAGATCAGCTCGAACGCGGTGACACCCCCGGCCATCCGTTCCTGCGCCAGGGCCAGCAGACGTAACGCGGCGGCAGGGCTTTCGACGACCAGCATCGCCACTCCGCTTTCTGGCGGCACAGGCGCAAGCACCAGCGAGGCCGCCGTGATGACCCCCAGCGTCCCCTCGGCACCAATCAGCAGGTCGCGCAGGTCATAGCCGGTATTGTCCTTTCGCAGCCGTTTGAGGTCATGCATCACCTCGCCCGAGGGCAACACGGCCTCGATCCCCAGACACAGGGCGCGGGCATTGCCGTAACGCAGCACATTCACCCCGCCGGCATTGGTGGACAAAACCCCTCCGATCTGCGCGGTCCCCTGCGCTGCCAGCGACAGGGGAAACTGTCGGCCCGCATCCGAGGCCGCGTCGCGCACATGTTGCAGGGTCGCGCCAGCCTCGGCCACCAACACGGATTCTTCGGGAAACACGTCGCGGATCGCCGTCATCCGTTCCAGCGACAGGATCAGAGGCGCGGGGCCGTCGGGCATCACCTGCCCGCCGACCAGCCCGGTCCCGCCCCCGCGCGGCACCACCGCCACCCGCGCGGCGACGCAGGCCCGGATCACCGCCGCCGCCTCATCCACATCGTGCGGCGCGGCGACCAGACCGGCCTGACCGTGGAACCTGCCCCTTGGCTCTTCAAGATAGGCGGGCGCGACCTCGCGCAGAACCCCCGCCGGAAGCTGCGATGCAAGCGTTTCGGTCGCCGGGTTCAAAGCCATGATCTTTCCTTTCGGTCTGTCACCGTGCATCGCTGCGCCCGCGCCGGTCGCTGCGCAGGTTCGAATAGAGGACGTGATTCCGCCAACGCCCGTTGATCTGAAGATAGCTTTGTGCAACGCCTTCATATTTGAAACCCGACCGTTCCAGCACCCCGCGTGAGGCAAGGTTTTCGGGCAGACAGGCGGCCTCGATCCGCGACAGGTCCAGTTGCGTAAAGGCGTAATGGACCAGCGCCCCGATCGCCTCGCGCATATAGCCCTGACGCGCGAAGGGCTTGCCGATCCAGTAACCGATGGTCCCGGTCTGCGCAGGGCCGCGGCGGATATTATCCATCGTGATCGCACCCAGCAACACCCCGTCGCGGCGCAGCAGGAACAGCGGCAGCGCGGTGCCGTTGGTGCTGGCCCGTGCCGCCCAGTAGACGCGGTTGGTGAAACGCTTGCGCGACAGATGATCGGTGGACCAGACCGGTTCCCACGGGGTCAGAAACTCCCGGCTTTCGATTCGCAGCGCTGTCCATGCGTTGTAATCGGAATGCGCAGGCAGACGGAGGACGATCCGCTCGGCCTCAAGCCGGATCGGTCGCCGCCGCATGAACATCAGGCAGCAAGCCTTTCCGCCAGCGCCTCGCGCGTTGGTGCCGAGGCGACCGGACCGTAAAGCGCAAGCGCAGGGCGGGCCTGCCCGATCAGCCGTTCCGCATGGGCGCGCACATCGCCAAGGCTGACGGCAGCGATCTGGTCGGCCACCTCGGCCGCGTCGGGCACCCGCCCCCAGATCGCCAGCATCCGCGCGATACGCTCGGCCTGGGCGGAAGGGCTTTCAAGCCCCATCAGCAGGCTGGACCGAAGCTGCGCCCTGGCGCGCTGGATTTCCGCCTCGGTCATGTCCGACGCCGCGCGTTTCAGCTCGTCTATGGTCAATTGGGCCAGATCGGCGATATCCTCGCCACCGGTTCCGGCATAGATGGTCAGCATACCCGTATCGTCGTGAAACCCCGCCTGCGCAAAGATCGTATAGCACAGCCCGCGCTCTTCCCGGATTTTCTGGAACAGCCGCGACGACATGCCCCCCCCAAGCGCCGCCGCAAAGATCTGCGCGGCATAGTAATCGGGCGCAAGATATCCCGGCCCCTCAAGCGCAAGCGCGAAATGCGCCTGTTCCAGATCCTTGACGCGACGCATTTCGCGGCCCTGCCACACGGCTCCTTCGCGTCCGGTCTGTTGCAGCGCGGGCAGATGGCCAAACGCGGCCTCGGCCAGCCGCAGGATACGGTCGTGATCCACCGCCCCTGCCGCCGCGATAACCATCTGACCCGGCCCGTAATGTTCGGACACGAACCCTGACAGATCGGCGCGGCCAAACCGGCTGACGCATTCCACCGGGCCCAAAATCGTGCGGCCGATGGGCTGGTCGGGATAGGCGGCCTCTTGCAGCCAGTCAAAGATCACATCGTCGGGCGTGTCCAGCGACTGCCCGATTTCCTGCAGGATCACCCCGCGCTCCACCTCGATCTCGCGCTCGTCGAAGATCGGGTTCAGGACGATGTCGGAAATCACATCAAAGGCCAGATCAACATCGTCCTTCAGCACCCGCACGTAATAGGCCGTCGCATCGCGCGAGGTATAGGCGTTGATAAAGCCTCCGACATCCTCGATCGTCTCGGCGATTTGCAGCGCTGTCCGCTTGCTGGTGCCCTTGAAGGCCATATGTTCCAGAAAATGCGCAATGCCGTTCTGCTCTGCCCTTTCGTTCCGGCCACCGGCGCTGATCCAGATACCAAGCGCGGCGGAATGCAGGCCCGGCATCTGGCGGGTGGCAACGCGCAAGCCGTTGGGCAGGGTGTTCAGGCGGACTGAGGGGGCTGTGGTCAATTGGCTCTCCGATCAAGAATCAGGGTCTTGAGGGGGTTGACGTCATTGCCGACCCGCGTCACACGTTCGGGCAGATCGAACAGGTTTTCCATATGCGGCGGCAGGGCGGGGCGAATGCCCGCGGCATCCTGCACCGCATCCGGGAATTTCGCAGGATGCGCCGTGGCCAACGTCACCATCGGCACGCCTGGTTCCAGATATTGCCGCGCCACGGCGACGCCCACAGCACTGTGCGGGCACAGGATTTCGCCCGTCTCGTCGCGGATGGTGCGGATCATGGCAAGCGTGTCGGCTTCGGATACCCGCCCCGAGGCATATTGCCCGCGCAGCGCCTGCAACGCCCCCTGGCTGATCGTGAAGCCGCCGGATTTCATCTCGTCCATCAACTGCCTGATCGCGCCTGCATCGCCGCCATAGGCCAGAAACAGCGCCCGTTCAAAATTTGAGCTGACCTGAATATCCATCGAGGGGCTGATCGAAGGATGCACCTCGCCCACACGGTATTCGCCGGTGCTCAGCGCGCGGTGCAGGATGTCGTTCTGGTTGGTCGCGACGATCAGGCGGCGGATCGGCAGGCCCATGGCCCGCGCCATGCTGCCTGCAAAGATGTCGCCGAAATTGCCGGTAGGAACGGTGAAATCCGTCTCGCGCATGCCAAGGCTGGCGGCGGCAGTAAAGTAATAGACAATCTGCGCCACGACCCGCGCCCAGTTGATGCTGTTCACGCCCGCCAGCCCGACACGGTCACGGAAGGCGTGATCGTTGAACAGATCCTTCAGCCGCGCCTGACAATCGTCGAAATGACCATCCACGGCCAGAGCGTGGACATTCGGCGCGTCGGGCGTGGTCATCTGGCGGCGCTGCACCTCGCTGACGCGGCCATGAGGGAACATGATGAACACATCCACATTGTCGATGCCGCGAAACGCCTCTATCGCGGCGCTGCCGGTATCGCCCGAGGTCGCGCCCACGATGGTGATCCGCTGCCCAGACCGCTTCAGCGCGATCTGAAAAAGCTGCGCGATCAATTGCATCGCAAAATCCTTGAAGGCCAGCGTCGGCCCGTGAAACAGCTCCAGCAGGTGATGGCCGGGCGCAAGCTGCACCAGTGGCGCCCTTGCCGCATGGCTGATCCGCGCATAGGCCCGAAAAATCGCGCCGCGCAGTTCTTCTTCGGTAAAGCTGTCACCGGTAAAGGGGCGGATGACACGAAAGGCGATCTCTTCGTAGGGCAGACCGTCCAGCGTTTCGAGACCGGAAAAGGCGGGCACACTCTCGGGCAGGTACAACCCGCCGTCACGGGCCAGCCCGGACAGCATTGCCTGTTCAAAATTCAGAACCGGGGCCTGCCCCCTCGTCGAGACATAACGCATCGCCATTCCTTAATATTGACGCTGCCTGATACGCCAGATCAACCCGACTGTCATCCCTGCCCAGGCAATCGCGATCAAGAACCATTGCATCGCATAGGACAGATGGTTGTTCGGAATCCCCTCGATGGCGACGGGGACCGGCTGAACCCCCTGCGCGTCGCCCTGAACAAGACTGGCGACGACAAGGACCGGCAGGGTGTCAAGTTGCCGCGCCATATCGGGCACATCGCGGGCGAACCAGACATTTTCGGTCAGGTTCGGTGCCGGGGTGGCGCTGCCATGTTCCTGCGGCCAGTGCAGATTGCCGCGGATGGTCAGCCGCGTCGGGCCGCGCTCGATGCGATGCAGTTCCTGCGGCACGAACCCGCGATCCACCATGATGCGCCGCCCGTCATCGGTGACAAAGCCCGCGACAACCTGATAGCCGCCGCCCTGTTCGCGCGTCCCGGACAACACGTCGATTTCCTGCCCCGTGGTGGTGCCGCTGACCGTCACGGGCATGTATTTCATCGACGGATCGACCTGCGCCGGCAGAGGCACGGCGGACGCGTCGATACGGGTCTGGATTTCGGCAAGCATACCCTCTTTCCAGTCCAGACGGCGCAATTGCCACAGGCCCAGATTGATCAGAATCGCACAGCCGACAATGCCCAGAAGGGCCGGGAAAAGATATCGCTTCATCAGTCGCTCTTGGCTATTCACCAATGAAAAACGCGCGGAGGCCAGCCCCGCGCGCCTCGCAGCATGACCGGGGGATCAGCTTCCCCAGATATAGACCACGGCAAACAGGAACAGCCAGACCACATCAACGAAATGCCAGTACCAAGCGGCGGCTTCAAAGCCGACATGCTGGTCCTGAGTCATATCGCCACGCACAAAGCGGAACAGGCAGACGGCCAAAAAGATCGTCCCGATGATCACATGGAAGCCGTGAAAGCCAGTCGCCAGATAGAAGGCGCTGGCATAGGAAGTGTCGGCCAGCCCAAAGGCGGCATGGCTGTATTCATAGGCTTGCAGGATCGAAAAGCAGACCCCCAGAATGATCGCGATGATCAGGCCGTTGATGGTGGTCTTGCGGTCGTTTTCATGCACGAAGGCATGGTGCGCCCAAGTCACGGCGACGCCCGACAGCAGCAGGATCAGCGTGTTGATCAGCGGCAGATGCCACGGATCGAAGGTCACGATACCTTCGGGCGGCCAGACGCCATCCTTGATCGGGCTAAGCGGCCCCATCGGGTACATCGCGTTCTTGATAAAGTTCCAGAACCACGCGACGAAGAACATCACCTCAGAGATGATGAACAGGATAAAGCCATATTGCAGGCCGATCCGCACGACCGGGGTGTGATCGCCCTCGTTCCCCTCGTCGATGACATCAGCCCACCAGCTATACATGGTGTACAGCACCGCTACAAAGCCCATCAGAAACAGCCACGGCCCCGAAACCGGGATCCAGAACAGATGCACGTCGTCCGCACTCATCCAGCCAACCGCGCCGAACAGCATCAGAAATGCGGAAACGGCTCCGATGAAGGGCCAGATGGATGGCGGAAGAATGTGATAGTCGTGGTTCTTTGCATGCGCCATACGCGTGTCCCCCTGGGCTTCTCTGGTTCAGTTCACCGTGGCGACCGGCGCGGTGTCAAGCGCGGCCTGCTTCGGCTGGGTCAGGTGAAAGGTATAGGACAGGGTGATATCCCTGACCCAACTGGCATCCGGATCCTCGATGATTTCGGGATCGACGTAAAAGCTGACGGGCATTTCCACCCGCTCGCCCGGTTTCAGCGTCTGCTCGGTAAAGCAGAAGCACTGAATCTTGTCGAAGTAATAGCCCGAGACCTCGGGCGCGACATTATAGCTGGCGGTGCCGGTGATCGTCTGGTCGGTATTGTTGATCGCCTCGTACCAGGCCATCGCGTCCTGACCGATGCGCACATCCATCTTGGTTTGCATCGGACGGAAGGTCCAGCCCAGATCCTTGTCCACATTGGCGTCAAAGCGCACGCGCACGACCTGATCCAGAACCTTGTCAGGCGCTGCGGCGGAAACCTGCGTCGTGCCGCCAAAGCCGGTCACGCTGCAAAACCAGCTATAGAACGGCACTGCGGCCCACGACAGCGCGCCCATCGAGATTACGACACCGATCAGCGACAGGACGGTGCGCGTATTGCGGTTCATTGGCCACCCTCCGCCACGGGTTCAATCGGCGTGATCGAGACACGAGGCTGGTGGTCGAACGCCTCCATCAAGTCGCCCTGAGTGACCTTGACGATACTCAGCCCAAAGACCAGCGCCACAAAACAGACCAGCACCAGCCCCAGCCCGACATTGCGCGACCGGCGGCGGCGATGGATTTCATGTTCGACATGCAGCGCCATCACCAGCCCCCGACCCAGCTTTGCACCAGAAGCGCAAGGAAATGCAGGGACAGGTAGTACAGCGACAGCCGGAACACACGTTTCTCGACCGCATAACCATCGGCGGCGGCGGCATCCTCGGTCCGGCGCAGCACCTGCCAGCCGCCGCGAATGAACAGCGCGTTCAACGCCAGAGCCGCAGCCAGATAGACCGGCCCGCCGACCGGGGTCAGCCCCAGCCAGACCGCGAAGGGCGCCAGAACCAGCGTATAGGCAAAGATATGGCGGCGGGTGGCGGTGCGGCCATGCGTGACCGTCAGCATCGGCACGCCCGCCTTGTGGTAATCCTCTTTCATGAACAGCGCCAGCGCCCAAAAATGCGGCGGCGTCCAGAAAAAGATCAGCGCGAACATCAGCAGCGATTCGACGCTGATCCCGCCGGTCGCGCAGGCCCAGCCAATCATCGGAGGAAAGGCCCCGGCAGCGCCACCGATCACGATATTTTGCGGTGTCCAGCGTTTCAGCCAGATCGTGTAGATCACGACATAGAAAAAGATGGTAAAGGCCAGAAACCCGGCGGCGAACCAGTTCGCCACCAGCCCCAGCATCATCACCGCAAGGCCCGACAGCGCGATGCCAAGGGCCAGCGCCTCGCCCCCTTCGACGCGGCCTGCCGGGATGGGCCGGTTGCGCGTGCGGTGCATCACCGCATCGATATCCGCATCGTACCACATGTTCAGCGCGCCCGACGCGCCCCCGCCAAGCGCAATGAACAGCACCGCGCAGAAGGCGATGAAGGGATGCACCGGGACCGGGGCGATGAACAGCCCGACAAAGGCCGTGAACACCACCAGCGACATCACCCGAGGCTTCAGCAGCGCGACATAATCGCGAAACTCAGCCTCGGGGGCAGCTTCATATGCGTGAATCCCGGACATCGCGCGTTGTCTTTACCCTGCTGCTCAGTCGGCCCTGGCCAGCCGGGTCGCGTCCGCGCCGGAGGTCAGACCAAGCGCCGCCTGCTGTTCGGCCGGCATGGTGCCGCCCTGTTCGGCCACCCATGCGGCATATTTCTCGGGTGCGACGGCCTTGACGACGATGGGCATATAGGCGTGATTGATGCCGCACAATTCGCTGCACTGACCGAAATACACGCCTTCCTTTTCGACATTGAACCATGCCTGCGCGATCCGGCCCGGCACGGCGTCCTGCTTGATCGCGAAGGCCGGGATGGTCCAGCTGTGGATGACGTCAGTTGCCGTCACCTGCAACAGCACGGTCTTGCCGACCGGCACCACCACCGCATTGTCGGTCGCCAGCAGATATTCATCCTCGCTGTAACCGTTCTCGGCCAGTTTGTCCTTTTCCAGCATGTACGATTCGAAGTCGATGTCGTTTTCGGGATATTCGTAGGACCAGTACCACTGGTTCCCGATGGCCTTGACCACGACATCCGGATTTTCCGGCATTTCCTGGCTGCGAAACAGCGCCGGCAGCGAGAAGGCGCCGATGCAGACAAGGATCAGCACGGGAATCAACGTCCAGGCGATTTCGACGGGCGTGTTATGGGTGAATTTCGACGGCACCGGATTTACCCGGCTGTTAAAGCGCAGGATCACGATCAGCAGCAACGCACAGACGAACAGCGTAATGACGGTGATGATGATCAGCACGAAATAATCCAGCCATTGCTGGTCACGGGCAATCTCGGTCACGGCCTCCTGAAAGCCCAGACCGGCGGCATGCGGCTTGCCGATCGATGGCAGATCGCCCAGGGATTCCTGCGCCCAGACGGCCCCGGTCGCCATTCCCATCATCGCGAAACCCGAAACCGTTGCGACCATGCGGCGAATCGTAGCTGTCGCCATACTTACCTCCCGAAGCGTTAACACGGCCATACGACCGAATCGGCTGCCGACGGCAACCCTTTTCCTTCTGTATCATTCCCTCTAAGACCATGATCTTGCCTCACCGGCAAGAGATAGCGGGCCGGAAAGTGAAATTCGCACCTTTCCAAGGCCGGTCCCGCCCCTGAAAGGAGCCATGGCATGAGCCAAGACCGCTTTGATCCCTTCGCCTGTCATCTTGACCGCGACAACGCGCTGGCAATCCTGCGCGACGCCGTTGCCGGGGCCGATGACGGAGAGCTGTTTCTGGAACGCTCGGTCCTGGAAACGCTGGTCTTCGACGACGGCCGGCTGCACAATTCGGGTTATACCGCCGGGCAGGGCTTTGGCCTGCGCGCCGTGCGCGGCGAGGTCGCGGGCTATGCGCATTCGACGGACATCAGCGAGGCATCGTTGCGCCGTGCCGCAGCAACCGCGCGCCTTGCGGTGGGGGCGGGGGGCGCGACCCTGGCCGATGCGCCGCCCGTGACCCGTCAGCCGCTTTACGCTGCCATAGACCCTGCCGAGGGCATTTCCATCGCCAGCCGCATCGCATTGCTGCGCGAAATCGACGCCTATGCGCGGGGCAAGGATCCCCGTGTGGTGCAGGTGACGGCCTCGATCACCTCATCCCTGCAAGAGGTCGCTATCCTGCGCCCCGAGGGCGGGCTGGTCACGGATATCCGGCCCATGGCGCGATTGAATGTCGCGGTCATCGTCGAAAACAACGACCGCCGCGAATCAGGCAATCACGGCGGCGGCGGGCGCATTTCGCTGGCCGGGCTGATGGAACCCGCCTCGTGGCAGGCTGCCGTGGACGAGGCGTTGCGCATCGCGCTGGTCAATCTGCGCTCGGTCCCGGCACCTGCGGGCGTGATGGACGTTGTGCTTGGTCCCGGCTGGCCCGGCATCCTGCTGCACGAGGCAGTGGGCCACGGGCTTGAGGGTGATTTCAATCGCAAGAAGGCCAGCGCCTTTGCCGGGCTGATGGGACAGCGCGTCGCCGCGCCTGGTGTTACGGTGGTCGATGACGGCACCATTCCGGACCGGCGCGGCAGTCTCAGCGTCGATGACGAGGGTACCCCTCCGGGCCGCAATATACTGATCGAGGACGGGATTCTGGTGGGCTATATGCAGGATCGGCAGAATGCCCGGCTGATGGGCGTCGCGCCGACCGGCAATGGCCGCCGTCAAAGCTTTGCCCATACGCCCATGCCGCGCATGACCAACACCTACATGCCTGGCGGCGATGCCGATCCGGCGGCGATTCTGGCCGACCTGAAGGACGGCATCTATGCTGTGGGCTTCGGCGGGGGGCAGGTTGACATCACCAACGGCAAATTCGTCTTTTCCTGCACCGAGGCTTACCGCGTCAGGAACGGGATCGTCGGAGACCCGATTCGCGGCGCGACGCTGATCGGGGATGGCGCAACCGCGATGAAGCAGATTCGCGCGGTCGGAAATGACATGTCGCTTGACCCCGGCATCGGCAATTGCGGCAAGCAGGGGCAATGGGTGCCGGTCGGTGTGGGTCAGCCCACGCTGATGATCGGCGGGCTGACGGTGGGCGGTTCCGCTGCCTGACACCGGCGGCCCTGAATGCGGCCCGGTGGCTGCGTCCGTGGCAAAACAGGACCGGCAGAGGGCCGGGGGCCGGTCCTTCGTCAGGGTCGTCTGGATGGATCTTTTCGGCTTGCGATAACCTTATCTTAACCATTGCCCCGTTATCCCGGTGTCTGGATGAGACGGAGGCATCATGAATACCGGGCTCGCTTCTTTCGGCACCCCCAAAACCCCACCCACCGCGAAGGATGACGATCTCAGTTTTCTCTGTCTCATCCGCTCGCGCCGCGTGGGACCGGCAACCTTTCACCGGCTGGTCAACGAACATGGCGGCGTCAAGGCCGCGCTTGATGCCCTGCCCGAGGTGGCGGCGCAGGCTGGCGTGACCGACTACACCCCCTGCCCCGAAGGTGTAGCCGCAGCCGAACTGAAGGCCGGGCGAAAGGCGGGCGCGCGGCTGATCCGTTGCGATTCGCCACTGTATCCGCAGGCCCTGCGCGAAATTGACGGCTCACCGCCCGTGCTTTGGGTCCGGGGCGATCCGGCCTGGCTGAACCGCAATCCCGTCGCGGTGATCGGGGCGCGCAATGCCTCTTCGCTGGGGCTGCGCATGGCACGCGGGCTGTCGGCGGGTCTGGGTGAGGCCGGGTTCACGGTCGTGGCCGGTCTGGCGCGCGGCATCGACACGGCCGCCCATAACGCCGCCCTGCCGACCGGCACCGTTGCCGTGCTGGCGGGTGGCGTGGACGTGATTTATCCGGCGGAAAACGTGGTTCTGGCCGCCCAGATCGCCGAAAATGGCGCGCTGATTTCCGAACAGCCGCCGGGTACCGAACCCGCCGCCCGGCATTTCCCGACCCGCAACCGCATCATCTCGGGCCTGTCGCAGGGCGTGGTGGTGATTGAGGCCGCGCATCGCTCGGGCACGTTGATCACTGCAAAGAACGCGCTGGATCAGGGGCGCGAGGTGCTGGCGGTGCCCGGTCATCCGATGGATGCGCGCGCGGCGGGCTGCAACCAGTTGATCCGCGACGGTGCCACGCTGGTGCGCAGCGCTGCCGATGTGGCCGAGGCGCTGACACAGGCCGCCGATGATCATACCCCCGAAGCAGCACCCGCAAGGGCGGCTCAGGGCGGCCCCGTCGCCGTACCGCAACCCGCCGGCGACGGGGGCGGACCGGTCCAGATGGAGGAACGCATCCTCGCGCGCCTGTCCCCCAGCCCTACCGAGGAAAACGACTTGATCCGCGAACTGGGCGTGACCGCCGCCACCGCGAATGCCGCAATCCTGTCGCTGGAATTGCAGGGCCGCCTGACAAGACTGGCTGGCGGACGCCTTGCCTTGTGCTAAACCCTTCCCGACACCAAGGACAGGAGACAAGCAATGATCGGGATAGCGTCGCTTGACCATCTGGTGCTGACCGTCGCCGACCCGGACCGGACCGTCGCCTTTTACACCACCGTTCTGGGCATGCAGGCGCGCAGCTTTGGCGAGGGGCGGCTGGCGCTGCATTTCGGCGACCAGAAGATCAACCTGCATCAGGCGGGGCGCGAATTTCTGCCCAAGGCAGCCCGTCCGACGCCCGGTTCCGCCGATCTGTGCTTTCTTGTCGCGGGCGAGGCGCGGCGGAACGCCGCCGCCCTGACCGCTGCCGGGATTGTGATCGAGGATGGCCCCGTCGCCCGCACAGGCGCGACCGGACCCGTCCTTTCGCTGTATCTGCGCGACCCCGACGGCAACCTGATCGAGCTTGCGCATCCATCGCCTTCCTCAACCGGCGCGCTTGCGGACCGTTGACACTCTGGCCTCGCGCACTCATGTTGCCGCCCCATTGAAGGATCGTCCGAGGTCTAAATGCCCGTTGTTGTCGTCGAATCGCCCGCAAAGGCGAAAACCATCGAGAAATATCTTGGTAAGGACTACCGTGTGCTGGCCAGCTTTGGCCATGTCCGCGACCTGCCGCCCAAGGACGGCAGCGTCGATCCTGACCATGACTTCGACATGAAATGGCAGGTCGCCAGCGACAGCAAGAAGCATGTCAAGGCGATCAAGGATGCGCTGAAGGACGACCCGAACCTGATTCTGGCCACCGACCCCGACCGCGAGGGCGAGGCGATTTCGTGGCATCTGCAACAGGTTCTGGCCTCGTCGCTGAAAAAGGGAAGCGAGGTGAATCGCGTCACCTTTAACGCGATCACCAAATCCGCCGTGACCGAGGCGATGAAACAGCCCCGCCAGATCGATCAGGCGCTGGTCGATGCCTATCTGGCCCGCCGCGCGCTGGATTATCTGGTCGGCTTCAACCTGTCGCCGGTCCTGTGGCGCAAGCTGCCGGGCGCGAAATCGGCGGGCCGGGTGCAATCCGTGACGCTGCGCCTGATCGTCGAACGCGAGATGGAGATCGAGGCCTTCAAACCCCGCGAATACTGGTCGGTCCATGCCCGCCTCGCCACCCCTTCCGGCGATGAATATGACGCGACGCTGGTCAGTCTTGCCGGCGACAAGCTGGAACGCTTCGATATTCCCACCGCCGAAAAGGCGCGGCTGGCACTGTCGGCCATCGACGCGCGCGACCTGACCGTTTCAAGCGTCACCTCGAAGCCTGCCAGCCGCAATCCCTGGCCACCCTTCATGACTTCGACCCTGCAGCAGGAGGCGTCGCGCAAGCTCGGCCTTGGTGCCCGCGCCTGCATGTCGACGGCGCAGCGGCTCTATGAGGCCGGGCTGATCACCTATATGCGGACCGACGGCATCGACATGGCACCCGAGGCGGTGATGGCCGCGCGTGACGCGATCAAGGCGAAGTTCGGCGCAAATTACCTGCCGAAAAGCCCGCGCATGTACAAGAACAAGGCCAAGAACGCGCAGGAGGCGCATGAATGTATTCGCCCGACGGAGATGTCGCTGTCGCCGGACAGGCTCAGGATTTCGGAAAAGGATCAGCGCGCGCTGTATGACCTGATCTGGAAACGCACCATCGCCAGCCAGATGGAAGCCGCCCGGATGGACCGCACCACGGTCGAAATCGGCAGCGCTGACGGCCAGGTCGGCCTGCGTGCCACCGGTCAGGTCATGGTCTTCGAC
>NZ_JBKEBL010000256.1:0-5688 GCF_047973135.1 Paracoccus sp. (in: a-proteobacteria)
AAAGGCTTCTGCCGCTGGCCGAGGCCCGGCATCTGGTGTTGCCAGGCCACAAGCTGCCCTTCACCGGCCTGCCCGAGCGGCTGCGACAATTGCGCGACAATCATCTGGGCGCGCTGGCCCGGATGGAGGCGGCGCTGCGCGAATCCCCCCGCAGCGCGGTGGGCTGTTTCGATATTCTGTTCAAGCGTCAGATCGGCGAGGCCGAATTCGGGCTGGCGCTGGTCGAGGCGGTCGCGCATGTCAATCACCTGCGTGGCAGGGGCGCGATCCGACAGGTTGGCGAAAGCGGCGGCGCGGCCCTCTGGGGGGCGTGAACGTCGCTTGTCAGCAACATCCGGCTTGTCGTCAGAGCCGCGCCGCCGAGTCACAACAGGCTTTCACGCAAAACGCGGCGAAGGGCAGGTCCGGGTCCGACTGATTGATGCTGTGCAAACGATGAATGCCGACTTTCTTCAATACATATCATGTCGATGCCGGTTCCACCCTCATGAACGAGATGCGGGATGAGCCATGCGGGCAGGCGACCTTCTGTTTGACTGATCCGGTGCGACAAGGGGCGATTGGACAAAAATGGCGCGACGTGGTGAAATAACGGGATCGGATTCGCGCGGACAGAATTTTCAGCGGAGGAATTGCCATGAATCCCGACCGTCCCATGATCTTTGGCGACCATGTTTTCAACGAAAGCGGTGCGTTCAACGGAATGATCGGCGGTGACGCGACCGTCGCTCCGGGCGTGACCCTGTCCATGGCGGGGATGATCGGCGGCGATCTGATTGTCCGATCCGGCGCTACGGTTCATTTGCGGGGCATCGTCGCGGGCGAACTTGTAACCGAAGGCGGCGCGACGGTTCTGGCCGCCTGAACGATCTTTCAGAGATATGACTCCGGGGTCTCGGGGCCGCTTTGCCACGCCTCGATCCGGCAGCCGGGCAGAGCAGAGGCGACCTGATCCGCCTTGCGGCGGGGCAGCAGGCACAGGGCGGTGGACAGCCCGTCCGCCAGCGCCGCCGAGGGCGCGCTGACCGAGACCGTTCCGGCCAGGGCCTCGTTGTTTCCGCGCGGGTCGATGATATGGGGCCGCGCGTGCCCGATCAGCGTGCCGCGTGGCGAAGATGTTGCCAGCGCCCGCTCGCGCAGCACCAGTCGCCGCAGGATACGCCCCTGCGGATCCGCGATGCCGACCGGCCAGCCTTGCGCCCCGATGGCGCGCTGTTCGCCGCTGTCTATCATCACATCGCCCAGATCGTTCTGCGCGGCGGCCAGCGCCAGCCGGTCGGCCACCCAGCCCTGCGCAATGCCATTCAGCGTCAGTGCCATGCCGGGCCGCGCCAGCCGGATTTCACCGTCGCGGATGCGGACCCAGGACCAGCCGGTCAAGGCGCGCGCCCCGGCCTCGTCCTGCCCCTGCGCGCGGGCCAGCCAGATGGGCTGGACCGTCGGGTCGAAGGCCCCGCCGGTCGCGCGATGCAGCCGGTCGCACAGCGCCAGCAGATCCCGCATTGCGGGCGCGGGAAAACGCAGCCAGCCAAGCCGGTTCAGCCGTGTCAGGTCGGAATCGCGATGCAACGAGAACTGGCTTTCGGCATGGGCCAGATGGCGCCGCGCCTGATCGAAAAAGCCGCGCGCCTGCCGGTCAGCGGCCCCGCGCAGCAATAGCGTGATCCCGGCTCCCATGGCGCGGCCCTGCCATTGGTGAACGGCGTCGGCCCGCGCCCTGACAGGGGCCAGGGCGGCGGCGGACAGGAACAGGAACCGGCGGCGTTGCATTGCCATCATGCGGCCTCGCTTTCGTCGCGGGACAGGCGCGGGCCGAAAAAGACCGGCCACAGCGCTGTCAGATACAGGCCGAAGGCCAGACACCATACCACGCCAGATGCCAGAACGGCGGGATAATACAGCGTGGCCATCCAGACCGAGCCCGCCCAACGCAGCAGCACCGCCACCGGGATCAGCCCATAGGCCAGCGCCACCGGGCGCGGCGCGGTCAGCGCCCGCCCGCTATGCCCCAGCGAGGCGCGGCTCATGATGGCAAGGGTCATGCCGCCCACCGCGCCGATGCCCAGGATGTGCAGCGCGGCGACTTCGGATCCGATGCCTCGCAGCGACAGCCCCCAGAGGATCAGCCCAAGCGTCAGCATCGCATAGGCCAGATGCAGCGACCAGACGATCGGCTGGTGGGTCATCGCCAGCCCGCGCCAGCCCGCCAGCCGCATTGCCGCCGCCGCCCCGGCCAGAACCGCCAGCGCGGCCAGAACCGCATCCGGCAGCCCAAGCAGGGCCGCCAGCGCGGTCAGGATCGCCAGCGCGATGCCCGCCGCGTCCAGCCAGCCCCGGCTGACCGGCAGGTGCGCATCCTGCGCTTCGCGCAGCAGTGCGTTGCGGGTAAAGGCAGGGGTCACGCGCCCGCCAAGCGTGGCGATCAGCGCACAGATCCCCAACAGCCCGCCAATCGCCCCCTGACGGGCAGTGCCGGTCAAGCCCATCCAGTCCAGATGCATCAGCAGGTTGCCGGTCCAGATCAGGCTCAGCAGCGCCAGAAACATCATGTTCTGCGGCTTGGGCCGCTTGACAAGCTGGGCCAGAATCTTGGTGGCAAGCACCGGCAGAAAGGCCAGATCAACCGCCGCGACCAGCCCGGCAGGCAGCAGCGCCGAGACCCAGACCGCCAGCCGCCCCGCCAACCACAGTCCGGCCAGAATCATGATGAACCGCTCGGGCGCGGCGCGCGCACCGGTCCATGTCGGCACGGCGGTCAGGAAAAACCCGCCCATTGCCGCCGAGGCATAGCCAAAGACCATCTCATGCGCGTGCCACAGATGCGGGGGCATGGCGAAACTCATATCGCCCGCGATGCCGCCAAAGGCGTGGATTGCCAGCCAGATCAGCCAGATGACGACGGACAGCACTGCCCACAACCCCGCCGCCCAGAAAAACACCCGCCAGCCGGCGGTGAACAGGAATCCGCGTCTCATGTCGGCACCCCTCGCGCCCTGCGTTTCAGCACCGGGCAAGTCTGCGCGTCGTTCATCACCACCTGACAGCGCAGGCAGAGGACGCATTCATTCGGGTTGATCCTGCCAAGAGGGTCAATGGCCCCGACCGTGCATTTCGTCTCGCACAGGCGGCATTCGCGACCGCATTGGGGGCGGCGCTTCAACCAGTCAAAGACCTTCAGCTTGGCCGGAATCGCCAGTCCCGCGCCAAGCGGGCACAGATAGCGGCAATAGAACCGTTCGATGAACAGCCCCGCCAGCAGCAGGGCTATCACGAACAGCACAAAGGGCCAGGCGCGCATGAAGCGCATCGAGATGGCGGTCTTGAACGGTTCGGCCTCGGCCAGGATCAGCGCCTGTTCCATGCTGTAAAAGCTGAGCGCGACAATCATCACGAACAGTGTATATTTGATCACCCACAGCCTTTCATGCAGCGCCTGCGGCACCGCGATCTGGCGCACCCCCAACCGCCGCGCGGCAAGGTTCATCAGTTCCTGCAACGCGCCAAAGGGGCACAGCCAGCCACAGAAAACGCCTCGCCCCCAGAACAGAAGGCCAAGCGCCACGCTGCCCCAGATCAGGAAGATGACCGGCTCGATCAGGAAGGTTTCCCAGCGAAAGCCCGACAGCAGCGCGTTCAGGAAGGCGACCACCTGCACCACCGACAATTGCCCGTTCAGGCCCCAGCCAAGAACGAACAACGTCGCCAGCAGATAGCCCAGGCGGACGCGCAGCCACAGGGCCGGGCGGCGCACCAGCGCCTCTTGCGCGAACAGGATCAGCGCCAGAACGAACAGCATCGTGCCGACAATGGCGATGCCCGTGGTCTTTTGCCGCCATGATTGCTGCCACAGCGGGGCAGGCGGGGCAAATTCGACATGAAATTCCTGAGGCAGGGCGACGGGAACCGTCACCGGCAGGGTCAGATCGGCACCGCTTCCGTCGGGGCGGGATGCGGTCACGATCAGCTCGAACGGTTTCAGCGGGTCGATGCCGCCGGTCGCGGCGTCGATATTCAGGCGGAACAGGCTGATTTCCTTGAATCCGGGCGCGTCGGGCAGAGCCAGTTCTTCGACCATGATGAAATCGGTATCGGCGGGGCGCAGCAGGGTTGCGCCCTGCCGGAACTGTATCCGTTCGAACCCGCCCGAACGCCGCCACTCTGTCCCGCGTGGGCTATAGACTCCGCGCGACATGACCGCAACCAGGGCCTGACCCGGTTGCAGCGATGCGGTTGCGGCAGAAAATTCCAGCGCACCCAGAAGGTTACGGCCAATCGTGGGGGGGTCGATCAGCCCGGCATAGATGTCCAGAAACGGCGCGTCCGACCCCTGAACCGGGTTGCGCGCGCCCTGAAAGGCGGTGGCGGCCTGATGCATGCTGACGGTTCCATGACCGAATGCCGCGCCCGCCACCAGCTCGGCCCAGGTGGCGGGGCGATAGGTCACGCGGTCGATGCCGCCCCCACCCAGACCCTGCGCCTGCGCCAGCACCCGCCCGACCCGCAGTACCCCGTCGCGGATCACTCCGGTCGAGACGGTCGCCCGCGAAATCACCGGCGGCAGCGCCGCATCGTTCCGGTGATCGACCAGCAGATCAACGCCCCGGAACGCATCCACATAGGCGGTAATATCGGCATCCGAGATGCCAAGGCTCAGCACCGGTTCGGTCTGGCGAACCAGCCGCGCGCCCGCGATCACCCCGTCGGGCGTCACAGCGACCAGCACGTCCAGAGGTTTGCCCGAATAGCCTGTGGTCGCCGCGATCTCCGATGTCGAGCCGATCATTCCCAGCCGGTTTTCGCCCTGACTGACCAGCCAGCCGGGGACGGGTTCGTCCTGCCGGACCACCTGAACCGGTGCATCGGTGCCGAACAGCGCAGCAGCGGTCGGGGCGTCCGGGGCGGTCTGGGCCAGCGCCAGCGAGGGCAGGATCAGCAGCGCCGACAGCCAGCGGATCAGGGCGGGGGGAAAAGACAGCATGGCAAACCGGTGTGACAGGGTTACGCGCTTTTCCCCCGAAAAAGCCCAAGGATCCTTAACAAACGTCAAAGCCGCAGTGGCGAATCTTTCGGTAGATCAATTGGAAATTTTAACCAGCAGATAGGAAAGCCAAATGACTTCTAGGAAGCGATTTCCTGCCATGGCTGCGCTGGCCACGACCGCGATGGCCCTTGTCATCGCCAGCACAGGCGCATTCGCGCAGGATCAGGCCACCCAGACCCCGGACACCGAAGCCGCGCTTGAGGATCACCAGACAAAGACCGACAACCGCTATGAACCATCGCTGGACAACCTTGCGCAGGATCAGGTTGCCGCGCCCGGTGCCCCCGAAGGCGTCGAGGCGCTGAGCGATGCGGATTATAACGAAGCGAACAAGATCTATTTCGAACGCTGCGCGGGCTGCCATGGCGTGCTGCGCAAGGGCGCGACCGGCAAGGCGCTGACCCCCGACCTGACCCGCGATCTGGGCTTTGAATATCTGCAAAGCTTCATCACCTACGGTTCGCCCGCCGGGATGCCGAACTGGGGCACCTCGGGCGAGCTGACCGAGGCGCAGGTCGATCTGATGGCGAAATACCTGTTGCTGGACCCCGCCGCACCGCCAGAATTCGGTATGGCGCAGATGCGCGAAAGCTGGAAGGTTCTGGTCGCCCCCGAGGATCGTCCGACCAGTCAGCAGAACGACTGGG
>NZ_JBKEBL010000214.1:0-2801 GCF_047973135.1 Paracoccus sp. (in: a-proteobacteria)
TCAGTTCGAAATACTGCGCCGGACGCCCCTGCCCGCCCCCTTCGGCGTCAATCGGCCGCAGCGCGCCCTCGGACAGCAATTCCTCGACCAGACTGCCCGCAGATGATCGCATCATCTCAAGATCGCGGGCAACGCCAGCCCTGCTGGCCCGCCCCTCGCGCATCAGCAGGCGGATGGCGCGATGGCGGTTGATCTGGCGGATTGTTCTTGGCGTGGCCACGTCGATCTGCACCCGGAATTTCCTTGACAGCACTATAGTCGCATAGTTTGTATTGATACGATACAAAATAGTGGCTCGAATTTCAGAGGGAGGATAAGAATGAGGAATTTCGTGGTATCGGCGGGACTGGCCCTGTGCATGACGGGCGCATCCGCCGCGCAACAGGTCGAGGTGATGCACTGGTGGACATCGGGCGGCGAAGGTGCTGCTGTCGGGGTGCTGAAGGACAAGCTGGCCGAAGAGGGGATCACATGGCGTGACATGGCCGTGGCAGGCGGCGGAGGCGAGGCCGCGATGACAGCGCTGCGCGCCCGCGTGGTCGCAGGCAACCCGCCCACCGCCGCGCAGATGCTGGGGATGGCGGTGCGCGACTGGTCGGGGCAGGGCCTGCTGGGCAATCTTGACGAGGTGGCGCAGGCCGATGGCTGGTCAGATGTGGTGCCGAAGGCCGTTCAGGATTTCGGAGTCAACGATGGCCACTGGGTCGCAGCGCCCGTCAACATGCACCGCCCGCATTGGGTCTGGATGAATGCGAAACTCTTTGCCGATAACGGCCTGACGCCCCCGACGACATGGGACGAGTTCTTTGCCGCCGCCGATACGCTGAAGGCGGCGGGCGTCATTCCCATCGCCGTGGGCGGGCAGGACTGGCAAGAGGCAACCATGTGGGAAGCCATCGTGCTGTCCAAGGGCCCCGATTTCTATCGTCGCGCGGTGATCGAGGCCGACCCCGAGGCGCTTGGCTCGGATGAGATGGTCGATGTGTTCGACACGATGCGCCGCATCCACGGCTATGCCGACCCGAATTTCGCGGGCCGCGACTGGAATCTTGCCACGGCCATGGTGCTGAACGGCGAGGCCGGGATGCAGATCATGGGCGACTGGGCCAAGGGCGATGTGGTGCGCGCCGGGCTGACACCGGGCAAGGAAATCCTGTGTGCGGTGGTGCCGGGCACGCAGGGCTCTTTCCTGTTCAACACCGATTTTTTCGCCATGTTCAATGTCAGCGAGGATCAGCGGCCCGCGCAAATGGCGCTGGCGCGGGCGGCGATGTCGTCCGATTTTCAAAAGACCTTCAACCTGGCCAAGGGCTCGATCCCGGCGCGCACCGATGTGCCGATGGACGATTTCGACGCCTGCGCACAGCAATCCGCACAGGATCGTGACGCGGCCGAGGCCAGCGACACGCTGTTCGGATCGCTGGCCCATGGGCACGGTCAGCCGCCCGCCATTCAGGCCGCCTATTTCGACGTAATCACCCAGCATTTCAATTCCGACATGTCCAGCACCGAGGCTGCTGCGGCATTGGTGAACGCGGTCGAAGGCGCGATGTGAACCCTTGCGCCCCGGTTCGGCAAGGCCGGGGTGCCCCTTTTTCCCTGTGAAGGACCAACATGACCCGGACGGAACTGAATATCGGAGTGCTTGGCGCGGGCCAGATCGCCCAGTCTGCGCATTTCGAAAGCTGCACCAAGGCCGCCAACGCACGGCTTTACGCGATCTGCGATCTGGCCGACGACCTGCGCGAGCGCATGGCCCATACCCATGCCCCCGACAAGACCTTTGCCGATTACGACGACATGCTGGCCGATCCCGGTCTGGACGCGGTGATCATCGCCACCGCCGACGCCTTTCACGTTCCCGCCGCGATCAGGGCGCTGCGCGCGGGCAAGCATGTGCTCAGCGAAAAGCCGGTGGGAACCTCGATCGAGGAAACCGCCGAACTGGCGCGACTGGTCCGGGACAGCGGGCTGACCTATATGGTTGGCCACATGAAACGCTTTGACCCCGGTATTCAGGCCGCAAAGGCGTTCATCGATGGCGACATGGGCCAGATGGTCGCGCTGAAGGCGTGGTATTGCGACAGTACCCGCCGCTATCCGATGACCGATGCCGTACAGCCGCTGATCGTCACCTCGGCACGCTCGCGCCGGCCCGAGGGCGACCCCAAGACCGACAAGCGGCGTTACTATATGTTGGCGCATGGGTCGCATCTGGTCGATACGGCGCGCTTTCTGGGCGGGCCGATCACCGCCGTCCGCGCGCGCCTGTCCGACCAGCGCGGCATGTTCTGCTGGTTCGTCGAGACGGAATTTGCCAATGGCGTTCTGGGCCATCTGGACCTGACCGTCGCCGTGCGCATGGACTGGCACGAGGGGTTCCAGATCTATGGTCAGAACGGCTCGGCCCTCGGCAAGACCTTCAATCCCTGGTATTTTCGTTCCTCTGAAGTGGACATCTTCGACGAACGCAGCGGCACCTCAAGCCGCATTCTGGGCGAGGACGGGCATTTCTATCGCCGTCAGGTCGAGGGCTTTGCCCGCTGCATCCTTGACGGCGCGCCCATGACCGGGGCCTCGATCGAGGACGGGCTGGCCTCGATGCGGGCGATGCGGGCCATCGCTTTGTCGGTCGAAACCGGCACGCGGGTGGAACTGGCCAGCGTCACGGGGGTCATGTGATGCGGCTTGGAATTTTCGCCAAGACATTTCCGGGCGACACACCGCTGGCCGTGATGACTGCGGCGAAGGCCGCAGGGTTTGAGGCGGTGCATTACAACCTTGCCTGTTCTGGCCTGCCA
>NZ_JBKEBL010000030.1:0-14825 GCF_047973135.1 Paracoccus sp. (in: a-proteobacteria)
ATGGAGCGTCTGGCCCGGCTGCATGACGATGTCATGCGCATCATGACCATCCGCGTGGATGAGCACGAGGAAGGCCCCTCGGTCCAGATGCAGAAACGCGAAGAACGTGGCGAGCGCCGCGAACGTCGCGAGCGGAACTGAGGAGACTGAACCATGGCGAACAAACCGTTTTTCCGCCGCCGCAAGGTCTGCCCGTTCTCGGGCGAGAATGCGCCGAAGATCGACTACAAGGACACGCGCCTGTTGCAGCGTGACATCAGCGACCGCGGCAAGATCGTGCCCTCGCGCATCACCGCCGTCTCGGCCAAGAAGCAGCGTGAACTGGCCCGCGCCATCAAGCGCGCCCGCTTTCTCGCCCTGCTGCCCTATGTCGTGAAGTAAGGAGACCTGATCATGCAAGTCATCCTGCTGGAACGCGTGGCCAAACTGGGCCAGATGGGCGAAGTGGTGAAGGTCAAAGAGGGTTATGCCCGCAACTTCCTGCTGCCCCAGGGCAAGGCGCTGCGCGCCTCGGACACGAACCTCAAGGCTTTCGAGGACCGCAAGGTCCAACTGGAAGCCCATAACGCCGAAACCAAGGTCGAGGCGCAAAAGGTCGCCGACAAGCTGGACGGTCAGACCTTCGTGATCATCCGCTCGGCCTCGGATGCCGGGGCGCTGTATGGTTCCGTGACCACCCGCGACGCCGCCGAGGCCGCAACCGAAGCCGGCTTTACGCTGGACCGCAAACAGGTGGTTCTGGGTGCGCCGATCAAGGAACTGGGCCTGCATGACGTCACCGTGACGCTGCACCCCGAAGTCGACGCGACCATCGTGCTGAACGTCGCCCGCTCGACCGAAGAGGCCGAATTGCAGGCGCAGGGCAAATCCATCCAGGATCTGGCCGCCGAAGCCGATGCCGAAGCCGAATTCGAGATTGCCGAACTGTTCGACGACATCGGCGGTGCATCGACCGACGAGGACGAAGCGGACGAAGCCCGCAACTGATCCCAGATCACCCCAAAACCCGAAACCGCGCCAGCCCTCGTCGGCGCGGTTTTTCATTGGCGCAGGACATCGGACTTTCCGGGTCGTGCCAGCAGGCCGCGCCGCGCATTACCGGCCCGGCCGTCAGGCATCCCGGATCCGAACCCTCGACAGCCGACACCCAAGTGACGTCGGGGCTGTTGCGCAACGCCTGCAGGCGTTGCTTTGGCTGTGCAGGCAACAGAGGTTCGGGGCTGTGCGGGAAAGCCCCGCAAATGCCGGGTTTGGCGCTGCACAGCGGGTGCACCGGGGGGCACAGGGTGCGCACAGGCTGTACACCGCTGGCATGCGTCGCGTGACGTCAGCGCCGCTGGGATTGCGTCCCGCGATGGCGGGGGGCTATGCGCCCCCCGGACCCGCACGCCAATCCCGGCGCCTCACAGGCCGCTTCGAGTGGCGTTACACGCCGAAACACGGCTCATGGCTCAACATTGTCGAATGCGAACTGAGCGTGCCGGCCCGCCAATGTCTCGACCGCCGCATCCCGGATCGCACCTCACCGGAGGCCGAAACCGACGCGTGGTCCGCGCACCGAAACGCGGACCGCGCAGGCGTGAACTGGCAATTCACAACCGACGACGCCCGCATCAAACTGCTCCACCTACACCTGCAAATAAGATGAATCAGAGGGCTAGCCATGCGGCAGAAGCACGGCGCGCCCGCGGATCGTGCCGGCTTCCAGCCGATCAAGCGCATCCAAGGCCCCCGACAGCGGGAAGGTTTCGACGATCGGTAGGATCGCGCCTGCGCGGGCCATGGAAATGACCTCGGCAAGATCGTTGTAGGTGCCGCTATAGGGGCACATGATGGTGACGCCCCGGGGCAGGGGATTGTTCGCCGAACGCGCCACGAATTGCAGGCTGCCGCCGGACAGGCCCACGACCCGGATCGCCCCGCCGCGCGCCACCGTCCGGGTGGCGATGTCCAGCGTGGCATCGACGCCGACAAAATCCAGAACCACCTCTGCGCCAACCCCGCCGGTCGCGGCCCGGATCCGCTCGACGGTACTCTCGTCGGGAAAAAGCAGCTCGTCCGACCATTCTGCGCAGAGATCCATGGCGGCCCCGGAACGGTCGATTCCGATCGCCCGGACCGTCGAGATCGCGCGCAGGATCTGCAGCGCCATCATCCCCAGCCCGCCCAGCCCGATGACGATGACCGTGGCGCCCGGCTTCAGCAGATCGCGGCATGACATGATGGCGCGATAGGGGGTTAGCGCCGCATCGGTCAGCGGTGCCGCCACCACCGGGTCGAGATCGCCGATCCCGAACAGCGCCGAAGCCGGCGCGACCATATAGCCGGCCATGCCCCCATTCTCGGTCACGCCGGGCGTCGCCGGCGGATGACGCCGCCCAAGCGTGGCGTGACATTCGTTCTCGCGCCCCGCCCGGCAGGCGCGGCAGGTGCCGCAGGCCCAGCAGGGATGGACCACGACCCGGTCGCCCGGCCGCCAGGACAGGACGCCGGCACCCAGATCCGCCACCTCGCCGGCGATCTCGTGCCCCAGGATGGTGCCGCCCGGCGTGCGGCTGTCGGCGGCGCGGCGGATATGAACATCCGTCTGGCAGATCCCGGCTGCAAGGACCTTCAGCAGCACCTCGCCCGGCCGGGGCCGGGGGCGGGTAACATCCTGCAGCCGCAGATCGGCCGGAGCACAAAGCCGGACGGCTTGCATCATGTCTGACCCGGTCATCCTCTCTCTCCTGTCATTTGCGCGTTTCGGCCTGGCCTGCGGGGCTGTGCAAGCTTGGTCATCGGGGTCAGAACTGTCGCAGCAGCGACAGCCGGCCATCGAGGATCTGCTCGACAAGGCGGAATTTCTGCATCTTGCCGGTTTCGGTCATCGGCATCTCGTCGGCCAGGTACCAGAAGCGTGGCACCTTGTAATGCGCCAGCTCCGTGCGGCACAGGTCGAACAGGGCGTCCACATCCGGCGGCGCATCCTGTCGCCGGGGAACCAGAACCGCGGCGACCTGCTCGCCCCATTTCGGGTCGGGCAGCCCCACCACCGCGACCGCTGCCAGCCCCGCGGTTTCGGCCAGCAGCAGTTCGACCTCGCGGGGATAGATGTTCTCGCCGCCGCGGATGATCATGTCCTTGATCCGGCCGGTGATCCTGACGAAGCCCCGCGCGTCCATCCGGCCCAGATCGCCCGAGCGCAGCCATCCGTCCGGCAGCAGGGTCTTGGCGGTTTCCTCGGGCATATCGAAATAGCCGATCATGTTCTGGTACCCCCGCGTCTGGATCTCGCCCTGCTCGCCCAGCGGCAGGGTTCTGCCGGTCTGCGGGTCGGCAATGCGCAATTCCATATGCGGCAACGGCTGACCGATGGTTTCGGCAAGGTCGCTGTCGCTGTCATCCGGGTGGGTGCCGGTGATGCTGCCATGCATTTCGGTCTGCCCGTAGATGTTCGAGATGGTCGCCCCCAGCTCGTCCCGGGTACGACGGATCAGCTGCGGTTCCACCACCGATGCACCCGAGGTCAGGCGGCGCAGGCTGGAGAGATCGTATCGGGGGCGCGCGGGATGGTCGAGAAGCTGGTCGATCATTACCGGCACCAGCAGCGAGAAAGTACCTCGATGGCGCTGGACCTGCTGCATATAGGCTTCGGGATCCCATTCGGGCATCAGGACATGGGTGGCACCGAGCATGACCGAGCCGATCCCGGCATGCCCCAGCGAACCGATGTGAAACATCGGCATCGGGTTGACGAATACGCCGCCCTCTTTCAGCCCGCCGCGCGACTGGGTGAAAAGGGTCATGTTGGCGACCCCCGTATGATGGAAGATCACGCCTTTCTGGGTGCCGGTCGTGCCAGAGGTGAACATGATGACGACCGGGCCGCGCGGATCAACCCCAGGCAGCGCGCCGTTGCCTGCGCCCTCGGCGACCAGCGCGGCGACGTTGCGCACGGGTATGATTTCGCGAAGTCCGGGCAGGTCGGGCGTCGCGTCGCGGGCCGTCTGCTCCAGGGAACGCCCGCGGTAGCTGTCGTTGACGAACAGCCCCGCAGCGCGGGACTTGGCCAGCACATAGAGCAGCTCACGCCGACGATAGGCCGGGTTCACGGTGACCAGGACCAGCCCGGCCATTGCGCAGCCATAGAATACCGGCAGCCATTCGGGGACATTATGCGCCCAGAACGCGACGCGCTCGCCCGGACTGAAGCGCCGGCCGAGCGCGCGGGCGATCGCCTCGGCCTGCGTGGCGAGTTCCCCATAACTCCATCGCCGCGCGTCGTCAGGAATGCCCTCGATCAGCGCGGCGCGATCAGGCGCCTTGTCGGCGGCGCGCCTCAGCGCATCGCCGAGCGTGATCTCTTCCAGCGGGACATCCCGGAACGCTGGCCAGCAGGATTCGGACAGGTCACGCCTGCGATAGTCGTCGTGCCGATGCGCGTCCATCGTCACCCCTTTCTCAGTCGCCGGCCATGCTTACACCGCCCGGTTCCGCTGCACGTCGATGGTTTCCAGCATCGCTTCGAGCCGGCTTTGCAAGACCTCGTCCTTGTAGAAGGACTCGTCAGCGACATCGCCCTCGAAAAACATGGTCTGCATGCCCCGCTGCTGGGCCATCCTTGCAAGGATCATCTGGCCGTTGGTCGCCGACCGGCAGGTCCGTGTGGCGTGAAAGACGATGCCGTCGATATCGTAGGTCTCGCAGTCGCGCAGGATCTGTTCGGCAAGGTTGCTGGCGCTGTGGTTGAACGGGCAGAGAAGGTAATGCTGCGCCATGCCGAGGATCGGATCGTCCTCGTCGATCAGCTGCGGCTCGTGCCAGAAACTGTTATGGGTATAGCGGCCACAGACCACCGCGGCATCGTGTTCGGCGAACTTGTTGGCCAGCCAGCCGACGCGGTTCCAGTTCATGATCCCGTCGAAGGCGATCCGGTATCTTTCGCCCGGCAGGGCCGGCACGCCCTGGGCGATCCGCTGTTCGATCTCGTCCTTCACGGCCGCGAAATAGTCGACCAGAGCCTGGTTCCCCGGCAGGAAATTGATCGGTGCGATACTGGCGACCCAATCCCAGAAGACCGCCGGTGCCGGCGTCGTCCTGCACAGGGCCAGTGCCTCCATCCGCAATCCTGCGGCGCGCTTGATGTAATGCATGGACTCGCGCAGCCCGTCCCAGTCGAAGGGGTTGCCCGTCTCGTACTCCAGAAACTCGATCAGCTTGCGGATCTGTGCGGCGACGTAACCGGAAGCGCTGTCCCATTCCTCGCCCCGCAGATAGCCGGCATCGGCCCTGTTCCCCCAGAGCAGCGGGTAGGAAATCTTGAAGAACGGCAGCTTCTTGTCGAACATCCGATAGGAAATCTCGTCCCATTGCTGGCCGGTGCTGCATCCGGCATAGGCATTGACAAAAAGATCCGGCGCCGGCAGCCGGCTGGCCAGCACCTCCTGCGCTGGCAAGTCGGGATGTCCGTCCATCTCGACCTGGCCCGCAGTCTCCTTTCTGGTCAGCAGGGCGCAGCCCAAGGTGGTGCGGGCATAGGAGCAAAGCTCGTTGATATAGCCGTAGGATTCACTTTCCTGCTGCGCCGGGGCCTCGTGATGCATCGCCGCCAGACGGGCGCCAAAAGCTTCGCCATGGCACCATTCGACCCCCGCATTCTGAAGGATCGGATTGATGGCGGCGCCATTGTACCAGACGACCTTCGCGCCACGCTCGCGGGCGGTGAACAGGTTGTCCCAATAGTCTTTGACCATCTTGCCGCCGGCACGGGTGCTGACAAGGCGATTGGCCTGAACGGCCTTGCGGGCGGTGGCGGCTTCGCTGCGTGTCTCTGACATCTCGTGCTCCTGTGGGCTGCGGCACATTCAGGCGGTTTCGGCTGATCGGGCGGTCCTGCGAATGCCCTCAATCAGGGCTTCCACCCGCGTCCTGAGCATTTCGCTTGCCAGCCCCTCGTGTTCCGTCTCGATCAGCAGATGCGGAATGCCCCTGTCGTGGAACATCTTGCGCAGCTCGGGGTAATAGAGCATGTGCGGCTCGCAGAACTTTGCGACCAGTACGATGACCCCCTGTGCGCCGCTGTGGCCAATGGCGTTTTCGAGGTAATCCTCCCAATCCACCGACTTCTGTGCGCGGGTCGAGCAGGGGACGTTGTTGTTGCGCGCGAAATACCAGCGGGTCAGCGCGTCGATCGGGTCAGCCTCGTCGGGGGCGTCGGTCGAGACATGACGGAAACCGGTATACAGATCGTCATCGACCACGACCGCCCCGCAGCTTTCGATCATGTCGAGCAGTTGCGGTTTGGGGGCGTGGCAGAAATGGCCCGACAGGTGCAGCCGCACCCGTTGCGATGGCGTCGGCGGCGATTTCTCCAGCAGGGCCAGCAGATTGGCGATCAGCGCGCTGTGCTCGGCTATGTCCATCACCATGCCCGACTTCACCAGAGCCTGAAGCTGGCGGCTGGTCAGGACGATCCGCCCGGCACGGCGCAGGTCATGGATGCGGCGCATCAGCGCGCGGTTCCGGTTATAGACTGCGATGCTGGCCCCGATGTCGTCATCGGAGATGCGGATCCCGCAGAGTTCTTCCAGCCTTGCCCTCAGGCTCTCGATCTGCCCGCGCACCTGCACGGGCGACCAGGGCTCGTCCATCGATGCGGTGAACTGGGCCAGAAAGACCGGCACATCCGGCAATTCGTGACGCATGGCATCGGCGGCACCCAGCAGGGCGACGCAATGATCGACCAGGAAAAAGCCGTCATAGAAATCGAACTTGCCGGTGGCGGCCTGATCGACGAGGCTGCGCGTATAGCCGCAGTAGAATTCGAACAGCAGGCCGCGCCCATAGGTGATGGCTACGTCATCCTCTTGAACCAACAGCGGCAGGGCGCCGGCGGCATGCACGATCTCGGCCGGGAAGTTCATCGGCAGGATACCGATGATCTTCTGCCCGGTTTCCGCCTTCCGCCGCCGCGCATAGGCATGGGGATCATCCGCGATTGCCGCCAGCGAGGCGATGATCCCGTCGATTTCCGACGCTATGTCCATCGGCATCTCCATTTTGGTAAGTTCAACTCATTTATAGCTTGAAAGGAAGGGCGACTTTTTTGGAAACTGCACCATATCATATGCTAATGTACCAATATGCGCGGAAAAAACAAGGAAAATATTGCCGGTCGCGCGTCAAGAGTCGAGGGATGGAGCCCTTGGCTAAATATGAGTTAAGCTTATTAGTTGTGGCAGATAGCAGCGGCGACGATCAATGACGCGCGACTATCTCGAAGATCAGAAAATCGGGTGCAACGGCTTTTCGGCGACGCGAACGGTGACTGGATATGACGTCCTGGCCTTTGGCGGGATCACCGGCGATCTGTCGGAGTTGCATACCGGCCGGGTGGTCGCCGAGGCATCCGAATTCGGCGACCGGATCGGGCATGGCATGCTGAACCTGTCGCTGATGCACGGGCTGGTCATCCGCCAGGGCCGGCTGGCGACGACTGGTCCGGCGCTGCCCCGGACCGGGCGTCAGAACGGCTTGAGCCGCATGCCCCCGTCCACATGGATCGTCTGGCCCGTCGAATAGGGCAGTTGCCCCGAGGCCAGCAGCGAGACCGCCCGGGCGACCTCGGCGCTATCGCCCCACCTGCCGGCGGGGACGAAGCCGGCCGCGATCAGGGCATCGTATTTCGCTGTCGTTCCCGCGGTCATGTCGGTCTTCATCATGCCCGGACGGACTTCGAAACAGTCGATCCCCTCGCGCGCAAGCCGCGCCGCCCAGTGCCGGATCGAATGCGCAAGGCCCGCCTTGGCAATGCAATATTCGGCCAGGACCGTTCCGATGACATGGTCCACCGCCACGGTCGAGACCGTGACGATGGACCTGCGCCGGGAGGACGGCGCATCACGCATCCTGCGCGCGACCGACTGGGTCAGGAAGAACTGCGCGCGAAGGTTGACCGAGATGCAGCGGTCAAAGCTTTCGGGCGAGACATCGAGGATGTCGCCCCGCGCGAGAACCGAAACGCCGGCATTGTTCACCAGGCAATCGAGCCGGCCGAACGCGCCGAAGACCGCGGCAACGAAGCCCTCGCGCCCGCCATCGTCAGTCAGGTCATGGGGCAGCGAGACCGCGTCGCCCTTGCTCTGCAACTGCCGTTCGGTGGCGCGCAGCTCGGCGATGCTGTCCAGATCGCTGAGAACCAGCCGGAATCCGTCCATGCAGAGCTGGCGGGCAATGGCACCGCCCAGCCCGCCAGCCGCGCCGGTGATCAGGGCGACGGGACGATCACGGCCCGCCATCAGAGGACTTTCGAATCGCGCTTGGGCCGGTTCCATTCGCTGGGGACCAGCCGGCCCTCGCTGTACCATTCCAGCAGGACGTTCTTCTGGATCTTGCCGGTGGCCGTCATCGGGTATTCCCGCACGAAGACCCAATGCTCGGGCGTCTTCTGCGGCGAAAGATTGTCGCGGCAATAGGCCCAGAGCTTTTCCGGCGCCGGCGGGTTGCCCGGATCCTTCGCCAGGATGACCGCGCAGACGGTTTCGCCCCAAGTCTCGTCGGGCAGCCCGATCACCGCCGCCTGGCCGACCTCTTCATGTTCGAAAAGCACATTCTCGATTTCGGACGGATACAGGTTCATCCCGCCGCGGATGATCATTTCCTTCAGCCGTCCGGTGATGCGGAAATAGCCGTGCTTGTCCATCGTGCCAAGATCGCCGGTCCGCAGCCAGCCATCGTCGGTGACGGTCGCGGCGGTTGCCTCGGGCTGGCCGTAATAGCCCAGCATCGTGTTGAAGCCACGAACCCAGTATTCGCCGACCGTGTCGACCGGAACGGTCTCCAGCGTTCCGATGTCAACAACCTTCACTTCGACATGCGGGATCGGCCGGCCGATGGTCTGCGACTTCAACTCGTCCGGGTCATGGGTGAATGTCTCCAGAAACGGGCCATTCGACTCGGTCTGGCCGTACATGATCGCAAATTCCACCCCGAATTCCTGCTTGGCGCGCCGGACCAGCGCCTCGGGAACGGCGGCCGCCCCGGAGAGGACCGAGCCGAAGGACGAGAGATCGCGGGTCTTCGCGTCGGGATGGTTGAGCAGCGTCAGGATCATCGTCGGCACGATCAACGAGCAGTTCACGCCCTCGGACTCGATCAGTTCGAGAAAGAGGCTCGGGTCGAAGGTCTGCATCAGCACGAAAGTGCCCTTGCGGGAATAGGTTCCGACCTCGGACACGACGCCCCCGCCGATATGGAACATCGGCATTGCGTTCAACCAGACGCCACCATCGGGGAAATCGGCGCGCGACACGATGAAATGGGCCGCGTTGATGATCCCCCTGTGGTGCAGGCATGCGCCCTTGGGAAAGCCGGTGGTGCCGGATGTGTACTGGATCTGGATCATGTCCCCAGGCGCGATGGCCGGGAGGCTGCAGTTCGGATCACCCGCCGCCTTGATGGCTTCGAGATCGGACAGATTCAGCGCGACCTTCAGGCCCGGCAGCGTGCCCCGAACCTTGCGGACGATTGCCGCAAGATCCTTGCCCCGGGATTCGTCGGCAAAGATCACACCCTTCGCCTTGGAATTGTCGAGAACGAATTCGACCTCGCGTGCAGTATAGGCGGGATTGATTGGCACATTGACCAGGCCGGCGAAGCTCAGCGCGTGCTGGAATATCACCCATTCCGGCGTTTCGGGCGCAAGCAGCCCGACCCGGTCGCCCGGTTCGAAATGCGCCAGCAGGCCACGGGCCAGCGCCTGAGCCTCGTCTACCAATTGCCGGTAGGTCCAGCGCCGGCGTTTCGACGGGTCGGCCACCCCTTCGACAAGGGCCAGCCTGTCGGGCACCTCGCTGGCGTTTCTCAGCATGAGATCGCCCAGCGTGCTGTCGATCAGCTTCCCGATTTCCTCGATCGGAAAATGGCTCTGGGTGAATTCCGGTTTTGCGGACATCTGTTCCTCCCTCAGATCGCCAGGCTCCTCAGCCCTTGGTCGCGTCGTCCCGTCCTATCTCTTCTTCAGGATTTCCGGCTCCACGGACCTGTGGAAGCCGTTGAATTCAGATATGTTTCTGGCCTCATAGGTCTGCGCCCACGTGTGTCGGCCGTTCGGCGCACCACCATCGACCCGCAGACAGGTTCCGGTGACATAGGCGGCAGCAGGCGACAGAAGATAGACACCGCCGCCGAAATCTCGGCTTCCGTGCCATAGCGCGGCAGCGGCACCTTCGCCGCGTATTCCAGCAGGCGTTGGGTAATATGCGGCTCGTACTGGTCGAAACCTGACGAAGCGATCCCTCCGGGCGCGACCGAATTGACCCGCACCCCCGAATGCGCCCATTCGCAGGCCGCCGTTTCCGTCAGCGTCAGCATGCCGCCCCGCGCGGCGCCCGATCCCCGAACCGCCGCCGGTGACGATGACGGTCTGCCCCTTGAAGAGGTCTGGCGCAAAGACGGAATTATACAGCACGCTGTCCCCCTTCAGGCGGCCGAGATGCCGCCGTTCAGGCTGATCGCCTGTCCGGTCAGCTTGGCTGCGGCCGGGCTTGCGAGAAAGGTGATGAGTTCGGCCATGTCATCGGCATTCACCACGCCGAGCCGGGCCATCTGCTTGGCCCTGGCGAAAAGCTTGCCGGAGAATTCCCCGCCCATGACGGTGTCGTGGGTCAGGGTGCCCTCGATGATCGAGGGCGTCACGCAGTTGACGCGGATGCCGGATCGCTTCGCCTCCATGGCGAGCGTCCGGCAGAACATGATGATCGCGGCCATCAGGCCGCCGATGATGGATTCGCCGGGTGTCGCCGCTTTGCCGGCATCGGACGCGATGTTGATGATCACGCCGTTCTCGCGGGCCCGCATCCCGTCCATGACGACACGGGCCAGCAGGAAATGCGACATCACCTGGGTCAGCACCATGCCCTGGATGTCCTTCGGATCGATCTGATGAAACAGCGTGGGATAGGGAAACGCGCTGACGGTAGAGTTCACCAGCACGTCGACGCCCCCCATCAGCTCGTCGGCGGCCTTTCCGATCGCGATGGCCTGATCGGTGTCGGCCGAATCGCCGACGATGAAATGCACCCCGCAGGAGGGAAAGTCAGACTGCAGCGCCGCGCGCGCCGCCTCGCCGCGCGCGGCGGTCCGGCCGTTGATCGCCACTTGCGGCACCCCCAGTTCGGCGAAACGGCGGGCGGTCGCAAGACCGACCCCTGCTGTGCCGCCCGCGATGAGCACGCGCGCCTCCGCGATCTTCAGTGGCTTCCGTTCGGGCGATTCGGACATCAGGCATTCCTCCAACTGATGACCGATTATAGTAATAAAGCATACCATAATTCAACTTATTTATTATGGGCGGGCAATCCCGGACGCGCATCGCGATCCGCAGCCGGCACCGCCGACAACACGCCCCGCTTCCGGATATCGCCGGAAGCGGGGCGTTCGCCATTGCTTTGCAGAGGTACGTTCGTCCGGCAGGTCGGGAAACCGTCAGGCGGCTCTTTTCCTGGCCTCCATGGCCTCGACCATCGCTTCCAGGCGGACGTTGAGCAACTCGTCCTTGTAGAAGCTTTCGTCAGCCACGTCGCCCTCGAAGAACATCGCCTGGCGCCCGTATTTCTTGGCCGAGGCGGCGATCTGGAACTGGGCGTTGGTCATGCCGCGGCAGGTCCGCGACGCATGGCAGACGACGCCGTCGATGTCGAACTTGTCGCAGACTTTCTCGATCTCGCCGATCATGATCGGCGCGCCGTGATTGTTAGGACAGATCAGGTAGTTCTGCGCCATGCCAAGGATCGGGTCCTTCAGATCGATCAGCTGGGGTTCCTGCCAGAACGACATGTGGGTATAGCGCCCGGCAATGACGCAGGCATCGACCTGCGAGAACTTGTCGGCCAGCCAGCCCACCTTGTTCCAGTTCATCATGCCATCGAAGAACAGCCGGTACTTCTCGTTCGGCACGGCCCCTTCTCCGATCCTGACGCGCTCTTCGATCTCGGCCTTCACACCCTCGAAATAGGTCACCAGATTCTGGTCGGCAGGCAGAAAGTTCACCGGTGCGATCGACACGATCCAGTCGAAGAAGCTGGCAGGAGACGGATGGACGGTGCACATCTCCATCGCTTCGAGCCGCAGTTCCGCAGCCTTCTTGACATAGGACATCGATTCGCTCAGCCGGTCATAGTCGTATTTGCGGCCGGTATGCTCGGCCAGGAACCTGGTCAGTTCGAACAGCTGTTCGGCCACATAGGCGGAGCGTTGCTGCCATTCCTCGCCGTGCAGGTAGCCGGCATCCGGCCGCCCGCCCCAAAGCAGGGGGATCTGGATGGTGAACATCGGAACCTTCTTGCCGAAGGTCCGATAGGTGATGTCATCCCATTGCTGGCCCGAGGAACAGTAGGGATAGGCATTCACGATCATGTCGGGCGCCGGCAGCTTCAGCATGGTCTCGATCCGGGGATCGTCGGCATCCATGCCGTGATCCCCGGTCCTGACCTTGTCGAGCTCGATCAGCATCTGGCCGATATGGGTCCGCGCGTAAGAGCACAGTTCGCGGTCATAGCCGCGCTGGTCGCTGCGGCCTTGGGCGCCGATCTCCTTGTGGCGGGCGGCAAGCATGGCCGACCAGGCCTCGCCATGCACCCAGACCAGGTCATGGGCATGGAAGAACGGAGGAATATAGGTGCCGTTGTACCAGACGACCTTCTTGCCCTGCTCCTTGGCGCGAAAGACGCTTTCCCAGTATTCCGACACCAGCCTGCCACCGAACTTGGTGGACTTCAGCTTGTTTGCCTTCAGCCCGTTGCCGAAGATCGGCTTCGACTGCACCGGTTTCGTCAGCGTTTCCATCTGCTCCTCTCCCATTCAGGCCACGAGGGCCGCCGCGCGGCGCCTGGTGATTTCAATGAAGGTCTCAACCCGGGTCTTCAGCGCTTCCATCGGCATCTCCTCGTGTTCGGTCTCGACAAGAAGGTGGGGAATGCCTTGCGCTTCGAAGGCTTCCTTGATCTCGGGATAGAAATACATGTGCGGCTCGCAGAACTTCACCATCAGGATCACCAGCCCCTGCGCGCCCGAGCTTTCGCATTGTTCCAGCAGGTAATGCTCCCAGTCGCGCGACTTGATGGCCCGGGTCGGACAGGGCAGCTTGCGGTTCTTCTCGACATACCAGCAAGCCATCGCCTCGGCCGGCGGCAGCGTCGCATCCATGTCGGCATGGATGAAGCGCCAGCCGGTGAAAAGATCGTCATTGGCGATCGTGGCGCCACATTCCTCGATCAGGTCGATGATACCCGGATGGGGGGCATGGCACATATGGCCGGACAGATAGACCCGCACGCGATCCGGTGGTGGCGCCTTGCGCGGGATCTCGGCCAGCAGCCGGTCCATCAGCCGCAGATGCTGCTGCTTGTCCATCACCATCGAGGACTTGACCACCGCCTGCAGGTCGCGACCCGAAATCGAGATTTCGCCCCGCCGGCGCAGCTCGTAAAGTTCGCGCATCTGCGCGCGGTTCCGGTTGAAGGCATGGATCGACGCCCTGACGGCCTTCTCGGGGATCGCCGCGCCGGTCAGCGCCTCCAGCTCCTTCCAGAGCTGGACAAAGGTGCCACGGGTCTCGCGCAGGGCCCAGCCTGCATCAAGGACGGTGCAAAGCTGGTTGAACAGGATCGGCATGTCGGGGCGTTCGCTGCGAATGATGTCGGCGGTCCCCAGAAGCTGCACGCAGTGATCGCCGAACATGATCGCGTCGAGGCCATCGAAGGCGCCGCGGGTGACCTGGTCGACCAACGACCTGTTATAGCCGCAATAAAAGTTGAAGATGTTCGACTGACCCACCGTGATCGGCTGGTCATCCTCTTGCAGAATGAGCGGCAGGCAGCCGGCGGCATGGGCAAGCTCGCCTGGGAAATGCATCGGAAGAAGGCCGATCACCTTGCCCCCGCCCTGCGTCTTCCACGCGGCCGCGTATTCGAGCGGCGCCTCGGCGGCCGCCCGCATCTGGTCGAGAATCTGTTCCAATGACTCGCTCCCGCAATAATGTTCTATAGCGTACTAAGAATTATTCACCAAGTCAAATGACCATTTTTATATCTGATTTATATATGAAAAATTAGTTTTAATTCGCAGATAAGAATCGATTTTGAGTTAAGCTTACCTTCTGATATTTCATACGCCAGCGCCCCGGTTTCTGCCGTGGCAGCCCCGAGGAGGCCGAATCATGGATTTTTCGCTGACCGAAGAACAGGTGGTCCTTCAGGACAGTCTCAGGACCTTTGCCACAAGCGAATTGCTGCCGAAATACAGAATAGCGACCTTAAACTGATTATCTGTGTGTCATGACGTATTCACTTGATTTCCGCCGCCACGTTTTGTCCGTTCGGGAGAAGGAAGGGCTGACCTTTGCCGAGACCGCCACGCGGTTTTCGGTCGGGATTGCCAGTTTGACCCGATGGGCGAAGTCGCCTGAGCCCAAGGCGACACGCGAGGGGCGCCCCCGCAAGGTCGATCTGGAAAAGCTGGCGCAGGACGTTCGGGACCACCCCGACGCTTACCAATATGAACGGGCGGCCCGGTTCCAGGTCACACCGAAGGCGATCTGGAACGGGCTGAGGGCGCTCGGCGTCACATATAAAAAAATCCCTGACGCACCCGAAGGCGGACGAAGCCGCGCGGCATGCCTTCCGCGAAAAGATTGCGCGATATCAGAGTGATGGACGCCCCATCGTATATCAAGACGAAAGCGGATTTGCCGCCTATATGCAGCGCACCCATGGCTATTCGGCGAGAGGACAACGCTGCCCCGGCACGCATGACTGGAATGCGCGGGGCCGGACCAATGTGCTGGG
>NZ_JBKEBL010000163.1:0-18637 GCF_047973135.1 Paracoccus sp. (in: a-proteobacteria)
ACCGCGCCATAGATCAGCCGTGGCAGGCGTTCATGCAGCGCCTGCCAGCCATAGCCCAGCTTTTCCATCACACCGGGGCGGAAATTCTCCAGCACCACATCAGAGCGCGCCAGAAGCGCCTCGAAGATGGCGCGATCCCCGTCGGTTTTCAGATCCAGCGCGATGGACTGCTTTCCGTGGTTCAGCGCCGCGAAATAGGCGCTTTCACCATCGACGAAGGGCGGAAAGGCGCGGGTATCGTCGCCGGTCACGGGACGCTCGACCTTGATGATGCGCGCGCCCAGATCGGCAAGCTGGGTCGAACAGAACGGCCCGGCCAGCACATGAGTCAGGTCCAGAACGACGATGTCGGCAAGTGGTTTGGTCATGAAATATCCTGTATCAGATCAGTGGGGGCAGGTTTTACCTGCCCTGACGCCGCGCCATGAAGGCCAGCTTTTCAAAAAGCGAGACGTCCTGTTCATTTTTTAACAGAGCGCCGTGCAGACGTGGTAATATTTCTTCGGGTTTGCGGCGCAAATCTTCGGCCGACAGATCCTCGGCCAGGATCAGCTTGAGCCAGTCCAGCAATTCGCTGGTCGATGGTTTCTTCTTCAGCCCCGGTGCCTCGCGCAGTTCAAAGAACTGGCTCAGCGCCTCGTCCAGCAGGCGCGGCTTGATGCCCGGATAGTGGACATCGACGATCTGGCGCAGCGTTTCGGCATCGGGAAAGCGGATGTAATGAAAGAAACAGCGGCGCAGAAAGGCGTCGGGCAGTTCCTTTTCATTGTTCGAGGTGATCACCACGACCGGGCGCTGTTTCGCGCGAATGGTCTGGCCCGTCTCGTAAACGTGAAACTCCATCCGGTCCAGTTCCTGCAACAGGTCGTTGGGAAACTCGATATCCGCCTTGTCGATCTCGTCGATCAGCAGCACGATCCGGTGATCCGCCTCGAATGCCTGCCACAGCTTGCCCTTGCGGATGTAATTGGCGACGTCATGGACCCGCTCATCGCCAAGCTGGCTGTCGCGCAAGCGGCTGACGGCGTCGTATTCATACAGTCCCTGCTGCGCCTTTGTCGTTGATTTTACGTGCCATTCCAGGATTGGCATGCCCAGGCTTTCCGCCACCTGACGGGCCAGTTCGGTCTTGCCGGTGCCGGGCTCGCCCTTGACCAGCAGGGGCCGCTCCAGCGTGACGGCGGCGTTGACAGCGACTGCCAGCTCGGGCGGGGCGACATAGCGCGAGGTTCCTGTGAAACGCATGGAAACTCTCCTTGTTCGTGAAAAGCTTGCTCGATTTTCGCATCTGCGACACGCCTTTCACGGCGGTCGGGCGGACAGAAGGCAGAAATAGCGGCTATTGCCCTAGTGACAAGCCTTGCCCCATCATTTATTGCGGCACGCGCAAGGTGTCGGCATCGTTTTCGTTCGGCGCCGCCGGAGAGGACATTATGAAAGCCCAGACCTTTCTTCCCCAGGATTACCGTCCCGCCGAAGACGAACCTTTCATGAATGACCGGCAACTGGAATATTTCCGCCGGAAACTGGAAGCATGGAAGCAGGAATTGCTGGATCAATCGGCCGAGACGCTGGAAGGATTGCAGCACAGCGCCCGCAGCGTGCCCGATCTGGCCGACCGCGCCAGCGAGGAAACCGACCGCGCGCTGGAACTGCGCACCCGCGACCGCCAGCGCAAGCTGGTCAGCAAGATCGACGCGGCACTGCGGCGGATCGAGACCGGCGAATACGGTTATTGCGAAATGACCGGAGAGCCGATCAGCCTCAAACGGCTGGACGCCCGCCCCATCGCCACCATGACGCTGGAGGCGCAGGAACGCCACGAACGGCGCGAGCGTGTGCATCGCGACGAATAGCTGCGGCCCCGGTTGTTTCCGGCCATGCAAAAAGGGGAAACACCGATGACTTTTGATGCGCGCAGATTGCCGCGGATCGTCCTGACGGACCAAAACCCCCCGCTGATCGCTGGAATCGGCGGGGTTTTTCGTGGGCGCGGGGCATGAGCGGCGCTTTGCACGGCCGCCCGGCACTGATCGTCGGGGCAGGGGTGGCGGGGCTGACCGCTGCGATTGCCCTTGCCCGCCGCGGCGCGCGCGTCACGGTGTTGGAACGTGCGCCTGCGATCCGAGAGGTCGGGGCAGGGCTACAGCTTTCGCCCAATGCGATGCGGGTGCTGGCGGCGCTGGGGCTGACCGATGCGGTGCTGGCGGTCTCGTGCCGCAGCCATGCGGTGCAGTTGCGCGATTCGTCGGGCGCGCCGGTCGCGCGGCTGGATCTGATCCGGCACCGCCCCGCCGATCACTTTCGCCTGATCCACCGCGCCCGGCTGATTGATGTGCTGGCGCGGCAGGCCCGGTGCGACGGGGCCGGGATCCGGCTGGACAGCCCTGTGGACGCGATCCCCGATGCGCCGCTGGTCATTGGCGCGGATGGGCTGCGCAGCATCATCCGGCAGGCGCTGAACGGAAGCGAAGTTCCGTTTTTCACCCATCAGACCGCATGGCGCGCACTGATCCCCGATGACAGCTATGCCGAAGCCGAGGCCGAGGTTTTCATGGGGCCGCGCCGGCATCTGGTCAGCTATCCGCTGGCTGACGGGCTGCGAAATCTGGTTGCGGTGCAGGAACGCGGCGACTGGCAGGCCGAGGGCTGGTCGCAAGACGACGACCCCGCCAATTTGCGCGCCGCTTTCGCGGGCTTTGGCGGCCCGGTGCCCGGCTGGCTGGCATCGGTCACGCAGACCCAGATCTGGGGCCTGTTCCGGCATCGGGTGGCTCCGGTCTGGCAGGACGGTCGCCTGACGCTGATCGGCGATGCCGCGCACCCGACGCTGCCGTTCATGGCGCAGGGCGCGGTGATGGCCATCGAAGATGCCTGGACGCTGGCCGCCTGCCTTGACAGCGATCCCGATCAGGACCGGGCACTGAAGCGCTTTGAAACGCTGCGTACCCCCCGCGCAACCCGCATCGTCGCCGCCGCAAACGCCAATGCCCGCAATTACCACCTGACCGGGCCGAAAAAGCAGATCGCCCACGCCGCCCTGCGAACCATCAGCCGCGTTGCGCCGCAAAAATTGCTGGGCCGGTTCGACTGGATCTATGACCACGACCCGACCGCTGAACTGTGACAATCACCCGTTGCGCAGATGACTCGGGTCGGCGGAATATTGTGCGACCGGGACCGAGGCCGGTGAAGGGGCGAGGCACGCTTTCCTCCGCCCGGACAAGTCACAAGTCACTCTGCGCGGCTTGCGCCATCGTCCGGCTGGCAGTAAAGCCCGCCATCCGAAAGTCGGTCTGCCGCAGGCTTTTGCAGGGGGTCCGGGGGGTGCACAGCTCCCCCGGCCATCGCGGGACGCAAATCTGCGGCGGTGACGTTACGCCAAAGGCCCCCAGCGGTGCGCGGCAGAGATGCATATCCCCGCACGCGACGACGCGATCTGCGGTCCCGACAGTCCTGCCCTTGCCGTCCTGCATGCCCGGCAGGGCCAGCTTTATTGAAAATCGGTTAAATTTCCCTTTTTTGCCCCGCGCTTTGCGGCTATCCTGTCGGGACAAGGCGCAGGATCGGGCTGAACCCGGCCGTGCCGATGGCGAAAAAAGCCCGGATCAACCGGGCAACAAGAGGCAGACAAGTGGCGGGCAAGTCGAGCAGGACAGCCCACACCGTAGCCGTTTTGATGGGCGGACCCTCGGCCGAGCGCGAGGTGTCCCTGTCCTCGGGGCGTGAATGCGCGGCGGCGTTGCGGGTGGCGGGTTATGACGTGATCGAGATCGCACTCGGGTCGCAACGCGGCTCGGGGATCGTAGAGCGTCTGGACGCGATCGCGCCGGATGTCGTTTTCAACGCCCTGCATGGCCGATGGGGCGAGGATGGCTGCGTTCAGGGCGTGCTGGAATGGCTGGGCTTGCCCTATACGCATTCCGGGGTGATGGCCTCGGCTGCGGCCATGGACAAGACGCTGGCCAAGCAGCTTTTCCGCAACGCGGGCCTGCCAGTGGTCGAAAGCCTGATCGCCGATGCCGACGAGGTACGCCGTCAGCATGTCATGGCCCCGCCCTATGTGGTCAAGCCGAATGACGAGGGGTCGTCGGTTGGGGTCTATATCGTACACAACGGTGCGAACCATCCGCCGGACCTGTCTGATGCCATGCCCGCGCGCGTGATGGTCGAGACCTATGTACCGGGGCGCGAACTGACGACGGCGGTTCTGGGCGACCGGCCTCTTGGCGTGACCGAGATCATCACCGACGGCTGGTACGATTACGATGCCAAGTACAAACCGAGTGGCTCGCGCCATGTGGTGCCCGCACAGATCCCGCCCGAGATCACTGCGGCCTGCCTGGATTATGCTGTCCGCGCCCATGACGCACTGGGGTGCCGGGGGCTGACGCGAACCGATTTCCGCTGGGACGACACGCGCGGGCTGGACGGGCTGGTCGTTCTGGAACTGAACACCCAACCCGGCATGACGCCGACCTCGCTGGCACCTGAACAGGCTGCGGCGGCGGGGATGGATTTCCCGGCACTGATGCGCTGGATGGTGGAGGATGCACTGTGTCATCGGTGATCGATCATCGCCCCGGCCGCCAAACGCAGCAGGAATCGCGCGCCCGGCGCGATCCCGCGCCCTCGCGGCTGAAATACCGGCTGGAGCGGATGTGGCTGCGCCCTCTTTATCGCCGCATCCTGCGCGTGGGCCTGCCCGCCTTTGCCATCGCGATGGTGGCCGGGCTGTGGCTGTCGGACGAGGATCGCCGCGCCGCGCTGACCTCGGGCGTTGAGGGGTTGGTCGAGAAGGTCCAGAACCGCGACGAGTTTCAGGTCCGGATGATGACGGTCGAGGGCGCCTCGCCCGTGGTGGACAAGGCGCTACGCGCGATGCTGCCCGTCTCCCTGCCCGCATCCAGCTTTGACATCGATCTGACCGCGCTGCGGCTGAAGGTGATGCGGCTTGACGCGGTGGAATCCATCGACCTGCGGATCAGGCCGGGCGGCATCCTGTCTGCGGTGGTCACCGAGCGGGTACCGGTGCTGCTGTGGCGGCATGCGCGCGGCATCGAGCTGCTGGACGCGACGGGGCACCGGGTGGCCAGCGTCACCTCGCGCGAGGTACGGCCTGACCTGCCGGTGATTGCGGGCGAAGGTGCCGATCTGAAAACCGAAGAGGCGCTGTCGCTGATCGATGCCGCCGGGCCGATCCTGCCCCGTTTGCGCGGCCTGGTCCGCATGGGCGAAAGGCGGTGGGACGTGGTGCTGGATCACGGCCAGCGGATCATGCTGCCCGCCGAGGGCGCGGCCATCGCGCTTGAGGCCGCGATCGCGCTGGACCGGGCCGAGGACATGTTGGGTCGCGACGTCAGCCTGGTGGATCTGCGCGATCCGACGCGTCCGGTGGTGCGGCTGGGGATCGACGCGCTGAACACCATCCGTCAGGCGCGGGGCGAACCGTTGCTTGGTCCGGACGGGCAAGTGATCGTTGAAGATGACGGCAAGAAGACGGCGGGGGGCTGAGGGAATGGCGGAACTTTATCAGACACAGCGGGCGATGCGGAATATTCGCCGGGCTGCCCTGCAGCGCGGCGTCGTCGGCATTCTGGATATCGGCACGTCCAAGATCGCGTGTTTCGTGCTGCAATTCGACGGCAGCGGCACGTTCCGCGATACCGATGGTGTCGGGCCGATGGCCGGTCAGGCGAATTTCCGGGTGATCGGCGCGGCCAGCACGCGTTCCCGCGGCGTTCGCCGCGGCGAGATCGATACGATGGCCGAAACCGAACGCGCCATCCGTACCGTCGTGGCCGCCGCGCAAAAGCTGGCGGGCGTGCGGGTCGATCACGTCATCGCCTGCCTGTCGGGCGGGCGTCCGGCATCCTATGGGCTGGACGGAGAGATCCCGCTGCATCACGGCAAGGTCGGTGAACAGGACATTGCCTCGGTCATGGCGGCCTGCGATGTGCCCGATTTCGGTCGCGGGCGCGAGGTGTTGCATGCTCAACCGGTGAATTTCGCCGTGGATCACCGCAGCGGCCTTGCCGATCCACGCGACCATTCCGGTAATCGCCTGGCCTGCGACATGCATGTCCTGACCATTGACAACGATGTGATCGGCAATCTGGTGCAATGCATCCGCCGCTGCGACCTGGAACTGGCGGGGATCGCCTCGGCCTCTTATGCGGCGGCGCGTGCCAGCCTGGTCGAGGACGAACAGGAACTGGGCGCGGCCTGTATCGATTTCGGCGGAGGCGGCACAGGCGTTTCCATTTTTATTAAGAAACACATGATCTTTGCCGATAATATTAGAATTGGCGGCAACCTGGTCACGCAGGATATCGCGCAGGGGTTGCGGGTGCCCCTGCCGGTGGCCGAGCGCCTGAAAAACCTTAATGGCGGGGTCGAGGCGACCAGCCGCGACGACCGCGACATGATCGAGGTCGGCACTCGGGACGGCGGCGAATGGGAACAAGCACGCCGCAGCGTCAGCCGCGCCGATGTCATCGGGATCATGCGGCCAAGGGTTGAGGAGATTTTGGAGAATGTCCGCGAAGTGCTTGATGCGGCTGGATTTGATTACATGCCCAGCCAGCAGATCGTGCTGACCGGCGGCGGCAGCCAGATCCCCGGTCTTGACGGGCTGGCGGCGCGCATTCTTGGCCCGAATATCCGTTGCGGCCGTCCGCTGCGCATTGATGGGCTGGCCCATCAGATGACCGGCCCCGAATTTTCCAGCGCCGTCGGGCTGGCGCTGTTCGCCGCGCATCCGCAGGACGAATGGTGGGATTTCGAGGTGCCCGCCGATGCCTATCCGGCGCGCAGCCTGCGCCGCGCATATCGCTGGTTCCGCAACAACTGGTAAGGCGGGACACATTCGGCTGGTGTGGGCGCCCCGGCGACCCACCATATTATGGTGCTTTGGCAAGATACCGCCTAAAATACCCGACTCTACCTCCATATTTTGCGGTCGGAAGGCGTTTTTCGGGTGACGGGGGCGGGGCAAAAGGCTAGGATCAGGTCCAATACGGGGGATTCGAGCGGGCAGAATGTTCGTAGCGATGCAAGTGATAAACAGGCGGAAACCATGACTCTCAATCTGATGATGAACGACGAAGACGAACTGAAGCCGCGCATCACCGTGTTTGGTGTCGGTGGCGCAGGTGGCAACGCGGTCAACAACATGATCGAGAAGCAGCTTGACGGTGTCGAGTTCGTGGTCGCCAACACCGACGCGCAGGCGCTGGCGCAATCGCGCGCAACGAATCGCGTGCAGATGGGCCCGAAAGTGACCGAAGGTCTGGGCGCGGGGGCCAAGCCCTCGATCGGTGCCAAGGCGGCCGAGGAAACCATTGAAGATATCGTCGATCACCTGATGGGCGCGCATATGTGCTTTATCACCGCCGGGATGGGCGGCGGCACCGGCACCGGGGCTGCGCCCATCATCGCGCAGGCCGCGCGCGAGATGGGTATCCTGACGGTCGGCGTCGTAACCAAGCCCTTCCAGTTCGAAGGCAGCAAGCGGATGCGCCAGGCCGAAGAGGGCGTCGAATCCCTGCAAAAGGTCGTCGATACGCTGATCATCATTCCGAACCAGAACCTGTTCCGTCTGGCCAACGAAAAAACTACCTTCACCGAAGCCTTCGCGATGGCCGACGACGTGCTGTATCAGGGCGTCAAGGGCGTGACCGACCTGATGGTGCGACCGGGCCTGATCAACCTCGATTTCGCCGATGTCCGCGCCGTCATGGACGAGATGGGCAAGGCAATGATGGGCACCGGCGAAGGCAGCGGCGACAACCGCGCGCAAGAGGCTGCGGAACGCGCCATTGCCAACCCGCTGCTGGATGAGATCAGCCTGAACGGTGCGCGTGGCGTGCTGATCAACATCACCGGCGGCTATGACATGACCCTGTTCGAACTGGACGAGGCGGCCAATGTCATCCGCGACAAGGTCGATCAGGATGCGAATATCATCGTCGGCTCGACTCTGGACCCGGATATGGACGGCTCGATCCGCGTGTCGGTCGTGGCGACGGGTATCGACGCTTCGGTTGCAGCCGAAATCCCTGCGCCGCGCCGCAGCATGTCCGAGCCGCTGACCCAGAACCCTCCGGTCGCGCGCAAGGACGAACCCGCATCCGAGGCTGCCGAGGATCTTGCCCTGCCGCCGCGCCGGACCCCCGCCGCACCTGCCGTTCAGGCTCCGGTGGCGCGCGCCACAGAAGATATGCCGGAACCGGCCTATCAGCCCAAGGAAACGGCCCGTCCGACCGCTGTACGGCTTGACGACGACGCCTCGGATTTCGTGGCACCCAGGGCTCCGTCGGCCGGTCGCGCCCAACCCGCGCCCGAGGTGATGGAACGTTTGCGCCGCGCCGTGGAACATCAGGGCGAACGCCAGAATGCCCGCGCGCCGCAACCCGCTGCCGATCAGTCCCGCGCCCAAAGCCGGATGAGCGGTCTGGGCCGCATGCTGGAACGGATGGCAGGTCATGGCGATGCCCCGGCGGCAAAGCCCGCCGCGTCCTCGATTGCCGAACGCGTCAGCGACCGCGTGGCTGCCCGCCGCCAGCAGGAAACCGATTTCGATGAACTGGCCGATCCTGATCGCGGCGAGGAAAACGTGGAAATCCCGGCATTTCTGCGCCGTCAGGCGAACTGAGCCTTTCACATAGCGGAAATGCCACAAGAATGGAAAAGGTCGCGGAAGCGGCCTTTTTTTCTTTTTAAATCAGATCGTTGTGGTTTTCATGTATTTATCGACGATGTTGACACGCTGAAACCTGCCCCGATTGTTTCATCTGGTTACAATTCGTTAATTGAACCCGCCCCCCGCTCTGATTAGCTGGAACATAACAAAAGCGCGAATGCGTTCGAAAATTGGACGGATGGGTTTGTCATGCAGGCAACACTGAAACAGGCAGCGATATTTCAGGGGGTCGGATTGCATTCCGGCGCGCCTGCGCGACTGGAAATCCATCCTGCCCCTGCGGGCTTTGGCATCGTGTTTCGCCGCGTGGATCTGACCCCGGCGGTCGAAATTCCTGCACGTTGGGACCATGTGACGCCCTCGAAATTGTGCACCCTTATGGATGATGGCAAGGGCGTGACCCTGTCCACCGTCGAACATGTGATGGCGGCGCTGGCCGGGACGGGCATTCACAACGCGCTGATCAAGATAGACGGCCCGGAAATTCCGATCCTCGACGGCTCGGCCGCGCCTTTCGTGCGTGGCATCCTGCGCGCGGGCATCGCCATGCAGGCCGTTCCGTTGCAGGTGATCCGCGTTCTTCGCCCCGTCGAATACCGCGAAGGCGAGGCTTTTGCCCGCCTGACCCCTGCCGATCACCTTGAGATCGATTTCCAGATCGACTTTGTGGATGCGGCCATCGGTCATCAGGAAAAAACGCTGGACATGGCCAATGGCGCGTTTCTGCGTGAACTGGCCGACAGCCGTACCTTCTGCCGTCTGGCGGATGTGGATTTGATGCGTCAGAACGGGCTGGCCCTTGGCGGTACGTTCCGGAATGCGGTGGTGATCGACGGTGCGCGGGTTCTGACGCCCGGCGGGCTGCGCCATCAGGATGAGGCCGTGCGCCACAAGATGCTGGACGCGATGGGCGATCTGGCGCTGGCCGGTGCGCCGCTGCTGGCGCGCTATACCGGCAATCGCGCGGGTCATGCCATGACCAACCGCCTGCTGCGGGCGCTTTTCGCCGATCCCTCGGCCTGGGCATGGGAGACATGTTCGACCGCGCTGGAAAACCGGCTGCCGGGTGCGGGCGTCGCGGCCTATGACGGGCTTGGCGATCACGCACCGCAGGCGATGGCGCTTTAGGCGCGCGGTTGCCTGCGGTCCGCGCCGACGGTCGTTCGAGATGTCGGCGGCGGCGGATTTGAGCCATTTGCGATCCTGATCCCACGTGCAACATCCGACGTGCAACCGGGGGCCGAAGCCCCTTGATTCCGGGCCGGGCCTTCCCTTCCCCGGCATTGACGGTTTCGGGCAACAGCCGTAGGTTTTGCAATCTGTGAAGGGAACCCTCATGAGCCTTGCTTTCGGTCATCCCCTGATCGCGATCCCCGGCCCGTCGCCCGTGCCTGATCGCGTGCTGCGCGCCGCTCATCGTCCGTCGCCCGACATCTATGGCGACGAACTGGCGACACTGAACCGGCATGTGCAAAGCCAGTTGAAGCGGCTGGCCGGGACCGGCGCGCATATCGCCACCTATATCGGTAATGGCCATGCCGGATGGGAGGCTGCGGCGGCCAATCTTTTCGCGCCGGGGGATGCGGTTCTGGTGCTGGCCTCGGGGCTGTTCGGGCATAGCTGGGCGGCGCATATGGCCGGCATGGGTGTCGCGGTCGAGATTCTGGATTTCGGCCTTGCCCCGCCCGATCCGGCGTTGCTGGCCGACCGGTTGGTGCATGATCCCGACGGGCGGATCCGTGCCGTGGCCGTGTGCCAGATCGATACTGCCAGTTCGGCCGCTGCCGACATTCCGGCGCTGCGGGACGCGATGGGCGATCACCCGGCGCTGCTGATGGTGGATGCCATCGCCTCACTGGGCTGCGCCCCGATGCGGATGGATGACTGGGGCGTCGATGTGCTGATCGCCGCCAGCCAGAAGGGGCTGATGTGCCCGCCCGGCGCGGCTTTCGTGTGGTTTTCCGGTCGCGCCGCGCGGCAAGGCCCCACGGCGCTGACGACGCCTTACTGGGACTGGCAACCCCGCATTGACGCTGACGCTTTGTGGCGTTTCTGGGGCGGGACGCCTCCGGTTCAGCACATCTTTGCGCTGGACGAGGCGTTGAGGATGATCCTTGACGAGGAAGGGCTGGAAAATGTCTGGACCCGGCACCATGCGCTGGCTCAGGCAGTCTGGGCGGCGGCCGAGACCTGGGGCGCGGGCAATCCCGGTATCCGGCTGACGGTCGCCGATCCGTCGTTGCGGGCGGCCTCGGTCACGGCGATGACGGTTCCGCAGGCCGACGCGCTGCGCGACTGGCTGGGGGCCCGCGCTGGCGTGACGCTTGGCATCGGCATTGGCGCGCCCGATCCGGCGAATGCGCTGCGGGTCGCCCATATGGGCCATGCCAATGCGGCGATGGTGATGGGTGCGCTTGGTGCCGCGCAGGCGGGGCTCTGCGCGCTTGGCATTCCCCACGGCCCCGGAGCGCTGGACGCCGCAGCCCGCGTCATTGCTGCGCGGGCCTGACAGCCCTCAGGGGGCAGCGGCCTCTGCCGGATGGACAGAGCCTGATCACGCCACCGTAGCGCCAAAGGTGAAGGGGCCGCCCAGATAGCGGGGAAAGCCTGCCTGCGTGGCGCAGTGGAAATCGGCGAGGTTGCGCTGTTCGGGCGGGATGCGGTCGCGCCACCCCGAGGCAACCTTTGCCGCTGCCGACAGGATCGACAGCGCTGCCCGTTCCGTGTCGTTTCGCGGATCGGCGAACCATTGCGGGCAGCGGTCCGCGATGGCCTGCGCGGCTTCGGGGTCGCCGGGGCTGGCGCCGTCGATCCCGGCAAGGGTCGCGGCCGTCCGGCCCAGATCGCCAAGCGTGGCGATCCGTTCCAGCATCGCCGCCCTGATCTCGATGCCGAATTCTGTCAGCCCGGCGGGCAGCGTTTCCTTGCGCTTGCATCTGTCGTGATCGAGACGGCCCAGAAACATTGCGGCGATCATGTTTCGCGGTTCGACCCGCTGGACCAGATCCTTGAAGATGTCGATCTCGGCCGCGATGCCGCTGTCCATATCCACCGGCAGCCCCCGGTCGAGGCAATCGAGGATCGCCGGCTCTGCCGGGAAATGCCCGCCCGTCCTGCGCAGGAAGGCCGCGCGTACCGGGTCGGTGATGCGGTGCAACGCGGCACGGTCGGTCGGGGTCCAGTCCTCGCGGTCCCAGGGCTGGCGCGGGTCGGGGCGCGACCGGATCCAGGCTTCGGCGGCGGACCGTTCCTGTCCCGGCCGCACGACCTGATGAGCCACGCCATGCCGCAACGCTTGGGCGGCGGTAAGGCGTGCGCCCTCCAGCAGGACGGGCAGGGATGCGGCGATTCCTGCGCAGCGGGGCAGGCGTTGCGTGCCGCCGCCGCCCGGCAGCAGCCCAACCAGCGATTCCGGCAGGCCGATCACGGTTTCGGGCGCGTCGGTCAGCACCCGGTGATGCGCCGCCAGCGCAAATTCGCAGCCACCGCCCAGAGCCAGCCCGTGCAGCGCCACCGCGACCGGTTTGCCCGCTGTCTCAAGCTTGCGGAAGGCGCGGCCAATGGGCGAGAAATGCGCCACGGTCAGCGCGTCGCGTTCACCGGGCGGGGCGGCAGCGATCATCTGATAGGCTTCGGCCAGCTCGGCCAGATCGGCCCCGGCGCAGAACGCCCCCGGCTTGCCCGACGACATCACCACACCGGCCAGATCCGCGCCCTTCAGCCAGTCGGCAAAGGCCTCGGCCTCGTGGATGGCCTGATTCGAAAAGACATTCATCGACCGGCCGGGCATGTCAAAGATCAGGTGCAGGATGCCGTCATCGGTCAGTTCGGTGCGGAAATTGATCATCTTGGGCATATCGGCCATGCGCCCGCGCCTCCTTTTTTGTGCAATTCGGGTTCCGGGTTGGTATGCTTCTTCACAATTATAGTAATAAAGCATATGATACGCTATAAATAAATTATCCGGAGATCAGGAGGGGAAATCACATGAGCCCGTATCGAAGCGATGTGCTGAAGGGAAAGCGGATTCTGGTGACGGGCGGCGGCACCGGGCTGGGCAAGGAAATGTCGGTGGGTTTCGCTGCCCATGGCGCGCATGTGGCGATCTGCGGGCGGCGCGAGGCGGTGCTGGACGAAGCCTGCGCCGAGATCGCCCGCCGCTCGGGCGGAACGGCGGAATATCGCGTCGTCAATATCCGCGACGCCGAGGCCGTCGATGCGATGATCGCCGATCTGTGGCAGGGCGGGCCGCTGACCGGGCTGGTGAACAATGCCGGCGCGAATTTCATCGCCCCGACCGAGACGATTTCGCACCGGGCCTATGACGCGGTACGGGCGACGGTGATGGATGGCAGCTTTTACGCCACCCATTCCTGCGGCCGGCGCTGGATCGGGGCCGGGTTGCAGGGCACGGTCATCTCGAATCTGGTGACATGGGTGTTTTCGGGATCGGCCTATGTGGTGCCCTGCGCCATGGCCAAGACCGCGATCCATGCCATGACCATGTCGCTGGCCGCCGAATGGGGGCCAAGGGGCGTGCGTCTGAACGCGGTCGCTCCGGGGCCGTTTCCGACCGAAAACGCCTGGGAAAAGCTGAACCCGATCCCCGGATCCTCGGTGGGCGCGACACAGCCCGACATGGTGCCGCTGCGCCGCTTCGGGCAGATGGACGAATTGCGCAACATCCTGATTTTTCTGATGCTGGACGAATGTTCCTATGTGAATGGCGTGACGATCCCCATCGACGGAGGCCATCGGCTGACTGCGCATTCCACCTTTGCCGAATTGTCCCGGATGAGCGATGACGACTGGATCAGCGCCCGCGCCGCGTTGCAAGCCAGCCAACAGAAAGAGCGGCAGGGCAGATGAGCGAGGTAGAACTGGAAATCGACGGTGCCATCGCCACGCTGCGCCTGAACCGCCCGGCCAAGCGTAACGCCCTGACCGATGACATGGTCGATCTGCTGCTGGCGAGGCTGGACGAGGTGGCGGCATCCGGCGCGCTGGTGCTGATCGTGACCGGCGCGGGCAGGGGCTTTTGCGCCGGGTTCGACCTGTCACTGGCCGGGCAGGCCGCCGGGGATACCGGTTTCTGGGTGGCGCGGCAGGAACGCTATGCCTCGCTTGTCACAAGGCTGCGCGCAATCCCGCAACCCGTCATTGCCGCTGTGAACGGTGCCGCCGCAGGGGCCGGGCTTGGCCTTGCGCTGGCATGCGATACGCGGATCGGGTCCAACGAATGCCGCTTCAGCTCGGCCTTTGTCCGGGTCGGCATGTCAAGCTGCGACATCGGCGTCAGCTATCTGCTGCCGCGCGCCATCGGGACGACGCGGGCCTTCGAGATGATGCTGACCGGCCGCATGGTCGAAGCCGCCGAGGCCGAACGTATCGGCCTTGTGCTGCGCCTGACCCCGCCCGAGACGCTGATGGATGCAGCGCGTGAACTGGCCCATGGCATCGCGGCGAATGGCAGGCTGGGTATCTGGCTGACCAGACGCGGCATGTGGGCCAATCTTGAGGCGGCCAGCCTGTCCGCCGCGATCGAGCTGGAGAACCGCACCCAGATCCTGATGCGCGGAACCGGCAGCCTTGCCAGCCGCGCGGCGGAAGGCGGCTTTCTGCCCGCCGATCAGCCCGCGCCCCGCTGACCGCTTATGCCCCTTGCGGCTTTGTCGCGATGCGAAATCTGCATCGCCATCCCGATCAGCCCGGCATGATCGGCCAGCCGGGCCTTGTGGAACGCGGTTTCGCGAAAGGGTGGCAGGCACAGCGTGCGAAAATGCCGCCGGATCAGCGGATCCAGTGTGGCGAACTGGCTCATGACGCCGCCGCCAAGAACAAAGCTGTCAGGGCTGAAGCAATGCGCCAGCGTCACCAACCCGCGCGCAAGATCTCGGGCCGCGCGGTCAAGGAAAGCCCGCGCGCTGATGTCGCCCCCGTGGCTGGCGTCGCAGGCATCCTGAAGGCTGCCGAACCCTGCTGCGCGGGCACGGCGTTGCAGGGCGGTGCCCGATGCCGTGGCCTCCCAGCAGCCCGCTGCACCGCAAAAACAGATGTCGCCGGGATCGCCCAGCAACATGTGGCCGAAATGCCCGGCCATGCCCATCCGGCCGCGCAGCAGCCTGCCATCCAGCACCACACCGCCGCCGATCCCGGTCGAGACCGTCACAAAAACGAAATTGCGCTGCCCCGGTGCCGCGCCACAGTGCCATTCGCCATAGGCCGCCGCATGCCCGTCATTGTCGATTGTCACCGGCCGCCCCAACCGCTGCGCCAGCCTGTCGCGCAGCGGAAAGTCGCGCAGCGCCGCGATGGTCGGTGTGCCAAGCGCGACCCCGTTATCGGCATCCAGCGGCCCCGGCGCGCACAACCCGGCGGGGGCGCGCGGATCCAGCGGGCAGGCCGCGATCAGGACGTCGCACAGGGCTCCGATAGCCTCGACCACGGCGGCGGCGCTTTCCTGCGCGGGGGTAGGACAGCCCCGGATGGCCAGAACCGCGCCATCGCCAGCGACAATCGCGGCGCGGATATTCGTTCCGCCCATGTCGATCGCGAGGACCGGCCCGCCGGTCATGCCAGCGTCTGCCGGGCCAGCCAGGCGGCACGCCCCGCCGGATCGGGATCGCCGAACAGCAGCGAACCCAGCACCACAGTCTGCGCCCCCGCCGCCAGCAGGCCGGGCACGGTATGATCGCGGATGCCTCCGTCCGCCGCAAGGATGCGGCGCGGGCCGGGCTGGCTGGCCAGCATCTGCCGTGCCTCGGTCAGGCGGTCGGGCGCATCGGGCGACAGGCCCTGTCCCTTGACGCCGATGGCGGTGCCCAGCAGGGTCAGCATCCGGGCCTTTTCCAGCAGCGGGCGGGCGGCGGCGACCGGCGTTTCGACGCACAGCACAAGGCCCGGCAGCGCACCCATATCCTCGATCAGCGCCATCGCTTCGGCGGCAAGGGCGCTTTCGGCATGGACAGAAATCAGATCGGCCCCGGCGGCGGCGAATTGTTCGGCCTGCGCCAGCAGGATGCGGTCATCAACCATCAGATGCACATGGAGGGGCAGGGCCACGCGCGCGCGCAGCGCCGCGACCAGATCGGGGAAGAACAGAAAGGCCGGGGCAAAAACTCCGTCGGCCACGTCGATATGCAGCATGTCGGCGATGGGCGCGATGCGTTCGGCCCCGGCCCCCAGATCGGTCAGATCGGCGGACCACATCGAGGCCTCGGCGATGCAGCGGTCATGGGGCAGGTCGTCGAACCAGTTGTCATGCGGTTTGGGCATGGGGCAGGTGCCTTGTGAAATGTTGCAGGGCGGCGCGGAATTCGGCGGCATAGGCCGCGCGGTCGCGCGATTTCGGGGTGATCGTGACCAGCCGCGCATCTGGGATCAGCCGCGCCAGATGCTGCGCATGGGACAGCGGGTGAATGGCGTCCTCATCCGTGGCGACGATCAGGCAGGGGATATTCAGGGCGCGCAGATCGTCCCCGGCGATGCCCGGCCCGTCGGCGGAAATGCGGGTCAACAGGGCAGAAGTCACGTCGCGGGGCTCGCGGGCAAAGAACCCGCTTAGCGAGGTCAGATTGTCGGGTGCCTGCGCGGCAAGGCGCTGGCCGGTCGGACTGTTGCGAAAGGCTTGTACCGTCTGGCCGGGCTGGGTCAGCAGGTGTCCGACCTCGGCATTCGGGACCATGTTTTCGGGCGCGGGTTCCGTTACCCATGCGGGCCGCGCCAGCACCAGTGCCCGCACCAGATCGGGCCGCAGCACCGCCAGCCGGGCCGCGATGGCCGCCCCCATCGAGATGCCGCCGACAAAGCGCGGCGTGCCAAGGGTTTCGGCCAGCGCCGCCACGTCATCGGCAAAGCGGGCAATGCCATAACCCGCCGGATCGCCCGCGTCCGAACGTCCGTGGCCCCGGCATTCCAACGTCACGGCAGTCACATCCTCATGCGGCATGACCTCCATCGTCTGCGCAGAATCGCCGCACAGGCCATGCTGGAACAGCGCGACAGGGCCGCTGCCCGGCCCCTGCGCCACCGAAAGCCGCAGGCCGTCGCGCAGAAAGGGGCGGAACCGGGTACTCATGTCGGGACCAGACGGCGCAGCCGCCGGGCGACGGCGGGGGCCTCGGCGGCAGAGCAGCCATGCGCGATCAGCGGGCCGTCAAAGCCCGCGCGGCGCAGCCCGGCGATGAAGCGCGCAAAGTCGACCGTGCCGGTTCCGGCGGCGACAAAGCTGCCATTGGCGGCGCGGTCCTTGGCATGGGCCATGGCGATACGCGGGCCAAGACGGCGAATCGCGTCGTCGATCAGCGGGGCGGGATCGCCGGTTTCGAACAGGTTGGCGGGGTCCAGAACGATCTTCAGCCGGGGACTGGGCAATTCGCGCAACAACCGCCCGGCGCGCGCGGTGTCGCTGATGACATTGGCCAGTTCCGGCTCGATCCCCAGATCGACGCCATGTGCCTCGGCTATCTCGACCGCGTCGCGCAGGCTGGCGGTCATGTCGGCCCAGGCAGCGGGGCTGGCATTGCCGGGATGGGCGCGCCACTGGTCCTGTGCGTCCCGGCTGCCGGTGCACAGCGTCACGATGGGCGCGCCGATGGCCTGCGCGGCGGCAATCACCACGCGCAGCCGCGCCGCCCCGTCGCGGCGGATCTGCGCATCGGGATGGGCCATGTTATAGGTGCCCGACAGCCCGGCGATGGTCATGCCCGTCGCGCGCGCGGCGGCGGTGATGGCGGCGCAGGTGGCGTCGTCCACCCGGTCGGGCATGGATGGCAGGCCAGAACAGGCAAGGTTGTAATGCACCGCCTCAAACCCTGCGGCCTTCGCCGCAGTCATCACGGCCAGCGGTGTGTCGCCCGGAAATGTCTTGGCGAAAATTCCAAGCCGCATCACATGACCCCCGTGACGCTGGCCAGTTCCACCCGCGTGCCGGTTTCGACCGACAAAGCGATGGCCCGCATCGCCCGCATCGAGGCCAGCCCGTCCTCGATCGAGGCCCCGGTCATGGGCGTGCCGTCAAGGATGCAGCGGGCAAAACCCTCGACCTGACGGCGATAGAAATGCCCGTCCTCGCCCAGAATGCGGCTTGAGGTGCCGCTGCGTTCGTCGAAGATGTCCACTTCAGAGGAACGGTAATACCAGGGATTGAAGGTCTTGCCGAGGATCGATCCGTTCTGGCCATAGATCTGGAACCCCTCGTGCCAGTCCATGCGCACGGCGACGGTCAGGTCCAGATGGCCCAGAACGCCATTGGCAAATTCCGTCTCGACGAACCAGCAGAACATCCCGCGCCGGTCCGAAAGCCGCGCCCGGACGGCGGTGATCGGCCCGCCCAGAAAGCGCGCCGTATCGACCAGATGTGACCCATGCGCCAGCATATAGTAGCGCCGCCTGTCGGCCTTTGGGTCTCCTGCGGGCCGCCGCGACCTGTCTGATGTGACGATCAGCGGCTGCACCGCATCGGTCATCGGATAGCGCCTTGTGCTGTCGCAATACCACGCCTTCAGCGCGACCATCTGGCCCATGTCGCCATCGATGAACGCCTTTGCGGCCTGAATACCGGGGTCAAAGCGTTTCATGTGGCCAACCATATAGGTCAGCCCGCTGTCCCGGACCAGTTGCGCCAGTTCGGCGGTTTCCTCGATCGAGGTTCCCACCGGCTTTTCGCTGAGCACATGCTTGCCCGCGCGAAGCGCCTTCAGCGCGGCGGGAACGTGAAAGGCGTCGGCGGTGGCGATGATCACCGCGTCCAGACCGGGATCGGCCAGCATGTCGTCGTAATCGGCAAAGGTCTTGTCGGGGGCATGGGTATGGGCCATGCGCTCGCGCAGGTCGTCGGCCAGATCGCAGATCGCGTAAAGCCGTGCGTTGGCGGCCTTGGTGCAGCTTTCGAAATGCGCAGACTGGGCGATCTGGCCCGCGCCAAGCACTCCG
>NZ_JBKEBL010000239.1:0-9285 GCF_047973135.1 Paracoccus sp. (in: a-proteobacteria)
GCAGCGGTGTCCTCGTGCCGAATAGCCATGGGTGCGGGGCATGTCGGCGGCAAATCCGGTTTCGTCCAGAGAAAGGCTGGGCCGTCCATCACTCGGATCTCGCGCAATCTTCTCGCGGAGGGCTTGCGGCGCGGCTTCGTCCGACTTCGGGTGCGTCGGCGATTTTTTCATATGTGACGCCGAGCGCCCTCAGCCCGTTCCAGATCGCCTTCGGTGTGACCTGGAACCGCGCCGCCCGTTCATATTGGTAAGCGTCGGGGTGGTCCCGAACGTCCTGCGCCAGCTTTTCCAGATCGACCTTGCGGGGACGCCCCTCACGTGTCGCCTTGGGCTCAGGCGACTTCGCCCATCGCGTCAAACTGGCAACCCCGACCGAAAACCGCGTAGCGGTCTCGGCAAAGGTCAGCCCTTCCTTCTCCCGAACGGACAAAACGTGGCGGCGGAAATCAAGTGAATACGTCATGACACACAAATAATCAGTTTAAGATCGCTTGGCTATATCTCGCCTCTCCCAAGGACGAGGGCCAGGAGTTCGAACCGCGTATCCTGCGGATATTCGAGGCTGGCCATCGGGCCGAAGACATCGTCGCGATGGATTACCCCGCGCTCTGGGAGAACAAGGCGCTCGGCGCGTCGCGCTGGAAGAGGATGTGGTCAGGTCAGCGCCCGCCGCCGCAGGAAGCCTGGAGGCGACTGTCTGTGGAACATAGCTGACGGAAGCCAATTGATCATCAAATTGGCGCAGCATCATCGTAAAATCAAATGGTTATAGCCTGACAACATAATCAAAACAAAATCATCAGGCTATATCGCAAAGGACATCCTGTTCGGACCGGAACACCTCCAAGCGCGTGCCATTGATCGGGAGCTTCGCTGACGCGGATTTCATCAGGGCGCGCAGCCCAAGCGCTGCAAATCAGACGCCGTATACATGGCCGCAACCGACCAGACGCCCGATGTGACCGAACAGCCCTTGCCCCGCGGGTGTCATCCATACACGGTCCGAGCCCAATGGCGAACGGAGCGGCAAAGACCCGCCGGGCGTGCTCTACTTCTACGCCCCCGGCCGCGCGGGCGCGCATGATCGTTGAGGGGTCCGGGCTATGGTCGCGAAGTACCGCCGAAATTTCCGATTAATGTTGTCAAGAATTTGGCTGGCGTGTAAAACCAGCTCCTGAACATGCCGAAGGTCGCGTTTACGATGCGGCCGCAGGGTGATGAAAGCGCGTTTACAGGAAGAATGAGGGTATGATGGTTGCCAGGATGAACGAACGCAACGCAACCCGTTGCATCCGTTGTGAGGCTGAAGTCTTGCGTTGCGGTTCCCACTGATGCTTGCACCCTTTCTGATCATGCTGCGCGAGGGGCTTGAGGCGGCGTTGATCGTCGGGATCATCGCCAGCTATTTGCACAAGACCGGCCGTGCGGCATGGATGCCGGCGGTCTGGGCGGGCGTGTTCTTTGCAGCTGCAGCAGCGCTGTTCGCGGGGGCGGGCATCCAGTTGCTTGCCGCCGATTTTCCGCAGCGCGCGCAGGAACTGTTCGAGGCATTGATCGGCGTTGTTGCCGTTGTCATCCTGACATGGATGGTGTTCTGGATGCGCCGGGCAGCACGTTCGATCAAGGGCGAGTTGCAGGGGCAGGTCGATGCCGCACTGGCCAGCGACGCGACGGGCTGGGCGCTGACGGGCATGGCCTTTCTGGCGGTGGCTCGTGAGGGGCTGGAATCGGTCTTTTTCCTGCTGGCCGTGTTTCAGCAAAGCACCGGCCCCGCCGCGCCGGCGGGGGCGCTGGCCGGGCTGCTGGTCTCGGTCATCATCGGCTGGCTGATCTTTCGCTGTGGACTGCGGCTGGATCTGCGCAAGTTCTTTCTTTGGACGGGGATTTTCATCCTGTTTGTCGCTGCGGGCATTCTGGCGGGCACACTGCGTAACCTGCACGAGGCCGGTGTCTGGAACAGTCTTCAGGGCGTGGTCTGGGACAGCAGCCTGATTCTGCCGGTGTCGTCAGTGGTGGGCACGATCCTGTCGGGGATATTCGGCTATCTCGACACACCGACAATTGCCGAAGTGGCGGTTTATGCCCTTTATCTGTCTGTTGTTATGTTCTTTTTCCTGCGCCCTGTGAAAGCCGTAGCTCATGCCTGATCCGCACCCTTCCTCTCCCTCCGGTCTGCTCTGGGTGCTGGTCCCGGTCGGTGCGGCGCTGGTTGTCGCAGGCATGGGCGCCTTCTGGTGGGCCTCGCAACGCAATCCGGGGTCGCCGCAGACCGGTCGCTTCGAAACCGTGACCGTGACAAGCCAGACCTGCGACCCGATGGAGATGACCGTCGCTGCTGGCCGCCGGTCCTTTGAAATCACCAACGCATCCGACCGACCCGTCGAATGGGAAATCCTCGATGGCGTGATGGTGGTGGCCGAGCGCGAGAACATCCTGCCCGGCTATAAATCCGTGCTGAACGTCAACTTGTCGCCGGGCGATTTCGCGATCACCTGCGGGCTGTTGACCAATCCGCGCGGGGTGTTGCATGTGACCCATTCCGAAGAGTGGTCCACCGAAGCCGCACAGGTTGAACTGCGCGATTTCCTTGGCCCGCTTGGGGAATACAAGGTCTATCTGATCATGCAGGGCGCGCAGGCGGTCAGCACCGCCGAGGCGCTGCGCGACGCCATCGTCGCGGATGATCTGGCGGCGGCGCAGGCGGCGTGGATTGCGGCGCGCGCGCCCTACAAGCGGATCGAGCCGCTGGCCTATCGCCTCTCGGATCTGGAAAACACCATTGATCCCTTGGCCAATCTTCTGGCAGCGCGCGAAGCCGATCCAGCCTTTACCGGCTATCACCGGCTGGAATATGGGCTTTTCGCACAGGGTACCCTGGACGGGCTGGCCCCCGTCGCCGACAGGCTGGTCGCCGATCTGACTGACCTGAAGGCGCGGCTGTCGGGCTTTACCATCGACCCCGCGCTGCTGATCGCGCTGCCCGGCGATATGGCCAGCCAACTTGCCGAAGGCAGGATCGTGCAGGGCGAAGATCACTATGCCGGCGCCGATCTGGCCGATTTTGCCGCCAGTCTTGAGGGTATCGCGAAACTGTCCGGCCTTCTGGAAGGCGTCGTCGCACCGGTCGATCCGGCGCTGAAGGATGCTCTGGCGGCGCAGATCGCCGCGACGCAAGCGGCGCTGGACGGGCTGAAGCAGGAAGGCAGCTTTCCGGCTTATGACAAGGTCGGCGAGAAAGACAGGAAGGCGCTGGCGAAAGCCTTTGCCGATCTGGCGGGCACGCTGGATCGCTTGCAACCAGCCATCGGAGGGATCTGACATGAGCGATGATACGCAAAACACGCAGACCGGCACAGGCTGCCCGATGGCCAGCCGCAGGCAGGTTCTGGGTGCCATCGGCGGCGGGGCACTGCTCACAACCGGCGGCGGTATGGCATGGGCCGAAACCCCACGGACCCCGGCCCATGTGGCCGATGCCCCCACAGGCGACGCGCAGACCGCGCGGCAATCACAGCCCTGGACCGGGACGCATCAGGCGGGCATCGCGACACCGCGCCCGGCCAATGGCATCGTGGCTGCGTTCAACCTGGTGCTGTCAGGCCCCGCAGATACAGAGCAGTTTTTTCGTACACTGACGGGCCGCATCGCCTTTCTGACGCAGGGCGGGCCGGTACCGGCGCGCGACCCAAAATTGCCACCCGCCGATTCCGGCATTCTGGGCGATACGGTCGCGCCCGACAACCTGACCATCACCGTGGGGCTGGGGGCATCGTTTTTCGACAAGCATGACTGGATCGCGGACGGACTGAAGCCCAATTCGCTGGTCCGAATGGAACAGTTCCCCAATGATGCGCTGCGCTCTGAGCTGTGCCATGGCGATCTGTCGGTGCAATTCAATGCCAATACGCAAGACACCTGCATCCATGCGCTGCGCGACATCATCAAGATCCTGTCGCAATATCTGGTCTTGTCCTGGATGCAGGATGGCAATGTGCCGCCCGAAATCCCCCCCTCTGATGGCAGCCGGGCCCCAAGCGCCCGCAATTTCCTGGGGTTTCGCGACGGCTCGGCCAACCCTGATACCAATGATGCCGCGCTTATGGAACAAATCGTCTGGATCGGCGCCGATGGCGACGAGCCGGACTGGGCGACCGGCGGAACCTATCAGGCGCTGCGCATCATCCGCAATTTCGTCGAGCGTTGGGACCGCACACCGTTGCAAGAGCAAGAGGCCATCTTTGGACGCCGCAGGATTTCCGGTGCACCGCTGGCCGGCGGGTCGGAATATGACGATTTCGACTATGCCGACGACCCTGACGGCGACATCACCCCGCTTGACGCCCATATCCGGCTGGCCAATCCGCGCAATATCGGCACGCTGCCCTTCATCCGCCGCGCCCTTAACTATTCCAACGGTGTCGAGAAAAACGGTCAGATCAATCAGGGGCTGCTGTTCATTTCCTATCAGCGCGATCTGAACACCGGCTTTATCGACATCCAGAACCGCCTGAATGGCGAACCGCTGGAGGAATATATCAAACCTGTCGGGGGCGGATATTTCTTCATCCTGCCCGGCGCGGTGGATGCCAACGATTATATCGGACGAACACTCGTGGAAGCCATCAAACCATAAGCCACCACGCAAATCAGACTCAACAAGACAGGAGTTCACGATGAGCATGACACGAAACCTGGGAACAACGGCACTGTTGGCGCTGCTGGCCACGCCCACCCTGGCGCAGGACGCCACGCTGGATCTGGTCGGGCCACTGGCCGAATACAAAATTTATGTCGCTGAGAACACAGCCGAACTTGTCAAGAGTACAAGCACCTTTACCGATGCGATCAAGGCTGGCGATCTGGAGACGGCAAAGGCGCTGTTCGCCCCCACACGTACCCATTACGAGGCGGTGGAACCCATTGCCGAGCTGTTCTCGGATCTTGACGTGGCCATCGACGCGCGTGCCGACGACTATGAACAGGGCGAAAAGGATCCCGGTTTCATCGGCTTTCACCGCATCGAATACGGGCTTTGGGATCAGGGCAGCACCGAGGGTCTTGCCGATTATGCCGACGGGCTGATGGCCAATGTGATTGATCTGAACGACCGGATCAACACGCTTACCTTTCCTCCCGAGATCGTAGTTGGAGGCGCTGCCGTGCTGATGGAAGAGGTCGCCGCGACCAAAATCTCGGGCGAGGAAAATCGCTACAGCCGCACCGATCTGTGGGATTTCGAGGCGAATTTCCAAGGCTCGGAAAAGATCTATGATCTGATCAAGCCGCTGATCGCCGGCAAAAATGCCGATTTCGTTGCCTCGACCGATGCGAATTTCGCGGCTGTCTATGAGGTTTTGTCCAAGTATAAAACGGATGACGGCGGCTTCGTGTCCTATGAAAACCTCAGTGATGACGACCGCAACCTGCTGTCGGCCAAGGTCAACACGCTGGCCGAGGATCTTTCGACCCTGCGCGGTATGCTGGGGCTGAACTGACGGGATTTGTCTCTAAAACAAGAGAGAAAGTCGCATCAGGCGCCTTGCGGGCGATCATTCGGAACACCGTCGGGAAGGTGTCATGCGACGGGACGCATGCTTCAGCTATACAATACGGCGGGGCGGGACAAGTTTGCGAAGACGAAGTACCGGGTAACGAACCGGGCGGAGTATAACGGAGCGCTCTGCCAGCGCGGTGACGTCACGATCTGGTTCAGCGCGGATGCGGTGGCCGGATGGCCTAGCAGAAGGCCACCGGTCATGGCCAGAGTTCTCGCGGCGAGGCCCGGATCGGGCGCCACAAGCAGGTCATCGGACCGAACCTGCGCGGTCGCAAACTGGAGACCCAGACCACCGAAACAAAAATTGCCACCCGCACCCTGAACCGCATGACGATCAGCGGAAAGGGGCCTGTGCGAGCAAAACTTTATTCGCGCAACACGGTCGTCCATGACAGCACAAAAACGGCACTGAGCCAGTGAGCCCCAGCCGTCGATGCTTCAGGTTTCGTCAAAAATATTCGGCGCACCGGCGCAGGTCGGCAGACCTTGGGCGGAAGGTGGCATTCAGCAAGGCTGCTTCTTGGGCGGAACGCGTGACGCCCGGTTCCTGCTTTTGCAAGCGCAACAGGGCAGCGGCAATACTGGTGCGGTTCCGCACCGAAAGCCGCTGGCACAAGTTTGAGATATACTCCTTCACCGTATGGGGCGAGATGCCGAGAAGCCGTGCAATCTCCTTGTTGGTGCGGCCCTCGCAGACCAGATGCGCAACTTCAGCCAGGCGTGGCGGCATAATCATCGCCAAGGAAGGAGTCGCGGACACATTGGCCGGAGGGGCCGGATCGGCGGCCAGGCGCCAGAGCGCCAGCGAGGCAGACCGGCAAATGTAATCCAGCCGCTCGGCACGCAGCGCCGGTTCCTCGCGGGGCGCAACGCGGTCGGCGGCATAGAGAAAACCTATCAGTTCCGCCCCGACATAGAGCGGACCGCACAGATTGTCGCAGAAGCCCCAGCGGTTCAGCAAATCTTGCATCAACCTGATGTTCCGCCCCTGTGTGCGGCGCAGGCTTGTCCCGATGACGGAACATCCTGTCTCCATGATCCGCTCGATCATGGGATCGCGCATGGCCAGCTCGCCCGCATATTCCTCCAGGAACCCGCGCGGTGCGTTGTGGCTGTAGAGCAGTGCCGGGCCATGCGCCTCGCGCAGGTAGAGCCCCATCGCCGGAGCGCCAAGCAACGCATCCACCGCCACGTGACAAGCGGCCCCCAGTTCAGTCTTGCTATGACTGGCTGCGACCGAAATGACATGATCGGCCAGAAGGTCGTGCGATGCGGCTGTCACGGTCATCTCGTGCCCTTTGTCGAGTTGGGTTTCCTGTCGCACCGGCAAGTCTAGCGCTGCTTTTGCAACCTGTCCAAATCTTACTTCTGGCCCGCCCATCCCCCCATCCGGGGGGGTTGGGACAAAGTCATCTGCGGCGCAATCTCGCTTAGATAACCGGCTTATGATGTGCCGGACGCACAAAACAGGGATCGACCATGAACGCTTTCGCTTCCCCCTGGGAGTTCTCCCCGGGCACCGATGCCGCAGAGCTTGCCGCACGGCTCGACGACATTCTGCCGCTGGTCCGCGAAAAGGCGAACGAGGCTGAGGCGCTTGGCCGGATGACCGACGAGGTCGTGGCGGCGCTGCGCGCGGCAGGCATCTATACCATGCTTTTCCCGCGTGAGGTCGGCGGGGCCGAGCTTCTGCCGGTCGAGGTGGTGATCCTGCTCGAACGCCTGTCCCACGCTCATGCCTCGGCAGGCTGGTGCGCCATGGTGAACAACATGGAAGGCACGACAATGGCGATCTTTCTTGCGCAGCAGGGGATCGACACCGTTTTTGCCAAACGGAAGGATATCACCATCGCGGGCAATGGCGTGCCGCGCGGCTTTGCCCGACCTGTGGACGGCGGCTACATGATCAAGGGCAACTGGGCCTATGGCAGCTCGATCTTCCATGCGGAATGGATTCATTCCGGCTGCTTCGTCATGGATGCCGAGGGCCAGAACATGGTGATGACGGCGAACGGCTCGCCCAAGATCGTCGTCTGCCACCATCCCCGCTCGACCATCAAGCTTCTGGGCAACTGGGACGTGTTGGGCCTGCGCGCCACTGGCAGTTTTGACTATACGTTGGCGGCGGACGAAGAGCTGTTCGTGCCGCATCACATGCTTTACGATTTCGACATCAGTGCGCCACGCAGGGGCGGGCCACAGGGCAATCTCGGCCTCGCCGGATACAGTGCGTTGGTGCATACCGCCTGGGCCACCGGGGTCGGACGTCGCATTCTCGACGAGTTGGCCGAGGTGATTCGCACCCGCACGGACCCGTTTGGACCTTCGGCCGAGTCCGCCAGCTTCAAGTTCCAGTTCGCGCAGGCCCATGCCCGCTACCGAGCGGCCCGCGCGCTGGTGTTCGAGACCTGGCGGTCCGTCTCGGACAGCGCAATGCGGGACGAGGCTCCGTCGCTGGAGCAGATGACCATGGTGAAGCTGACGTTACGCCATATCCATGATGTGATTTCCGAGGTCGGAACCTTCGCTCATCGGGCGGCCCGCGGCGCTTCGCTGCACAACACGCCGATGCAGCGCTTCTACCGCGACATCCATGCCGGCACCCAGCATATCCTTATGGCTGACCAGATCGTCGAGGAATGCGGGCGCAGCCTGCTGGGCCTTGCCGGGCCGGAGGCGAAATGGACCGTCTTCGGGGTCAATGGCTGAGCCATGGCCGCAGTTCCAACTCCCGCGCCTGTGCGGGCCGCTCCGCGCATCGTTGCCTTCATCGGCAGCGCCCACCCGGCAAAGGCACATCTTCTGGTCGATTCGGTCTGCGAGGCGCTGCTCTCCGGCTTCGGCCTCAATGTAGAGCGGCGCGACCTGTCGAATGCCGGGTCTGGGTCTGGACTGCTGACACTAGACCGTGCGGCACTTGATGAGGGTTGGCGCGACCTGGTGGCAGCAATCGAAGACTGCGACGGGCTTGTGGTCGGCATGCCGGTCTTTCAGGGATCCTACCCCGGTCTGTTCAAGCATGTGTTCGATCTGATCCATCCGGCAGCGCTGCGTAACAAGCCCGTGCTGTTGACAGCCGTGGGCGGCGGGTTGCGCCATTCGCTGATGGTAGAGCACCAGTTGCGCCCGCTCTTCGGTTTCTTCGAGGCCGCCACCGTTTCGTCCTCTATCTACGCCTGCACCGAGGAAATCGTGGCTGGCAGGGCGCCTTCCGGCTTGCTCGCCGCACGTATTGCCAATGCAACCGCACAATTCGCGGCCCTTACCCTGCGCCCGGCGACGCGGGCCAACCCTTGATCGAGGATCGCCCCATGCTCCCCGTTGTTCCGACACCCTCAGGCTTCACCCGCGAGACGCATGACATCAACGGCACCAAAACCGTGCTGCTGGCTGGTGGAAGCGGACCCGTGCTGGTCTTCCTGCACGGCACCGGCACCTTCCCCGGCTTTGCCTTCGCCACGGATCTGGCGCGGACCCATCGTGTCCTCATCCCCTTCCACGCCAACTTCGGCGAATCCGGCGACAACCCCGCCATCGCATCGGTCGAGGATCATGTGCTGCATTACATGGACCTGTTCGACCGGCTCGGCCTTGACCGGTTTGCGCTGTCGGGCTTTTCCTTCGGGGGCTGGCTGGCGGCAGCCTTTGCCATCCGTCAACCACAACGCATCACCAGGCTGGTGCTGGCCGCCCCGGCCGGATTACAGGTGGACGCGGCACCGCCCGCC
>NZ_JBKEBL010000219.1:0-17029 GCF_047973135.1 Paracoccus sp. (in: a-proteobacteria)
AAATTCCCCTACGCCACCCACTTGTTGTTGCCAATCTCGTGAAACACCCTCATCAGGCTGTCTGCGCGCCTTTCTTCCGAATAGCGTGACAGGATCCGCTCGGACGCGCGCTTACGCAGCGGCAGCAGGCTGTCGGGGTCGGCAAGAAACTGTTCGCAAACCTGCTCTACCGTTCGCACGAAGCGCGATAAATCCGAACCGGGAATCGGATAGCCCACGTCGCTGACAAAATACTCGTCACCGCCCACACCGGTATAGCCGATCACAAGGGCCCCGGTCGCCATCGCCTCGGCAGGCGGCAACCCGAAACCTTCCTGCCACGAGAAGGACAGGAATATCGCCGCTTCGTGCATCTGGCGCAGAAGTTCGGCGCGGGTCAGCTTTGCCAGACGACGAATCTCGAACCCCTGGGTGCGGCCGCGCTCGGCCAGCAGGGACGTCACCAGTTGCGAATCCTCGGCCAGCTTGCGCGGCAGATAGGCGATCACCGGCTTCTTGTCGGCAACAAAGGAAAACTCGGTCGGATCGACGACCAGCGGGATTTGCCACGGCTCGATCTCCAGAATCAGCCGGGCCGCAGCACTGCTGGCCTCGGATGTCGTAATGACGGCCGAAAACCGGTTCCGTTTGAACCTCGGCTGTCTGGACACGCGCATCAACCCATAGACGTCCTGTGCGATCATCACACAGCGATTCTGCGGAAAGGCGTCCGGTACGAAATCAGAGGCATATTCGGGAACCATGATGATGTCGTCATCCCGCAGATCGATTTTCGTCCTGTCCTTCGCACGCAGGAACGCCCCCACCCGCTGCGACAGAAACCTGTGGCTCGTCCGGGGCCAACCATAGCGCAACAACTGATTCGCAACAGCCGGAGCATAGGTGATCGGCATATCGACGCCACTGAAACGATAGCTATAGTCAGGCAGGTGAGTAAAGACCAGCGCATCAACACCCCGGTTCAACAGAAACGAGGCCCATTCCAGGATCACATTCAAGCCCCCTGTCGGAACCCGCGTAGGCGGAACGTAGAATAGGTATCTCGACATGGAACTGGTTACTGAACGCTGATCCGGGATAGCGCCGCCCGATCAGGGATCGGGCAGCGCCAATAGTGATTACTTCAGTTCGACCTTGGCACCGGCCGCTTCAAGCTTTTTCTTGATTTCTTCGGCTTCGTCCTTGTTGGCGCCTTCCTTGACCTTACCGCCGGCTTCCACCAGATCCTTGGCCTCTTTCAGGCCCAGACCGGTGATGCCGCGAACTTCCTTGATCACGTTGATCTTGTTCGCGCCGGCTTCCAGCAGAACCACGTCGAATTCGGTCTTTTCCTCGACGGCTTCGGCAGCACCCGCAGCCGGGCCAGCCATCATGACAGCGCCGCCAGCGGCGGGCTCGATGCCGTATTCATCCTTCAGGATGGTCTTCAGCTCCTGGGCTTCCAGCAGGGTCAGGCCCACGATTTCTTCGGCGAGTTTTTTCAGATCAGCCATTTTTCCGTTCTTTCCAGTTAGTGTTCCAACGTCGGGTTTTCAACCACCAGTCGGGAAAGGGTTGCATCAGGCAGCCGCGCGCTCTTCCAGAGTGCTGAGGATACCCGCGATGTTGCTTGCAGGCGCGCCGATCGCACCGGCGATGTTCGAAGCAGGGGCGCCAATGCAGCCTGCGATCGAAGCAATAAGCTCTTCACGCGCCGGCATGGCGGCCACGGCTTTGACACCGGCCGGATCCAGCGCCGTGTCGCCCATGGCACCGCCAAGGATCACGAATTTATCATTCGTCTTGGCATAGTCCTCGCAGACCTTGGCCGCAGCCACTGGGTCTTCCGAGTAGGACAACACGGTCATGCCCGTCAGATAGTCGGCGATGCTGGCGCAGGCCTTACCTTCCAGGGCGATCTTGGCGAGCCTGTTCTTGGCAACACGCACAGAACCGCCCGCTTCGCGCATCTGCGCGCGGAGGTTCTGCATTTGCGCAACCGTCATTCCCTCGTAGTGGGCAACCACCACGACGCCAGAGCTTTCAAAGATCTGGCCGAGTTCCTCGACCACCTGTTCTTTTTGTGCTCTATCCACGGTTTCACTCCAATTTGGGGGTTTCCCCCCGGCTCTCTTTGTCCTGATCCCGCAGGATCAGGGCGGGTCCGCAAGGGACAAGACCGCCCGAAGGAAGACCTTCGGAAAAATGCTTGTTCCCATCTCAGGCAGGAAATTAAGCTGACCGACGCCAGCGCCCACCGTCTCGGACGAATCGATTCACGCGCAGATTGGAATCCGAGCGTGAATCAGCATGGTGATTAGTCAGTTTCCATGCCGATGTGAAGAGCCAAAGTGCCCCCCGGAAGCGGTGATCAGGATCCTGCCTATGCCGACGCCGACAGGAAAAGCAGTTGATCGCGCCCGAAATTCCTTTAATATAGATTTATTCTATTTTTATTAGATGATATTTCACAATGACTTTGATCGATATTCGCCAAATATATTACGATACAGAATCAAGAAACGGCATTCGGGATCCATTCATTCCGCTTGACAACCGCGATGGACAAGAAGGATGGTTCGAGTTTTATCCCATTCTGACTTTTCTGGAACAGACCGAACTGAAAGATGATGTCTGGTACGGTTTTGTCTCTCCTAAATTTCCGGAAAAGGCAAGCTGCACGATGGCCGAAATCACGGCACTGATCGAGGCGAACCCGCAGGCCGATGTCGCACTTTTTTCCTCGGTCTGGCTGTATCTGCTGTGGTACGACAATGTCTGGATCCAGGGCGAGGCCTTTCACAAGGGTCTGATCGAATGCACCGAGGCATTTCTTGAGACACAGGGCGTTCAGGCCGATCTGAGCCGGGAAATGGGCGATTTTTCCACGTCAGTTTTTTCTAATTATATTATCGCGAAACGCCGCTTCTGGGAAGATTGGAAAGCCTTGGCGCGGGCCTATTACGATCACGTCGAAAAAGGGGGTTCTATATTACCCGATAACGCGGTCGCACAGCATGCCGGCCCCAAGCAATATGCGCTGAAAACATTCGTGCAGGAACGGTTGGCAAGCTGGCTTCTGACTCGGGGGGACTATACGGTGGTCCATGCCGATTATATCGACAAGCCGATTGACGGGCTGACACCAGACGATCCAGCGCCTCTGCTGCGCCTGCTTCTCAGGACGGTACATGGTTGCAAGGCAGCGGCGCGGCGCGGAGTCCCCGGTGCGCGACCCGGTTATCACCTTGTCAGACGGGTTGCGGCGCGACTGCACCGTCACAAACGGGATGCTGTCAGGCAGCTTTGACACCTGCCGCAGCATCGCCGGGAACGAAAAAGGGCGGGCCTCGGCCCACCCTTTCCTGTACTGATGATCCGGGCTTCAGCCAGCAGTCGCCGAGACCACGTCAACCGATACCCCCGGCCCCATGGTCGAACTGATCGAAACCTTTTTCATATAGGTTCCTTTCGCGCCCGAAGGCTTGGCCCTGTTCACCGCATCGACAAATGCGCGCAGATTCTGCGCCAGCTTGTCGGCGTCAAAGCTGACCTTGCCGATGCCGGCATGGACGACACCCGCCTTTTCCGCCTTGAACTGGACTTCGCCGCCCTTGGCCGCGCTGACGGCCGCCGCGACATCCATCGTCACCGTGCCGACCTTGGGGTTCGGCATCAGGTTACGCGGACCCAGAATCTTGCCCAGACGACCGACCAGCGGCATCATGTCCGGCGTGGCGATGCAGCGGTCAAAGTCGATCTTGCCCGACTGGATCGTTTCCATCAGATCCTCGGCGCCGATGATGTCGGCCCCTGCCTCTTTCGCCTCGTCAGCCTTGGGGCCACGGGCGAATACGGCGACGCGGACATCCTTGCCGGTTCCGGCTGGCAGGGTCACGACACCACGGACCATCTGGTCGGCATGGCGCGGATCGACGCCCAGATTCATCGCGATCTCGACGGTTTCGTCGAACTTGGCCGAGGCATTGTCCTTGACCAGCTTGACGGCATCTTCGACCGACAGGTTGGACTTGCCCTCAAAGGCGGCGCGGGCCGCAGCTTTCTTTTTTGCAATCTTCGCCATGGCTTAGCCCTTCACCTCGATGCCGATCGACTTGGCCGAGCCGACGATGATCTTCATCGCCGCGTCGATGTCGTTCGCGGACAGATCCTTCATCTTGGCTTCGGCAATCTCGCGCACCTGCTTGACGGTCACGGTTCCCGCAACCTCACGGCCCGGCTTGAGAGAGCCCTTGGGGCGGTTCCGCTTGCCCACCGGCTTGAGACCGGCGGCCTTTTTCAGCAGGAACGACGCGGGCGACGTCTTGGTTTCAAAGGTGAACGACTTATCGGCGTAATAGGTGATCACGACCGGAACCGGGGAACCCTGTTCCATTTCCTGCGTGCGGGCGTTGAACGCCTTGCAGAATTCCATGATGTTGATGCCTCGCTGACCCAAAGCGGGGCCAACGGGGGGCGACGGGTTCGCCTGCCCCGCCTTGATTTGCAGCTTAAGCTGCCCGACGACTTTCTTGGCCATCTGGCCTTCTCCTTCATCATCAAGCCCTGCCCGTGAATGGGTATAGGGGCCGATTTAGCGGTCCGGCATCACGCCTCCCGCACATACATCACGCGGTCTTGGCGACCTGCGTGAATTCCAGTTCCACCGGTGTGGGCCGACCAAAAATCGACACCGTGACCTTGATCCGTGCCGAAATCTCGTCAACCTCTTCCACCATACCCGAAAACCCTTCGAACGGGCCGTCGGTCACATTAACCTTTTCGCCCACGTCAAAGCGGATCAGGTTGCGCGGCGCGGCCTGCTCACCCTCGCCCGTGCGGTTCAGAATGGTGTTAACTTCTTCGTCGCGCATCGGCATGGGTTTGCCATGCGCTCCCAGAAAGCCCGTCACGCGGTTGATCGAGTTCACCAGATGATAGGTCTGGTCCGACATGTCCATATGGACCAGCACATAGCCCGGCATGAAACGGCGCTCGGACGTGACTTTCTTGCCACGCCGGATCTCGATCACTTCCTCGGTCGGGACCAGCACCTCGTCGATCTGATCCTCAAGGCCCTTTTCTGCGGCGGACTGCCGAATCGCCTCGGCGACCTTCTTTTCGAAGTTCGACAGGACGCTGACAGAATACCAACGCTTTGCCATGTCTTGATCGACCCCTGTTGTTCTTGACGAAAGCCACGCGATTGCGGCGCGCCCTCATTGAATTCGATTAGGTCCGGCAAAACGGAAATCGGCGCGCACACGGATTTCGAGGCACGCCGCTTGCCAGACAGTCGGGGGCAATTACCGCCCCTGCCCGTGAAATGCAAGCCCCGATCAGCCGCTGATCGCCTTCAATCCCTCGGTCAGGCCAAAGCGGATCACAAAATCGACCAGAAAGAAAAAGATGCTGGTCAGCGTCGCCATGACGACCACCATGAAGGTAGTTGTCACCACTTCACGCCGCGCGGGCCATTCGATCTTGGCAGCCTCGGCACGGACCTGGTTAATGAACTGGACGGGATTTGCCACCTGCGGCTCCTTCGGGTTGTCGCAGCGGGATCTAACCGCGCGGCGCGGGCATTTCAAGCCCGCGCGAACGACGGGCGGCAGTGCAAGGTGATTCAAATGTCAGACAATTCGCACCGCCAGCGATCGCTCGCGTTAAGGCTGAGGCAACTCCTTCACTTTATCGCGAACAATACGGAAACAACGCAAAGGAGAACCGCGTGCAAACCCGTATTGCAAAACCCGCGATTGCAGGACTGGCCCTGCTGGCCCTGGCGGCCTGCGCCGATAAATCGGACAAGATCGCGCCCAGCTATGTCTCGCCGACGACCTATCAGAACATGAGTTGCAAGCAACTGGCGGTCGAGGCGCAAAGCGTCGCCAACCGCGCGGCTCAGGCTTCTGCGCTTCAGGACAAGAAGGCAAGTAACGACGTCGTGGCCGCCAGCGTCGGGGCAGTTCTGTTCTGGCCTGCCCTGTTCATGATCAAGGGCGACGGCGCGCAGGCAGCCGAGGTCGCGCGCCTCAAGGGCGAGATGCAGGCGATCGAAACGGCGAATACCGTGAAGAACTGCGGCATCCGCTTCGTCAAGTGACCACCGCCCCGGCGCGCCCTCTGGGTCCGCGCCGGGGCACACTGGCAAGCGGATACGCGATAACAGGATTACCCGGCTTCTTCGCGCGCCGCGTCCGGCCCCCCCTGCCACTGCGGCGCTGATCAGGACCGCCGCGCCGCTTTCGGCAAGGCAGCAGGCATGATGGTGCGAGCGCTCAGCCTGCCTGCGGGACTGGTGCTGCAAAGCCGGGCGGTATGGCCTTTGCGGGCAGGCGGTCCATGACATGTTCGTTGCGATTGTGTCTGCAAGGGTTATGGACCGCGCCGGAACTTATTCCCCGGAATTCCGGGACCGACCTACATCAACACTCCGGGCAGCCACAGCACCAGTGCGGGAACCAGCACCAGCATCAGCAGGCGGATCACATCGGCCAGGATGAACGGGAAAATCCCGCGCACCACGGTGGACTGACTGACCCCCTGCGAGGCGGCCTGCACGACGAACAGGTTCATCCCGATGGGCGGCGTGATCAGCCCGATTTCGGCCACAGTGACGACGATCACGCCGAACCAGACCAGATCATAGCCCAGTTCGACGGCGACAGGTGCAAGGATTGGCACGGTCAGCAACACGACCGACAGCGAATCCATGAAACATCCCAGCACGATATAGAACAGCAGGATCAGCAGCATCACCACCAGCGGCGCGACATCCGCCGCCCGGATCAGGTCGATCAGCATCTGCGGCAGGCCAGTGGTTTCCAGGAAGAAATTGAAGAAGGACGCGCCGATCAGGATGAAAAAGATCATACCCGACAGGCTGGCGACCTCGGCGGTGGCCTTGCGCAGAACCTCGGCGGTCATCTCACCCGACAGCAGGGCCAGCACAAAGGCACCTACCGCACCAACGGCCGCTGCCTCGGTCGGGGAAAACAGCCCGGCGAAGATGCCGCCGATGACGGTCACGAACAGCAATGTCACCGGCCAGGTCTGTTTCAGCGCCCGCAGCCGCTCGGCCGCGCTGATCCGTTCCGAGGTGGGCGCAAGCTGCGGCTTGCGGGCCACCTGCACCCGGATCGCGGCGGCATAAAGCAACGCCCCCAGAATGCCGGGGATCATCGCCGCGATGAACAGCTTGCCAACCGAACTTTGCGTCAGCAGGCCATAGACAACCAGCAGGATCGAGGGCGGGATCAGCACGCCAAGCGTGCCGCCCGCAGCGACTGTCGCGGTCGCCAGCGAGGAATCATAGCCGTGGCGCTTCATCTCGGGCAGGGCGACGCGGCCAATGGTGGCGACGGTCGCCAGCGAGCTGCCGCAGATCGCGCCGAACATGGCGCAGGCACCGATAGTGGCCATGGCCAACCCGCCGCGACGGTGTCCGACAAAGCTGTTGATCGCTGTAAACAGCGCCCGCGACAGCCCCGCATAGGAGGCAAAGACCCCCATTGCGACGAAAAGCGGGATCACGCTGAAGGAATAGGGAAAGACCGACTCGAACGGGCTGGAACCCAGCATAAAGACCATGCCGCCCCAATCGCCCAGATAGACCGCCCCCAGAATCCCCGCGAGGGCCATGGCAGTAGCGACGGGCATGCCGAACCCGATCAGCACCAGCGCGCCAAGAAAGCCCAGACAGCCGATGATTGCGTCAGACATGTGCGGGCCTCTTCAGAAAGATGGTGACGTTCAAAAGGATGGCAACCAGTGACAGGCACAGCCCCGCAAGCAGCGGATACCAGAACACCGCGATCGGGATGCCAAGCTGCTGCGACTTGTCGCCGAACATCGTGCGCATCCTGAAAGTGTCAAAGCCATAGCGCAGCATCAGCCAGACCAGAACGACCGAGCCCATCGCGATAATCACCGCAAGCACCACCTGCACCGGGCGCGGCATGGCGTTAAAGACGAAATCGACGCCAACATGAGCCCCGCTGAGGAAGGCAAAGGGAATGACAAGCCATGTTCCGGCCATGACCCCCAATTGAACCATCTCGACCACGCCCGATACCGGGATCCCGACGACCCGCCCCAGCACATCCGCCACGGTGGCAACCGCTGCGGCCCCGTAAGCCACGACCCCCAACGCCGCCGCAGCCCCGATCACACGCGTCAGCGCGCGGATCACCTTGTCCATCCGGTTTCTCCTGTAATTATACCGGCACCCGCTGCGGGATGCCGGACCGTCAACCCGCCAATGCGATGACTGCTATTTATGTTGCTGTTCGTATTCCGCGACCTTGGCGACCATCTGGTCATAAATATCGCGGGCGTTGTCGATGCCCTCGGCTTCCAGCCCGGCCAGATAGTTATCCACGACCGGTTGCAGGGCAGCGCGCCATTCGTTGCGCTGTTCTTCGGTCAGCACGGTGATTTCGTGACCCGCAGCGACAGCCTCATCATGGGCCGGCTTGTCCCAGGCATCCCACCAATCGCCGAACTTGCCCACCAGATTGTCGCCCGAGGCCTGATCGACGCAAGCCCTGGCCTTGTCGCTGAGCTTGTCATAGGACCGCTGGTTCATCGCAAAGAAGAACGACACCGTATAGGCACCCAGGTCCAGGTGATGATCGACGACCTCGTTCAGGCCGAAGGATTTCACCGGATCCCACGGGAAAACCGTTCCATCCAGAACCCCGCGCTGGATATTTTCATAGACCTCGCCGGGCGGCAGGCCCTGCGGATCGGCGCCCAGATAGGTCAGCATGTCCGATACGGCGGGGCTGGGCGTGCGGATGCGCAGCCCCTTGAGATCGGCCATCGTCTTGACCGATTTCCCCTTGGTGTGGATCAGCCCGCCATTATGCGCGTGCAGCGCCAGCAGGTGCATCCCCTTGTAGTCCTCGGCCAGAGGGCCATCGTGCAGCGACCACAGCGCATAGGTCGCGGCCCCCGCATCGTTGGACAGAAACGGCACATCGATGATCGAGGTGCGCGGGAAGCGGCCACGGGGAAGCCCCGTCAGGCCATGCGCGACATCGACAACCCCGGCAAGCACCTGTTCCTGCTGGCGGGTGACATTGCCAAGCTGGGAACCGGCGGCAAAAATCTCGAACGTGACCTCGCCATCGGTACATGCCGTGATCTGTTCAGTCCATGGAACGATGAAATCGGTGTGGATGCCATGAACGGATGGCAGATAATGGCTGACCTTCAGCCGGGTTTCTGCCTGCGCTGCGGTGGTGGCCAGACTGCCGGCAATCACTGCAGCCGATGCAAGTACGTTTGTCAGATGACGCATGGAACCCTCCCTTCGTTTCCGTGTTCATAACTTTTTTATACTTTTGAAAGAATGGTTTGTTTCTTTATCCCGTGACGGGATGGGGCCAAGCTCTACAGCTTTTGGCCTATTTGTCAATTCAATTGGACTGTCATAACGTCAGGACAATGCGCCGTCCTCTGGCGCGCGAACAGCAGGTCATGATCCTGTCACCGCCCGCTCGTTCCTGCCGGGTCAGAACCTTATCCCGGTGGTCGATTTCACCGTCAACCACTCGCGCTTCGCATGTTCCGCACAGACCCTCTCCGCAATCCATGGGTATGTCGATACCTGCGGCGCGCAGTGCGTGATACAAGGTCTCGCTGGCCGAAACCTGAATGGTCAGGCCGCTGTCGGACAGCACCGCCTCGAACCCGTGTTCAACGGCGGGATCCAGCGCCCCCGGCCCGCCCGAGAAATGTTCGTAATGCAGCGTGCCCTCGGGCCAGCCCAGCGACAGGGTATCCAGCGCCTCAAGCATCCGCGCCGGGCCGCAGGCATAGACCTGCGTGCCTTTGGCCAGCGGGGTCAGCGCCCCGCCCAGATCCAGCCGCGTGCCCTCGTCGCCAAGATGCAGCGAAAGGGCCGCGCCGTGATCCGCGTGCAGCCGGTCAGCCAGCGGCAGCGCGCTGCGGGTCCGGGCGCAGACATGCAGGTGATAGGGCTTGCCAAGCGCCTTCAGCCGGTCAGCCATCGCCAGAACGGGGGTGATCCCGATGCCTCCGGCGACCAGCACGTAACGGGCGGCATCCTCATCCAGCCGGAAGTGATTGCGCGGCCCGGCGATATGCACCGTATCGCCGGGCTTCAGCGCTTTGTGAAAATGCGCCGATCCGCCCCTGCCCCCGTCTTCGCGCAGAATGGCAATCTGATAGCTGTCCCTGTCCTTCACGGCTCCGCACAGCGAATATTTGCGCCGGAACCCGCCCGAGACCAGCTCGATATGCGAACCCGCCGAAAAGGGCGGCAGGGGACGGCCGCGCGGATCGGCCAGCACGATCCGCCGGACCCGGTCGCAATCGTCACTGACGGATCGCACCTTCATCCGGCGCAGGATGTCATCGCGCACTGGCGCGCCGATCCCGAACGACATGGCGCGCTCCAGAATGCCGGGGTCGCGCCGTTCCGGGTTCAGCGCAGGATCCCATTCCACCAGCAACCGCGACGGCCCGCGAAAGGATACATTCGGCAGGTTCTCGAAACGCTGTCCGGCGACAAGGCGCATATGCGGCAGACGGCGGGAAAATTCCTCAAGAAAGACTCGCATCTCCATCCGGCCGATATTCTTGCCCATGCATTGATGCGCGCCATAGCCGAAAGACATATGCTCGGCCGAGTTGTCGCGATAGATGTCGAAATCCCCCGCGTTTTCCCAGTGCCGGGGATCCTTGTTCGCGCTGGCCTGCACCAGCAGCAACCGCTGCCCCTTGGGAATCGCCACGCCGCCGACCACCGCATCATCCGTGGTGATCCGCCGCCAGGCAACGATGGAACCCGCGACACGCAGGCATTCCTCGGCGGCACTGGGAATCAGGGCGGGGTTCTGGCACAGTTCCTCCCATGCATCGCGATTGCTCAGCAGCGTCCAGAACGCGTTCAGCGTGGCGTTCGACGTGGTCTCATGCGCGGCAGCAAGGATCGCCATCATCATCGACCGAAGATAGCTTTCGGGCACAATATCGGGATGCCTGAAATGCTGGCGGACCGTTTCATACATCCAGCCCTCGCCTTCGGGGCTGGCGATCATCCGGTCCAGGATACGGTTCGCCGTTTGCCAGAAGCGCCCGACATTTTCCGCGACCTGCAACTGTTCGGCAGGTGTCGGGCGGCCCCATGTGTTCAGCGTATGGGCAACCGCGAATTTCTTCAGCTCATCCGCACCATCCTGAGGGACGCCCAGAAAATGCAGGGCAACGGTCAGCGGGATTTCATAGAAGATGTCGGCGACCAGATCGGCATGGCCGCGGTCGATAAAGCGGTCCATGTACTGACGCGTCAGCGCGCGCACTGCGGGCTCGTGCTTTTGCAGATTTTCGGGCAGGAAATCATCCAGCAGCAGCCTGCGCCGGGCCATATGGTCGGGCTCGTCCTCGTTCACCATGGTGCGCTTCATCGCATAGCCATAGGATTGCAGGATCTGCTGAGCCTCTGGCGTGGCGGGGGTCATCTTCTCCAGCGCGACCGAGGGCGAAAACAGGATATTGTCGCGGAACACCGCCTTGACGTCGTCATAGCGCGTCACCACCCAATAGCCGATTTCGGGGCTGTAAAAGACAGGCTCTTCCTCGCGCGCCCATCTGACCGCCTCGGCCGGGTCCATCTGATAGGCATCCGTGAACGGATTGAACGCGGCGGCACGCGCCGACACCGGACAAACGCCATGCGGAACGGGACAATTTCCTGCCATGATCTCCCCCCTTGGAATGCTCGCGCAGGCAGAATTTACTTTTATCGCACATTTTATTATATTATTAGTAATGAAATCAGATCCGACGCGATCCGTCAACAGCACGAGGCAGGGTTTGACCGGCTGGGCCGGCGGGGATGTGGCACATGGCGACACTTCAGACACTGGACCGGGGCATCAAGGCGCTGTTCCTGATCGGATCGTCCGAAGGCGGGGTGACGATAGGCGATGTCGCCAGCCATCTGGGCGTGGACCGCGCGATCGCCTATCGCGTGGTTGCCACGTTAGAGGCAAATGCATTGATCACGCGGCAACCACAGGGCCGTCTGCATATCGGCAGTGGCGTGCTGCGGCTTGAGGCCGGCTATCTGCCCCAGCTTCGGGCAATGGTGGCCGGGGAACTGCCGACGCTTGCCAATGCGACCCAGGCAACCGCCTTCCTGTCGGTTGCCGACGGCCAGGACTGCGTCGCCATCCTTGTGAGCGAGCCGGAAAAGCCGATCCTGCGCGTTGGCTATCGCGTGGGCAGTCGGCACCCCCTTGCGATGGGTGCGTCGGGCATTGCGATCCTGTCAGCCCGCCCGCCCTCGACCGGGGACAGCGACGCCGTGAAACAGGCGCGCGCCGACGGGTTCTGCGTCAGCCTTGGGCAATTGCAAAAGGGTGCGGTCGGCGTCGCGGCGCCGCTTGCCCGGCTCGAACGCAGCGGACGCCCGGTCGAAGCCTCTGTCGGCGTTGTCGCCATGGAAGATCTCGACATCCCCCGCGCCGCCCGCCTGATCCGCGACTTTGCCCGCAGGATCGAGCATCGCGCGGGCGGAGAACCATGATCTCCGGGCCGGGGGCAGATCAGAGATACGCTGACGGCAGCAGATTTGATCATCACATTTGCGCAGCATCTGCGTAAAATCAGAAAGTTTAAGCCCGAGAATATCGGCCCCGCCGTGCCAGAACAGGCGCCGTGACCGCAAAGAGAGGGCGGGGGGGGCATCCCGCCCCGCCACATCGCAACCACGCAATGCCTGCCGCCAGCGGCACAGATCGCCGAAACGGGCAGCGGGGGGTCCGGGGGGCGCAGCGCCCCCGGCCACCGCGGGACGCAATTTCGCGGCGTTTCCGCCATCGCACCGAAACCGGGCAAGGCGCTGCGGGGATGCGGGGATGCGGCGGCGCGCTGTGAACCGGCAGGGGACTAAACCCGCTCAGCCAAAGGAAATCTTGCGGCCTCCGGTCATCTCGGCCAGCGAGATCCCTTCAAGCAGCAATGCGGTTGTGTCGCGGACTGACAGCAGAACCTGCCGGATTTCGCATTCCTCGGGCGTCTTGCAATCCTGACAGGGGCTATAGGCATGCTGACTGGCACAGGGGGCAAGCGCCAGAGGGCCATCGATGCTGCGCAGCACCTCGGCAAAGCTGATCTCCGAGGCGGGGCGAGCAAGGCGATAGCCGCCCCCTGCCCCCCGGCGGGATACCACGATACCGCTGACTTTCAGGGCGGACATGACCTGTTCCAGGAATTTCGGCGGCAGGTTTTCCGCCGTGGCGATGCGCGCGACCGAGGCCGGCTCGCCCGTGCGGGCAAGATAGGTCAGGGCATGAAAGGCGTACCGGGCTTTCTGTGACAGCATGGGTTCCGATACGCCGCCCCCCCCGCCGCGTCAACGTCGGCATCGCAGCCACGGCGGGGCTATTCCGCCGCGCTTTCCGCCGCTTCCACGGCCAGAAACCCGCCCGATTGCCGCGCCCAAAGGCGGGCGTACAGGCCGCCACGCTGCAGCAATTCGGCATGGCTGCCCTGTTCGGCGATGCGGCCCCGGTCCATCACCACCAGCCGGTCCATCGCGGCGATGGTGGACAGGCGGTGCGCGATGGCGATCACTGTCTTGCCCTGCATCAGCATGTCCAGCCGCGATTGGATCGCTGCCTCGACCTCGCTGTCCAGGGCACTGGTCGCCTCGTCCAGGATCAGGATCGGCGCGTCTTTCAGCGCCACCCGCGCGATGGCGATACGCTGACGCTGACCGCCGGACAGTTTCACCCCGCGTTCGCCGACATGGGCATCAAGGCCCCGCCGACCGAAGCTGTCGGAAAGGCCGGGCACGAAGCCATGCGCCTCGGCCATGCGCAGCGCCTCGGCGATCTGGGCGTCATCGGCGCCGGGGCGGCCATAGGCGATGTTGTCACGCACCGAACGGTGCAGCAGAGAACTGTCCTGCGTCACCACCCCGATGCCTGCGCGCAGGCTGTCTTGCGTCACCATCGCGATATCCTGCCCGTCAATGGTGATCCGGCCCTGTTCGATGTCGTGAAAGCGCAGCAGCAGGTTGATCAGCGTCGATTTCCCCGCGCCCGAGCGGCCAACCAGCCCTACCCGCTCGCCGGGCGCGATATGCAGCGTCAGGTCGTCCAGCACCGCCAGAGGCCGCGCGCCCTGCACCCCGCCATAGCGGAAGGTGACGTGATCAAAGTTCACCTCGCCCGGCCCCCGTCGCAGGGGCTGCGCGCGCGGCGCATCGACGACCTCGCGCGGCAGGGCGATGCTGGCGATGCCGTCGCGGACCGTGCCGATATTCTCGAACAGCGTGGCGAATTCCCACATGATCCAGTGCGACATGTTGTTCAGCCGCAGCGCAAGAGGCACCGCGATGGCCACCGCGCCGACCTCGATCAGGCCCGCAGACCACAGCCACAGTCCGATTGCCGCGACCGAAGCGACCAGCATGACGTTGATCAGGGTCAGCATCGCGTCCTGAATCGTACTCAGCCGCATCTGCCGGTAAACTGTTTGCAAAAACGCATCCATGCCGTCGCGCATCCACGCCTCTTCCCGAACGGAATGCGAGAACAGCTTGACCGTGGCGATATTGGTATAGCTGTCCACGACCCGGCCCGTCATGGCCGAACGCGCATCGGCCTGAGCCTGCGCCACCTGCCCCAGCCGGGGCACGATCTGCCACAGCAGCGTCGCGTAAGACAGCGCCCACAGGACAAAGGGCAACGCCAGCCGCCAGTCCTGACTGGCCGCCAGCGCCAGCGCGCCAAGGAAATAGATCAGCACATAGCTGCCCACATCCATAAGCTTCATCGCCACTTCGCGCACCGCAAGCGCCGTCTGCATCAGCCGCTGCGCGATCCGGCCCGCGAATTCGTCCTGAAAATAACCAATGGATTGCCGCAACAGATAGCGATGCGCCTGCCAGCGGATCCTTTGGGGAAAATTGCCCATCAGCGACTGGTGCAGGATCATCGAGGCGAACAGGTTCAGCACCGGCAGGACGATCAGCAGCACCGCCGCCATCATCGCCAACCGTCCGCCCTGCTGCTGCCAGAACAGTTCTCGCGGGGTGTCCGCCAGCCGGTCGATCACATCGCCCAGCCAGCCGAACAGCATCACCTCGATCAGCGCGATGCCGCCCGACCCAAGCGCCAGCAGCACCAGCCAGGGCAGCGCACCACGGCTGTAATGCAGCACAAAGCGCAACAGCGAACGGGGCGGCATGCCCGGCGCGTCAGCCGGATAGGGGTCAATGCGTCGCTCGAACCACGCAAGCATGGTTTCACCTGGATTTGAACGGAACGAAAATGGCCGGAACAGCCTTGCTGGCCTGTCGCAACGCCGGAGTCAAGCCCGACCGTACAGCCTGCCCGCCCGTTGGCCGGGGCACGCCCAAGCTTGCGAACGGGGGCGCAAAGCAGTAACGCTCGGGAAAAGCAATGCGGGCAGTGTCACCGATACAGGTATCAGGAACGTGCAACCGATCTCTATCGTCATTCCGGCCTATAATGAGGCGGGTAATATCTCGTCCTTGGTCACGGAAATCTTTGACACGCTGCCGCAGGAACTGGTCGGCGAGGTAATCGTCGTCGATGACGCCTCGCGCGATGCGACCGGCGACGAAATCGCCGCCATGCTGCCCGCCCGTCCCAAGCTGCGGCTGGTGCGCCACACGCAGAATGCCGGGCAAAGCCGGGCGGTGCGCAGCGGCGTGGCTGCCGCCCGCTTTCCGGTCGTCGCCACCCTGGACGGAGACGGCCAGAACCCGCCCGCCGATATTGCCACGCTGGTCGCCGCATGGGCCGCCGAGGGGCCGCAGCTTGTGGGCGGCCACCGCGTCCGGCGGCGCGATACCTGGTCCAAGCGGTTCGCCTCGCGCTTTGCCAACGGCCTGCGCCGTGCGCTGCTGCGCGACGATTGCCCCGATACCGGCTGCGGGCTTAAGGTCTTTCCGCGCGACGCCCATCTGGATCTGCCCTTCTTTCACGGTCAGCACCGCTATCTTCCGGCGCTGATGCGCGCGGCGGGATATTCGGCGGCCTTCCTGCCCGTGGGCGACCGCCCGCGCACGCAGGGCAGTTCGAAATACACCAATTTCCAGCGCGCAGTGGTCGGCATTCCCGATCTGCTGGGGGTTGCCTGGCTTGTCCGGCGCAGCCGCCCCACAAGGACCGTCGAGGAGCAGCGGTAATGAACGAATTCGCGAGCTGGTTGAAAAGCTTTACCAATGTCGATGGCATGTGGCTGCTGATCGGCCTTCTGGCGCAGGCGATGTTCTCGGCCCGGTTTCTGGTGCAATGGATCGCCTCGGAACGGGTGCGCAAATCCATCGTACCGAATGCCTTCTGGTATTTCTCGATGGCGGGTGGCGCGATGCTGTTCGCCTATGCCATCCATCGCCGCGATCTGGTATTCATGCTGGGTCAGGGCTTTGGCCTGATCGTTTATTCCCGTAACATCTTTTTCCTGCGTAACGCCCCCAAGGAGTGATGGCCCCGATCTGGTCACGAGTACTGACCCTGTCCTTCGCGCACCCGGTCGTCCTGACCGGCGGCGCGCTGGTGGCGCAGGCAGCAGCGTTAAGCCTGATCCGCACCGGGACCAGCTTTGATGGCGCGGAACAACTGCTTTACACGCAATACTGGGACTGGGGTTATGGCCGCTCGCAGCCGCCGCTGTATACATGGCTGCTGAAGCTGCTGCACATCCCGCTTGGCGTCACCCAGCTTGCCGAAAACCTGCTGAAATTCGGGCTGATCGTCATCGCGCTGGCCGGGATGCTGCGGCTGGCGCAGGGACTTGGCTATCCGCGTCAGGCGGCGGTGGCGGCGATGTTCTCGCTGCTGCTGGTGCAGGACGTATTCTGGGAGGTGCAGCGCAACTATTCCCACACGGCGCTGCTGCTGGCGCTGCTGCCCTGGACGCTGATCTGCTGGCTGCGCCTGCGCCGGGCGGCATGGCCGCATTTTGCCCTGTTCGGGCTGCTGGCGGGGCTGCTGATCCTGTCAAAATACAACGCGGCGATCTTTCTGCTGGCGCTGAT
>NZ_JBKEBL010000237.1:0-5475 GCF_047973135.1 Paracoccus sp. (in: a-proteobacteria)
CGGGCATGAATGGTCCCCCGACGCCATATCGGAGACCGGCCCCGAAACGCGTGACAGCGTCGGCAATCTGCTGGCCGATGGCGATACGGTCAGCGTGATCAAGGATCTGAAGCTGAAAGGATCGTCCAGCGTGATCAAGGTCGGCACCAGGGTCCGGGGCATCCGGCTGGTGGATGGCGACCACGACATCGACTGCAAGATCCCGGGCATCGGCCAGATCGGCCTGAAATCGCAATTCGTCAAGAAGGTCAGCGACTAAGCCCTGACCGGGCCGCGCCGCCCATCCGGCCCGGCCCGCCGCACCGCTTCTGGCACCGGGATCATCCGCAAAGAATTTTACCCCAAACTCAAATTTTAACAGGATATTTCCCTATGCGCCCTGATCGCCTTTTTGCGTTCCGTCACGATACCGGCTGCCTTCTGACGATCCTGGCTGCCACCCTTGCTGGCAATGCAGCGCATGCTGCGGAAACGCCCGCCATCCCGACGATTCCCGCCATCGTGATCCCCGCCGTCATCGGCGTCGAACCGGTTCAGGAAAGCTTTGAAACTGCACTTGGCAAGCGGCTGGCGCAGATTGACGGGCTGCGCGTCGAACCGGCCCGCTGCGATGCCGATGGCGCTTTCGTGCCGGGCCTTGGCATGGTCGTGCAGGATGATGCGGGCGTCACCGCGAATCTGGGCGACGAGGGGCAATATGTCATTGATCGGGACGGTTCCGGCATCGCCAATCTCGGCACCACCCAGATCACGGTCCAGACCGACGGGTCGGGCACGATCAACCGTCAGGGCGGCGATGGCAGCGCCAGTGTCCAGATCACCGTCGAGGCGAACGGCGCGGGCACCAATAATGGCCCGCTTGGCCAGATCATGCTGGACGGTCAGGGCGGCGGAACGTGGAATTCGGACCGGATCGGGCAGATCTCGGTCGAGGCCGATGGCAGCGGAACCTGGAACGGCGCGCATCGCATCGTCAATAACGGCGATGGGACCGGCATCGTGGACGGGCAGGAAAGCCCGATGGACGCCCTGCCCCCGGTTCCGCCTGCGGGCCGCTTTCCGCTGCTGACGACATTCCGTCTGCCGCCGATGGCCTGCGGCTATGTCATCACGCTGAACGACAGCATCCTGTTCGATTTCGACAAATCTGACCTGCGCGAAGATGCCGCCCAGGTCGTTGACGCGCTGTCCGCCGCCTTTGTCGAGGTCGCGCCAAAGCGGCCGGAAATCCGGGGTCATATCGACAGCAAGGGCAGTGCCGAATACAATCAGGATCTGTCCGAACGGCGCGCGGCGGCGTCGGCCAGATCGGGGTTCAGGGTTTTGGCATGACCCAGCCGGTCGCCGCGAACCAAATCGACGGCAAGGACAATCCGGCCGGGCGTCAGCTTAACCGCCGCGTGGAAATCCACGTGCCCAACGGCTGACCGGGGGCTGGTCAGACATCCTCCCATCGCCGCGACAACATCGACCGTTCCATCGCGTCAATGATCCGCATATTGCGCAGGCCAAAGGCGAAATCGGGGTCGCAGGGGCCAGCGCCGCAGATATAGGAGATCAGGTCATGAACCTCGATCACCTTGACGTCGAAATAACCAAGCCCCCCGCCCGCGAAATCAAAGGGAAAGAAGGCCGCGAATTGCGGGATTTGCGATCCCGTCAGCAGTGTCTTGAAGCCCCGGTCGCGCTTGGGGTCGCCAAAGCGGGCGACCTTCAGTTCATTGAAGCGTTCGCCATCCATGATGATCGTGCCCTCGGTGCCCGACACCTCCCAATAGATGCCGAAAACCTTGCCGACCGACACGCGCGACGCCTCGATCGTGCCGCCCGCGCCATCGGCAAAGCGGATCATCGCCTGCATCTGGTCCTCGTTCTCGACCTCGCGGCGCGGCGCGTCCTGGGCGGCCCGTGCGCTGTAACCGCCCGCACCCTGCGGCACGGGCCGGGTCGGGAACCATGTCTGTGACTGGGCGATGGTGCTTTCGATGTCGCCCATCAGATATTGCGCGACCGAAATCACATGGCTGCCCAGATCGCCAAGCGCGCCGGACCCCGCCCCGGTCCGCGTGCACCGCCACGAAAACGGCAGGTCAGGATCGTTGAAAAAGCCCTGATCGAACCAGCCGCGAAAGCGTATGGGCGTGCCGATCTCGCCCGCGTCGATGATCTGCCGGGCCAGCATCGCGGCGGGCGTCTTGACATTGTTGAAGGCGACCATGGTCTTGACCCCGCGCGCCTTTGCGGCGGCGGTCATTTCTTCAGCCTCGGCGACCGTGACCGACAGCGGCTTTTCGCAATAGACATGCTTACCCGCCGCAATGGCCGCCATCGCCATCTGGTGATGCAGGGAATTGGGCGAGGTGATGTCAACGATGTCCACCACAGGATCATTGACCAGCGCGCGCCAGTCGCCGGTGGATTTTTCGAACCCGAAACGCGCGGCGGCATCGGCGGCCAGCGCATCAGTCGCATCGGCCAGCATATATGGATGCGGTATCGCAGGCAGGTCGCGATACAGCATCGCGGCGCGGCGGAAGGCATCGGCATGGGCCTGCCCCATGAACCCCGATCCGATCAGCCCGATATTCAGCCTTCTGGTCATGGCGCTCTCCTCTGGCGATGTCGCGACGAAATTACGATTGCCGCCCCGCGCAAGAAACGCCATTCTTGAAGAAATTTCCTCAAGCGGTGCGGAATGGGACGGAAGGTGACGGCGCAGGATGTCGCACGCGAGGCCGGAGTGTCTGCCTCGACCGTGGATCGCGTTCTGAACAATCGCGGCGGCGTCAGTGAGGCGAAAGAGCGGCGGGTCTTTGCGGCAGCGCGGCGGCTGCGGCTGGACCGCGCGCTTGACCCGCGCGATGCCCGCACTCTGCGTGTGGCAGCCTTTGTCCAGCCCCCGTCGAACCCGTTCCACGGGGCGCTGACAGCGGCAATGCAGGCGCAGAATCGCGGGCCGAACCCCTTCAACATCCAGATCCGCATCTTTCACGCCGACACCGCCCGGCCTGCAGCCACGGCAAGCCATGTCCGGGCCGCCGGAGCGGATCATGACGCAGTGATCGTCAGCCTGGCCCATGATGACGGGCTGGCGCAGGTCTTGCACGGGCTGATCGCGGCGGGCAAACCGGTGGTGACGCTTGCGACCGACATCCGCTGCCGGGGCGCGATCTATATCGGCCCCGACAATACCCGCTCGGGACGTCTGGCTGCTGAATTGATGGGCCGCTTTCTGGGCCGTGACGGGGGCGAAGTCATTGTCATCGCGGGACTGTTCGACATGATCGGGCAACAGGAACGCTGCGACGGTTTTCGCACCGTTCTGGCCGACCGCTTTCCCGCCTGTCGCATCGCGGGCGTGTTCGAAAGCCGGGAACGGGGCGATCTGGCGGGCGATCACGTGTTTCGTGCCCTCCGCGGGAACCCCGAGATCCGGGGCATCTATAACGCCTCGGCCGGGGCGCGGGCTGTGGCAGACGCCTTGTCGCGGCTGGGACGGACCGGCGAGGTGGCCTTTATCACCCATGAGCTGACCAATGATCGCCGGACGCTGCTGCGGGCCGGTGCTATTGATGCGGTCATCGACCAGAATCCCCGGCTGGAGGTCGAAACCGCCCTTCGCGAAATCGCCGCCGTCTATCGCCGCACGGATGCCGATTCGCTGCCAAAAGTTACGCCTGTGGATATTTTCATGCGCGAAAATTGCTGAACAAGCCCGCAGGCGGCCAGCCGTGTCGCTTGCAACATGACCCGGTCCGATGATAATTTCCATCAGTTCCCCTGATGTGAAACCGTCATGAGCCGACCGACCATCGCCGATCTTGCCAAAGCGGCCGGGGTCAGCACTGCGACTGTGGATCGCGTGCTGAACGGTCGTCAGAATGTGCGCGAGGAAACCGTGCGCAGGGTCCATGACGCCGCGCAAGAGATCGGCTATCACGCGTCGAATGTGATCCGCTACCGGATGCTGGCCGACAAACCGGAATTTCGTATTGGGCTGATCCTGCAAAAGCCGCGCCACGCATTCTATCAGGACGTGCTGCGGACCTTCGAGGCACAGGCACGCGCCGATACCCGCCGCCGGATCCAGCTCGTCAGCCGCTTTGCCGAAACCGGCGCGCCCGACGAGCTGGCCGGGCTGCTGGCAACAATGCGCGGTCGGGTCGATGCGGTGGCGGCGACGGGGCTGGATCATCATCTGGTTACGCAGGCGGTTCAGGATTTGCGGGCAGCGGGCGTACCGGTCTATTCCCTGTTGTCCGATTTCGCCCAGGGAATCAGAGAAAGTTATTTCGGAACCAATAACTTGCGCGTTGGCAGGATCGCCGGGTGGTTCATCTCGAAACTGGCGCGGCGTCCTGGCAAGGTGGGGTTGTTCATCGGCGGATCGCGCTATCACGGCCATGAACTGCGCGAGACAGGCTTTCGCAGTTATTTTCGCGACGAGGCCCCCGAATTTCATCTGCTGGACACGCAGATCAATCTGGAAACCCGGCAACTGACCTATGAGGCGACGGTGAATCTGCTGTCGCGGCATGGCGATCTTGTGGGCCTCTATTGCGCGGGCGGCGGCATGGAGGGCGCAATAGAGGCCGCCCGAGAGATGGCAACAGGCCGCGATCTTGTGCTGATCGTCAACGAATTGACGCCTGAATCGCAAGCCGGTTTGCGCGACCGCTCGGTCAGCGTCGTGCTGGCGACGCCGATCCGGCAACTGGCTTTGGAACTGATCGCCCAGATGGTCGCGACGGCAGACAAGGGGATGGCCGAGATGCCCGGCCAGCGTTTTTTTCCGCCGATGATATTGAAGCCGGAAAGCGACTGGATGATTAAGCCGAAATAATTCATGAAGGTGGCGTTTCGAACGGCGTAGGCACGGCGTCGCCCCGTCTGGTTTGAGCGGCGCACATGATTTCGTCGGCCGTTTATTGTTTTGGCCGCTGACGTCTTGTGAGTTTGAGCAGGTTGATGTTTCGGGGTTTGCGGGGCGCGTTCAGCGTCGGGCAAGTCCTGGTGGCGCGAGAGCCTCGAACAGGAGGCGGATCAGCGTCTGGCGGGGACAGGACGCTGGCAGCGTCACGGTGATCCTGGTCTTCTTTTCAACGATGGTGGCGGCCAGCTTGACCAGATGCAGGCGCAGCGTGTCGAACTGGGCATGCCGCCAGGGGGAGCGCTTCGGGCAGGCGGCGCGGAGCTTCCACCAGATCCAGTAGGCGCAGCCGTGCTGCATGAGCCGCATCTGGTTGGCATTGGCGATAGAGCAGGATGTCCTGTCCGAATCGAGGTGGTTTTTCCAGTCTTTGATGTGATTTTCTGCCTGGCCGCGGGCAGTGTAGATCTTCTCGTACATATGTTTGCCGCGACCGCCTTCGAGGTTGGTGACGATGTAACGTGTGTCCCGCCCCTGCGGGCCAACCTCGATGCGCGCGATCACCCGGCGCGCTTTCGACCAGGACCCGGCCGCATAGGAGAAAG
>NZ_JBKEBL010000050.1:0-12526 GCF_047973135.1 Paracoccus sp. (in: a-proteobacteria)
CGGCAACATAGGCCGGACACATCCTCCCCCGCGTCTTGTGCCCAAGCGCCGCAACGAACGGCGCCAGCCAACCCTCCAGATCGTCCCGCCAGGTTCCCATAAACCGTCAGCCTCCCTCAATGCTGGCTCCCTATGAATCACCCAAAACACCTCCCGTGAAGCCGGAGAATATCGCGTCAGCGGAAATTCGCCAAAGTAGTGCTAACCTGACACATTCTGGGGTCAGTTCACAAACATGGAACAGCATCTATGCCCGCAAGCCATTGTTCGGACTCACATCCGCTCTCTCGCCGATTCACGAAACCTGGGAAAACGACAACAGCGCCGAATATCGGCTTTTCATCTTCTGAACCCGCGCGGCAACGCATGCGGCGCGGGTTTTGAATCCGGTTGTGCCCGCCGCACGGAAATCGCTGTTTCGTCGCAGGCGGCAGATCGCGAACAAAAGTCCCGAAGGGCTACAAAAACCGAAATACTTGGGCTGCAATTGCCGGTCCCCCTTGGTCTTGCCGCGCAAATCTGCGAAACCCGCCGCGCACAGAACAAGAGTCGATGAACATGATATCCCATCCCGCCGCCGATACCGGGATCAGCCAGGCCACGCTGACCCATTTGCAGCGACTTGAGGCCGAAAGCATCCACATCATGCGAGAAGTCGTCGCCAGTGCCGACAATCCGGTGATGCTGTACTCTGTGGGCAAGGATTCGGCCTGCATGTTGCATCTGGCCAAAAAGGCCTTTTACCCGGCGCCGCCGCCCTTTCCGCTGTTGCATGTCGATACCACATGGAAATTCCGCGCCATGTACGATCTGCGCGACCGCGCGGCACAGGCTGCCGGGATGGACCTGCTGGTCTATCACAACCCCGAGGCGATGGAGAAGGGGATCAACCCCTTTGACCATGGCAGCCTGCATACCGACATGTGGAAGACAGACGGCCTTAAACAGGCGCTGAGCAAGTATAATTTCGACGTGGCTTTCGGCGGTGCCCGCAGGGACGAGGAAAAGTCGCGCGCCAAGGAACGGATTTTCTCGTTCCGCTCGGCCAATCACCGTTGGGATCCCAAGAACCAGCGCCCCGAGCTTTGGCGTCTGTACAACACCCGCAAGGCCAAGGGCGAATCGATCCGTGTCTTTCCCCTGTCGAACTGGACCGAGCTGGACATCTGGCAATACATCCATCTGGAAGGCATCGACATCGTGCCGCTGTATTTTTCCGAACAGCGCCCCGTCGTGGAACGCGACGGCCTGCTGATCATGGTGGATGACGACCGTTTCCCGCTGCGCGAGGGCGAGGTGCCGATGATGAAATCGGTCCGCTTCCGCACGCTTGGCTGCTATCCCCTGACCGGCGCGGTGGAATCCGATGCAAAGACCCTTCCCGAGGTGATTCAGGAAATGCTGCTGACCACCACCTCGGAACGTCAGGGCCGCGCCATCGACCACGATCAGTCCGCCTCGATGGAGAAGAAGAAGCAAGAGGGGTATTTCTGATGGATGCCAAGAATAATGACCCCGTCTATGTCACGGATTCGCTGATCGCCGAGGATATCGACGCCTATTTGCTGAAACACCAGCACAAGACCATGCTGCGCTTTATCACCTGCGGCTCGGTCGATGACGGCAAATCGACGCTGATCGGGCGGCTGCTTTACGACAGCAAGATGATCTTTGAAGATCAGCTTGCGTCGCTGGAAAATGATTCCAGATCCGTGGGCACCCAGGCCGGAGAGATCGACTTTGCGCTGTTGGTTGACGGTCTGGCCGCAGAACGCGAACAGGGCATCACCATTGATGTCGCCTATCGCTTTTTCGCCACCGACAAGCGGAAATTCATCGTCGCCGACACGCCGGGGCATGAGCAATATACCCGCAACATGGTCACGGGGGCCTCGACCGCCGATCTGGCGGTGATCCTGATCGACGCACGCCAGGGCGTGCTGACGCAGACGCGGCGGCACTCTTATCTGGTGAAACTGCTGGGCATCCGCAATGTGGTGCTGGCGGTGAACAAGATGGATCTGGTCGATTACTCGGCCGAGCGGTTCTATGAAATCGTGTCCGACTATTCGCATTTCGCCAAGGAAATCGGCATGGACAGTTTCCTGCCGATCCCGATTTCCGGGTTGAAGGGCGACAATATCGTCAGCCCCAGCCAGAACATGCACTGGTTCCAGGGCCCGACCCTGCTGTCCCATCTGGAGGACGCGCCCATTAACGACGCGCAGATGCAGGACCACCCGTTTCGCATGGCGGTGCAATGGGTAAACCGGCCCAATCTGGATTTCCGCGGCTTTGCGGGCCAGATCGGCGCGGGCGTGGTGCGTCCGGGCGATGCGATCCGCGTGCTGCCCTCGGGCAAGACCAGCACGGTGAAATCCATCGTGACCTTTGATGGCGATCTTGACAGGGCGGTTGCGGGCCAGTCCGTGACCCTGACCTTTCAGGACGAGATCGACTGTTCGCGCGGCGATGTGATCGTCAGATCGGACGAACCCTGCGAGGTCGCCGACCAGTTCGAGGCCACGCTGGTCTGGATGGCCGAGGAAGAGATGCTGCCCGGCCGTCCCTATCTGCTGAAGATCGGCACCCAGACCGCCACCGCCACCGTGACCGAGCCGAAATACGAGGTGAACGTCAACACGCTGGAACATCTGGCTTCAAAGACGCTGGGACTGAACGCGATCGGCGTGGTCAATATCTCGACCGACCGGGCTATCCCGTTCGAGGCCTATGGCCAGAACCCCGACCTTGGCGGCTTTATCTTGATCGACCGGATGACCAACGCGACGGTGGCTGCCGGGATGATCCATTTCGCCCTGCGCCGCAGCCAGAACATCCACTGGCAAGCCGTTGATGTGGACCGTCAGGCCCATGCGGCGTTGAAGAACCAGAAAGCCGCCGTGGTCTGGTTCACCGGCCTTTCCGGCTCGGGCAAATCGACCATCGCCAATATTGTCGAGAAAAAGCTGCACGCCCTTGGCAAGCATACTTTCCTGCTGGACGGTGACAACGTGCGCCACGGCCTGAACCGCGATCTTGGCTTCACCGATGCCGACCGGGTGGAAAACATCCGCCGCGTGGGCGAGGTCGCGCGCCTGATGACCGATGCCGGGCTGATCGTGCTGACCGCCTTTATCTCGCCCTTCCGGTCCGAGCGGCGGATGGTCCGCGACCTGATGGCCGAGGGCGAGTTCATCGAGGTGTTCGTGGATACGCCGCTGGAGGTCGCCGAACAGCGCGACGTCAAGGGCCTGTACAAGAAGGCGCGCTCGGGGCAGTTGAAGAATTTCACTGGCATCGACAGCCCCTATGAGGCCCCCGAGCTGGCCGAGCTGATCGTGAACACGGTCGATCTGACCGCCGAGGAAGCCGCCGAAAAGGTCGTCTCCCGTATCCTGAACCTGACGGCATGAGGCTATGGGGCGGGCCATGCGCCTGCCCTCGGTTCGGGATGCGGGGCCGTGCCCCGGCGGGGACCGTTTGCACGGCGTCACCGCCGGAGGTTTTGCGTCCCGCGATAGCCGGGGGAGCTGTGCGCCCCCCGGACCCCCTGCAAGGGCCTGCGGCGGGCTTTTTTGCGGGTGGTGCAGGCCCGACCAAACCGGGCTTGTCCACTGCGGCTGGTCCGACTATGGTTTCCCGACCACAGCGAGATGCCAGCGATGACCACCGAAAGCCCCCGGTACGATGCTGCCTGCCATTGCGGCGCGGTCAGGTTCCGCGTCCGGCTGCGCGATGCTTTCAACACCATTCGCCGGTGCACCTGCTCTTATTGCCGGATGCGCGGGGCGGTTGCGGTATCCGCAAGGCTGGCGGATATCGAGTTTATCCGGGGCGAAGACATGCTGACGCTGTATCAGTTCAATACCGGGACGGCGAAGCATTATTTCTGCCGGGTCTGTGGCGTCTATACCCATCATCAGCGCCGCTCGGATCCGCAGGAATTTGGCGTCAATGTCGCCTGTCTGGACGGTGTCAGCCCCTTCGATTTTCCCGAGGTTCCGGTGATGGACGGCCGGTCCCACCCCTCGGATACCAAAGCCGGGCCTCGTGTGGCGGGAATCCTGCGGTTCGACGCGGCCGATTAGCGCCGGAACCGCCCGATCCCTTGCCGCCATGCGCAAGGCGGGGGGTCCGGGGGGCGCAGCGCCCCCGGCCACCGCGGGACGCAAATCACCCGGCGGTGACGCAATCCCCGAGGCGGTCAACCCGAAGCGCGTTTCGCCGGGGTCAGTCCTTGCCGCTCAGCCCGTCGAGGATGGCGCAGTGCGGGTCGTCATCGCCCCGGCAACCGGAAATCAGTGTCTCCAGCGTATGCTCAAGCTCTTGCAGTTGCGCGATCTTGTTGCGGATGTCGTCGAGATGTTCCAGCGCCAGATCGCGAACATCGCGGCTGGCGCGGGTCCGGTCGCAGTAAAGGCCCATCAGCCGCCGGCATTCCTCCAGCGAAAAGCCAAGGCGGCGGGCGCGGGACAGGAAGATCAGGCGGCGCTGGTCCTCGGGTCCGAAATCGCGATAGCCATTGGTGCCCCGGCGGGGCGAGATCAGGCCGATTTCCTCGTAATAGCGGATGGTCTTGCTGGGCAGGCCGGTGGCCCCTGACATTTCCCCGATATTCATGCGGCTGCCTTTCGTTCCTGCCGGGGCAGGACCGCCCGAGCCTGTGCCGGATCCGGCCCGTTTGCCGGCCCGGCGCGGTGCAGGCGCAGCGCGTTGGTCAGCACAAAGACGCTGGACAGCGCCATCGCCCCCGCCGCCAGTACCGGGGACAGCATCGTCCCGTTCAGCGGATACAGGATCCCGGCGGCAACCGGGATCAGCGCGGTGTTATAGCCAAAGGCCCAGAACAGGTTCTGGCGGATATTGCGCATGGTTGCGCGGCTGACGGCAAAGGCGCTGGCCACACCTGCAAGGCTGCCGCCCATCAGCACCACATCCGCGCTTTCGATGGCGACATCCGTGCCCGAGCCGATGGCGATGCCGGTATCGGCAAAGGCAAGGGCGGGGGCATCGTTGATGCCGTCGCCGACGAACGCCACCGGGCCATGCGCCCGCAACTGCCGCAGCGCCTCGACCTTGCCGTCGGGCATGACCTCGGCCACGACCCGATCTATGCCCAGTTTGCGCGCCACGGCCCGCGCGGTTGCCTGCCCGTCGCCGGTGATCATCGCCACCCGCAGGCCCTGCGCGTGCAGATCGTCGATGGCGGCCCGCGCGCTGTCCTTGACCGGATCGGCCACCGCGATCATCGCCACCGCCCTGCCATCGCGGGCGGCGAACAGAACCGTCTGGCCACCCTCTGCCAGAGCGGCGGCCCGCGCCTCAAGATCACCCATGGCGATGCCTTCGCGGGTCATCAGCCGTTCGGCGCCGATCAGCAGCTCATGCCCCCCGATGCGGGCGCGCAGGCCAAGGCCGGTCAGCGCCTCGAAGCTGTCAGGCGCGGGCAGGCGCAGCCCCTCGGCCCGCGCAGCCGCGACAATGGCCCGCGCGACGGGATGTTCCGACCGATCCTCGGCTCCGGCCACCTCTGCCAGCAATCCGGCGCGGTCGATGCCGGGCGCGGTCTCGAATGCGGTCAGGGCGGGGCGGCCCATGGTCAGCGTGCCGGTCTTGTCCAGCGCGACCGTCGCCACGCCCTGCAACGATTGCAGCGCATCGCCCTTGCGGAACAGCACGCCCAGTTCAGCGGCGCGGCCCGTGCCGACCATGATCGAGACCGGAGTGGCCAGCCCCATCGCACAGGGACAGGCGATGATCAGCACCGCGACCCCTGCGACAAGGGCATGGGTCAGGCGCGGTTCCGGGCCGAACCCCAGCCACAGGCCAACCGTCAGCAGCGCCACGGCCAGAACGGCGGGAACGAAATACATGGTGATGCGGTTCACCAGCCCCTGTATGGGCAGACGCGCGCCCTGAGCCTCTTCGACCATGCGGATGATCTGGGACAGGACGGTATCGGCGCCGACCCGCGTGGCGCGGAACACCAGCGCGCCATTGCCGTTGACCGTGCCACCGGTGACAGGCGCGCCCGTGGTCTTTTCGACCGGCACCGGCTCGCCCGTGATCATGCTTTCATCGACCCATGAAGCGCCCGACACGACGAGCCCGTCCACCGCGATCCTTTCGCCGGGCCTGAGATGAACCAGTTCGCCCGCCGCAATCTGTTCGACGGGCAGTTCGGTGACGGTACCGGCGCGTTCCACCCGTGCCACGCGTACGCGAAGGCCTGCCAGCTTGCGGATGGCCTGCCCCGTGCGGCCCCTCGCGCGGGCCTCAAGGAACCGGCCCAGCAGGATCAGAACGACAATGACCGCCGCCGCCTCGAAATAGACGGCGCGGCTGGTATCGGGCAGCAGGCGGGGCAGAAAGGTGGCGACGGTGGAATAGCCGAATGCCGCCGCCGTCCCAAGCGCGACCAGCGAATTCATGTCGGGCGCACCTTTCAGCAGCGCCGGTATCCCGCGCGAAAAAAAGCGCCGCCCCGGCCCGGCCAGCACCAGCGCGGTCAGTACGAACTGGATCAGCCAGGATGTCTGCGTCCCGATGCTGCGGGCGATCAGGTGGTGAAAGGCGGGAACCACATGGCCACCCATCTCCAGCACAAAGACCGGTACGGCCAGCGCCGCCGCGATCAGCAGATCGCGCCGCAGCCCCGCCATCGCGGCGTCCTGACCGCGATCCGCTGATGCAGGCTGATGGGGCCGCGCGGGATAACCTGCCGCTGTCACCCCGGCGGCGATACGCGCGGGGTCCAGACCTTCGGCATGGCGCAGCACCGCCTGTCCCGAGGCCAGGTTGGCATGGGCCGAGACCACGCCCGGCATCGCCGTCAGCACGCGCTCGACCCGCCCCACGCAAGAGGCGCAGGACATGTCCCCGACATCCAGAACCGTCACGGTCAGCCGTGCAGGATATCCGGCCTCTTCCAGCAGTCCGGCGACCTGCGCCGCAGTCACGCGGCCATCATGTTCGATCACCGCGCTTTCGGTGGCCAGGTTGACCCGCGCAGCGGTCACGCCGGGCATGGCTGTCAGCGCAAGCTCGACCCGCCCCACGCAAGAGGCGCAGGACATCCCGTCAATGCCGATATGCAGGCTGGTATCGTCACTCATGGCACGCTCCTTTTCAGGTTCGGCCTGTCATATAAGGGTTCCGGCGACTGGAAGGTCAAGGGCGACAAAAATTCTCTTGACCTTCCCGTTGCCGGAACCCCCCATCTGCTTGAGGCTACATACCGAAAGGACAGAGCATGAGCACAGAATCCGTCTTTATCGTTCCCGACATGACCTGCGGGCATTGTGAAAAGGCGCTGCGGGGGGCCTTTGACAAGGCCGTGCCGGGCGTTCAGATCAATATCGACCTTGGCCAGCACCGGCTAAGCGCGCCGGTCGATTCCAAGCTGGCACGCCAGATCATTGTCGGGGCCGGATACACGGCCAGGTCTGCCGCGTAGGGCTGCGCCGTCAGATCCGCGCGCCTTCGGTCAGGCCCAGTTCGGCCTGAACCAGGTTCAGCCAATAGGTGACGCCGATGGGGATCAGCGCGTCGTTGAAATCGTATTTCGGCGTATGGACAAAGGCCGCCTCGGGGCCGTCGCCATTGCCGATCATGACATAGGCGCCCGGCACCTTTTCCAGCATGAAGGCGAAATCCTCGCTGGCACCCTGAGGGCGGGCGGTGGCGTTGACCTGATCTTCGCCCACCGTCGCGGCGGCGGCGCGGGCGGCCAGTTCGACGCTGCCCGCCTCGTTCACCACGGGGGGATAGCGGCGGGTATAGATCAGCTCGGCCCCGACCTCATAGGGATCGGCCGCGCCTTTCGCCAGCGCGCCGATCATGTGTTCGACCGTGTCGCGGATTTCCGGCGTATAGGTGCGGGCGGTACCGCGTACCGTCACCTCGGAGGGGATGATGTTCGGGCTGTCATATTTGCCCGCCGCGATATGCCCGACCGAGATCACGGCGCTGTCCATCGCCGGAACCCTGCGCGAAATCGCCGAGCCGATCGAGGCGATGAACTGCCCGGCGGGCACGGTCGGATCGGTACCGCGTTCGGGCATTGCGCCATGACCGCCCGTACCGCGAAAGCGCACCTCCCATGTGTCGCCCGCCGACAGGAAACCGCCCACGCGGGTTGCCACATGGCCAAGCGGCTGTTTGGGGTTGTTATGCACGCCATAGACCGCATCGCAGGGGAATTGTTCGAACAACCCGTCCTCGATCATCACCCGCGCGCCGCCCAGACCTTCCTCGGCGGGCTGAAAGATGAAATGTACGGTCCCGGCGAAATCGGGATCCTGCGCCAGCTTTTCCGCCGCGCCCAAAAGCATGGTCGTGTGTCCGTCATGGCCGCAGGCATGCATCTTGCCCGCCACGGTCGAGGCATAGGGCAGGCCGGTATCCTCTTCGATGAACAGCGCGTCCATATCGGCGCGCAGACCGATGGTCCGCTGGCCGGGCCGCTTGCCCTTCAACGTGCCGACCACGCCAGTCTTGCCCAGTCCCCGATGCACCGCAAGACCCAGCTTTTCCAACTGCGCGGCGACCAGATCGCCGGTTCGGCGTTCCTCGAACGCGGTTTCGGGATGGGCGTGGATGTCGCGCCGGATCGCGGTCAGACGGTCGATGAAATCCCGGTCGGACCGGATTGTGTCAAGGGTGGGCATTCTGTGTCCTTCAATCGCGTTTCGTCAGGCCGGAGGCGATCATCGCCAGCCCGTGCAGCAGGATTGCGCAGATGAACAGCGGCACGGTGACGGCAACAAAGATCATCGGCAGGTCAAAGGTTTCGGCCTTGGTGTGCAGGCTGCGCGACAGGAACGAACGGGCCATGCTCATTTTGGGACCGAAAAAGCAGAACCACAGAACCGGCCCCAGAAACAGCCCCACCGCCGCAGCACGGACCGAACCGGCGATCAGCCGCCTGCCGCGCGCCGTATCGCCGGAAAAGCTGACCAGCGCCGGGTCGAACCCGGCCTTGAACGACACGCTGGCCCCCAGCAGACCGACCCAGACCATCGCGAAACGCGCGGCCTCTTCGGTCCAGGCGGGCGGCGAGGAAAAGCCATAGCGGGCCAGCACCTGCAAGCAGATCAGGCCCACCATCATCAGCAGGAAGAATATGGCGACCACCCGCAGGACACGGTCCACAGCGTTGCTGGCGGTATTCAGGGCGGCGGCGATGGCGCTCATCTGCGGGCTCCTTGCGGGCGGTCGTCCGGGTTACTTCACGAAGGGGGCGATCACGTCGATATCGGCCTGCGGGGCCATCGACGGCCAGACGGCCTTTGTCGCCTCGACGAATTTGTCGCGTTCGCCATCCTTCAGCGGAACGATTTCGATCCCGCCATCCTGAATGATCTTCTCAAATTCCGGGGCCATTTCCTGCGCCCATTTGCGATTGGCGGTCGCGCCTGCCTCGACAGCGGCATCGACCCAACCCTTTTCCTCGTCCGACAGGTCATCGTACCAGTCAGCCGACAGCATCACCACCTTGGGTACCGGGCCGGCATCCATCGGGGTGTAGTATTTCAGCAATTCGGTCTGGCCCGCCGCAACCACGGTCGAGGGCGGGTTGAAATGGCCTACGGCAACGCCGGTTTGCAACGCATTCGGCGTTTCGGCCCAGCTTACCACGGTCGGGCGTGCGCCCCAGGCCTCCATGTATTTCACCTGATCGCCGTTCTGCGCCCGCAGCCGCAGATCCTTGACATCGGCCATCGAGGAAACGGGCGTGCCGGTGGTGAACAGCCCCAGCGATCCGCCGCGCATGGCGAAACCGGCGATGCGGATGCCCAGATTGGCCGCCTCTTCGTTGATCCGGTCCAGCGCGCCGGATTCCCTGATCGCGCTGTCGAATTGCGCGTCGTCCTTGAACAGGAAAGGCAGGAACAGCACGCGCGAGAAATCCGAGGATTTGAACAGCATCCCGCCATTGGCCAGATTGACATTGATCAGCCCCTGCGAAGTCTGGTCGAAACGCTCGCTTTCCTTGCCCATCGAGTTGGCAGGATGGATGACCGTCTCGACCCCATGTTCGCCCAGACTGTCGGCAAAGGCCTTGATGAACACATATTCGGCATCGCGCTGAAGGTCTTCGGTGCCTGGAAAGGCGATGACGACCTCATCCATGGCATGCGCGGCACTGGCCAGCGACAGCGCGCTGATCGAGGCAAGCAGCAGGTTTTTCATGATGGCTCTCCCAATGGTGGTTTCTATGTCGGTCAGTGCAGGCCCAGAATGCGCGGCAGCGTCAGCGTGATTGCCGGAACATAGGCCAGAACGAACAGCAGGATCAGTTCGGCGATCAGGAAGGGCAGCACCGCGCGGACCAGCCGCCAGTAACCGATCTCGACCACGGTGGACAGGATCAGCAGCACACCCCCCAGAGGCGGCGTCAACAGCCCGACCGTCAGGTTGAAGCACACGACGATGCCCATATGCACCGGATCGACCCCCATCGCGATCGCGGGCGGAATCAGCAGCGGACCCAGCAGCGCGACCGCTGCCTTGACGTCCATGAACATGCCCGCGACGATGAAGATCAGGTTCAGCACCAGCATATAGCCGTATGGCCCCAGCCCAAGCGCGCCGATCAGATCGCCCAGTTTGCGCGGCAATTGTTCGATCGAGGTCAGATAACCAAAGGTTGCTATGGCCACCAGGATGATGAACACCGCCCCCGACAGCATCACCGTGCGCAACAGCGATTCCCACAGGTCATTTGTGGTGATCCGGCCATAGAACTTGCCCACCGCATAGGCCGCGACCACAGCGACGCCCGCCGCCTCGGCCGGGGTCATGACGCCGAACAGGATGCCCGACAGCATGATCACAGGCAGGGACAGCGCCGGAAGGGCATGCAGCAGCGCCGGGACAAAGGCCGGGATCTCGCTGCCCTTGCCGCCGGGATGATCGTCGCGATGCGCGTAATAGGCGTTGATCGCCATCAGCACGGCGGCCAGCAGCAGCCCCGGCACGATCCCCGCCGCGAACAGCGCCACGACCGAAGTGTTCAGCAGCGCGCCGTAAAAGATCAGGATGATCGAGGGCGGGATGATCGGCCCGATGATCGACGAGGCCGCCGTCACCGCCGCCGCGTAATCGCGCGTATAGCCCTGCTTTTCCATCACCGGCACCAGCGTGTTCCCCAGCGCCGCCGCATCCGCCGTGGCCGACCCCGAAATCCCCGCGAAAAACACCGATGTCAGGATGTTCACATGCCCCAGCCCGCCCTTCAGCCGCCCCAGCAGCGACATGGAAAACCGGATCAGCGCCTCGGTCACACCGCCGCGGTTCATCAGCTCGCCCGTCAGGATGAACAGCGGCATGGCCAGAAAGGCAAAAACGTCAAGCTGGCTCATGACCTTTTGCGGCAGCGCAGCCAGATAGCGCGTCTGGTCGAAGGCCCAGAAGCCGAGGATGGCCGAGCTTCCGACGAAATAGGCGATGGCCGCCCCGGCAAAAACCGAAACGAACAGAAACAGAAAGGGAATGGCTTGCATGGGCGGTCTCCTTGCCGCCGATTGGAAAACGCGGCGCGTCTATAGTCAATCATATAATTTTTATGCGTGTTATAGCATTTGTCTATTGATTATGGCCGGATTGCAGAAATACTGGGCAGAATTGCCTATTTCCCGCCGCTTTCCGCGACAACATAAAAGCATTGCTCCGATGAACAGTCCCAACCTGCACCGGTTACAGATTTTCCGAATCGTCTATGAACGGCTGAATATCAGCGCCGCCGCCCGCAAGATGGGCCTGTCGCAGCCGACCGTCAGCCGCCATCTCGCCGTGCTGGAGGACGAACTGGGTTTTCGTCTGTTCCGCAACGCCGGGGGCCGCATCGAACCCACATGGGAGGCGCAGCGCCTTTACGCCGAAACGGCCGGCCTGTTCGAACGCGTCTCGCAGGTCGAACACGGGATCGAGGCGATCCGCCGGGGTGCGCGCGAAACGTTGCGGATCATCTGTTCCTCGGCGCTGTCGATGTCGGTTGTGCCAACCGCCCTGGGCGCGTTGTACCGCCGGATGCCCGAACTGGACATGACGCTTGAGGGCGGTGGCCAGCGTGCCCAGATCGAGGCGCTGCGCAGCAATGCCGCCGACATCGCCGTCGGCGGGCGGGTGCGCCAACCCATCGAACTGCGCCAGACGGTGATCGGGGATTTTCCGCTGGTCGCGGTGGTACCGCGCGATCATCCCCTGGCCGCAGAAGAGGTCTTTGATCTGGCATTTCTCGCGGAATATGGCAGCGTCATGCACAATCCGCAGGCCCCTATCGGCGAATTTCTGTTCGAGGAACTGCGCCGCCGGGGCATTGCCCCGAAACGCTATCTGTCCGCCTTCACCTTGCCCTTTGGCGTCAGCCTTGCCCGGCACACACATCTCTGCACCGTCACCGACCGCTTTTCCGCGAATTTCCTGGCTGGCGACGACATGCTGATCAAACCCCTGACCGAACCGCTGGTTCTGGATCTGGTAACGATCGAGCCCGCCGCCGCTGGCCAGCGCGGCAGCA
>NZ_JBKEBL010000131.1:0-10256 GCF_047973135.1 Paracoccus sp. (in: a-proteobacteria)
CCAGCGCCTCTCGTGAGAACGACCCCATCACAGCGTCGATCTCCACCAGAACGTTGCCCAGAAACCGCTTGATCCACAGGAACCGCGACAGGGCGTCGGACGTCCTGATCGGCAGGCTCGAACCAAGCTCCATCAGATTGGCGCTCTTCACCTGCAACATCGTCGCAACCAGAACCGCCAGCTTGTCCCGCTGCGTCTTGCGCTGGCACGGCAAGCGCGCCTGCAAATCGTCCCAAACCTGCCGCGTAAATCGATCAAAAACCATCTCAAACTCCCCTCAAAGCCGGGATGTTTGAATCAGAGTTCGCACAATTCGTCAAAACTGACCAATGGTGAGGCCTGACGACTTTCTTTTGATCATGTTTTCAGGCTATACTATTTGATTTTACGCTGATGCTGCGCCAATTTGATGATCAAATCGGCTTCCGCCAGCTATACCACCCCCTCCTTGCGCAATATAGCTGATGGCCCTCGGGACTGACCCGTACCAGTATCCGCACCCGACGCAGACACAGCCGCCTTGCCATCCGTGCCCGCCACAGGGCCAGCGGCCAGTCGCTGGCCCGGCATGTCTCGAACCTGTTTTCGGGCTGGGTCCACTATGTCACCGGCGCAAATGTTGCGGGATTTTTTGGGCGTTGCAACGGCAAAAGCATAAAAAAGCCAGCAATTGCTGGCTTTTTCGAAAATCCGGAATCAACTTTTGGTGGAGCCAAGGGGAGTCGAACCCCTGACCTCTTGAATGCCATTCAAGCGCTCTACCAACTGAGCTATGGCCCCACCGGAGGTCCGCGCCTGTGCAATGCACCTGCGCCGTGAAGGGGCGTATAGGCGGATGGGCGAGGGGGTGCAAGGGGAAAAATCCGTGTGGGCCGCGCAATTTCTCGGGCGGGCCGAGCGGTATCCCCGTGCTGGTCGCGCAGGTGGTTATCCGGCCATGCTGCTGAGGGGTAAGCGGACCGAAATCCAGTTTCCAATTGCTTCGATGTCAAGCGCGGCCTGCGACTGCGCTGCGGCTGTGGTCAGCAGCTCTATCATGTCGTTATCGGCGGCGGTTATCTTGCTTTTGGGCCATGCGTCCTGGAACGAAAAATAGCCGTGGATGAAGCCCGAGGACCATCCGTGCAAACCCTTGCGGCTTCGCTTGGCCATCCGGTCCGTAAACTGGGCGGGGCTTCGGGCCTGGTCGATCATCGCATTCGCGTGAAGCATCGACAGTTCGATCAGGCGATGGGCCATTTCGAGATCGGTCAGCGGCATGGCCGCGCTGACGATTTTGTTCAGCCACAGATCGGGACCGATCTCTTCCGGGGCCAGCATGACCGCCATCGCGAAACCGTCAAGCCAGTCCTCCGTGATTTTCTTGCCCTTGAGCAGCTTTGCCAGCTCGCCCTTGCGTTCGGGTTCCGGTTCGCGCGGTTCCATGTCGAAATCGTCATCGGCCATTTCGGGCGTGTCAAGATACCATGCCTCGACGGTGGTTTCATGCACATCCAGCATCACCGGGATTTTCTTCAGCGGCCTTCCGTCCAGCAGCGACATTGCCGTCGCCGCGAAAGAGGGTGCGTCGGCCTGGCCTGCGGCCTCAAGCATATGGGCGCTGCGTGCGAAGATCTGCGCCCACCAGTCGCGCCGCGTTTCCAGCCAGCTCCACAGCGCGCTGTCCAGGCCGCGCGGGCTTTTCGCCTGATCCAACAGGTCATGGGCGTTGTCGCTGTCCTCGAACCAGCTTTCCACGATTGCGTAGGTGTCGATCCAGTCCTCGCTTTGGTTGATCAGCCTGCCTTTTGCTTGTGCCGACAATTTGGCGATGGAGGGCGTGCATTCCAGCCCGTCCAGCAGCGATCGCGCCGTCATATGTTGCGGGCGAAGGGGGGGCAGGTTGCAGAACCCGGCGATCTCGATCAGGCCGGGCGCGGGCAGGGCGTCCACAGCCAGCCCGTCTCCCAGGGCCATGGCCAGCGTGTCGATCAGCCAGGCCTGCGTCACCGGCAAGGCACCCGTTTCGTCTATCAGCCGTTTCAACACGCGCTTTTGTTCTGATGCCGATGCGCAGGGCAGGCAATAGGCGTCCTTTACCCCGTGGCCCTGCTTCATCAGCACCATGCCGATCTTGCGATTGCCGCCCGATTGCATGGCGATCCCAATGCTTTGTGCCCCGCCGCCATCTGGCAGGGTCGCCATGATCGAATGGACCTTCCACGGTTCCGGGGCGCTGGCCGGGGCAACGCCTGCGCGCATGGCATCGCGCAGCAACTGATCCAGCCGACGGCGCGATTCGTCCTCGGGCAACCAGCTTCGCAGAGTCACAAGCGCCGAGGTGGTTTCCGCCGTCAGATTGCCAGCGGCCAGACGTGCCGACAGACCCTCGGTCGCGGTGATACGCAGCGACGGGTCGGGGTTCAGCAGCCAGAACGTGCCCAGTTGCGTAAAGGCGGGTTCGGTCCGCTCTGCCGTCACCCGAACGGCATTCCGGCGCAATTCGGCGGGCATGGCGGGAAACATCTCGGTCAGGGTTTCGTGCAGGATGGTCGGGTCGCCATCGGCCTGGCTGACCAGATCCTGAAACATGTCCTCCATCATCGCGTCGGGAAACTCGTCCGTGCCGGGTTGCAGATCCTGCGTGTCGATCTCGTCAACCGTCATCTCCAGCGCGGCCGGGGCGGGCAATCCACAGCGCGTCCAGATCCGCGCCAGCAGCAGCCGCTGCTCGGTTCCGGCAGCGCGCTGGTTGACGGCCAGTTCGACAGCTTCGGCGGCGCGGGCCAGCACGGCCTCGCCCCGCGCCCTGCCATTTTCGCGGGTGATCCGCGCCGTGTCCAGTGCCGCGCCCAGAAGATCGGTCATTTCCTCGATGACGGGGGCGTCGCAGGCCTCGGCGATGATGCGCGCCACCAATTGCGCCACCAGGTCTGGCCGGTGAAGCATCATGCGGCTTGTCCGGTCCAGAATTTCGCGGCGTTCTTCGCTGTCATCGGCAAGTCCTTCTAGGGCAGCCAATGCTTGATCTATCTGTCCCGTGGCCATTAGTATCTCCGTGAGATCACATTCATTTACCTTGTTCCGGGCATACTAGGCGAGGCATGCAAGGATGTCATGACTGGATGCGCGGATCAGATCGTGTCGTTCAGATAGGCGTGTCGTGCGCCCAGGATATGATCCAGCACGCAATCGCCGAAGCGGGCGCGGTCGCCGGCCATGGCTGCGTCGATGATCGCGTGATGCTGCCGGGCCGAGTGTTGCAGCGTCTCGGTCGAACGGAAGGCCACCGAGCGGATGATATTCGTCCGTTCGTTATAGAAATTCAGCGCCTCTTCCAGAACCTTGTTGTTGCACAGGCTGTTCAGGCAGGCGTGAAAATGCTCGTTCTGGTGAAACGCCTCGCCAAGATCGCCTGCGGCCACGGCGGCATCGTGGCGTGCCTGAATCCCGGACAGGGCGGCGGCGTCATGGTCCGACAGGGGCAACGGAGTCTGTTCGCAGGCGGCGCGGTGCAGCATGTCGCGCATCATGTACAGTTCGGTAATTTCGCGCATGCCGGGGTCGCGGACCTGCGCACCGCGATTGGCCTTGCGCTGCACCAGCCCCTTGCCCTCAAGCGCCTCAAGCGCGGATCGTGCGATATGTCGGCGAACGCCAAAGCGTTCCATGATGTCGATTTCGACCAGACGCTCGCGCGGCTTCAGCCGGCCAAAGACGATGTCTTCCTCCAGCAAGGCCATGACCCGGTCCCGTTCATTCGCGGCGCTCAATCCGCCCTCCATCCTGCCGGGCCATTCTAGGGGAAGGCGCGGCTTGCGGCAACTATGATTAACATAATTGTTGACGTGATTATTAATAATATTGTATCACACGGGGAACGGGCGGGGCGAACCGTCTGTTCCGACAACCAGGGAGGCATTTTTCATGCGATTTTTTGCTGCAACGGCATTGGCGGCGCTGACCATCGGCGCGGCTTCGGTTCAGGCCGAAGAGGCCAGCTATATTCTGGCCACCGCATCGACAGGCGGGACGTATTATCCTGTGGGTGTCGCGATCTCGACGCTGGTCAAGGTCAAGCTGGAACCCACGGAAAAGATCGCCATGGCGGCAATCAGTTCGGCCGGTTCGGCGGAAAATGTCAGGCTGATCCGCGATGGCGAGGCTCAGTTCGGGATCCTTCAGGCGCTGTATGGCTATGACGCAATCACCGGCACCGGCAGCTTTGCCGAGATCGGCAAGCAGGAAAACCTGCGCTCGGTCACGATGCTGTGGCCCAATGTCGAACATTTCATCATCGACGCGGCGGCGGTGAAAACCGGCACGGTCGAGGATATCGCCGATCTCAAGGGTAAGGCGATGGCCTTTGGCAGCCAGAACTCGGGCACCATCGGGTCCAACCGCACCATTCTGGCCGGGCTGGGTCTGGATCTGGACAAGGATTACGAACTGGTCTTTGGCGGCTATGGCCCCTCGGCCGAGGCGCTGCAGAACGGTCAGGTCGAAGGCGTCAGCATTCCGGCGGGCATCCCGGCGGGCGCCGTCAGCCAGTTGTTCGCGGCGGCGGGCGACAAGGTGAAGATGCTGGAATTTACCCCCGAACAGATCGAAAAGGCCGATGGCGGGCGCGGGATCTGGACAAGCTTTGTCGTCCCCGAAGGGACTTATCCGGGGCAGGCGGCGGATATCACCACCATCGCCCAGCCGAATTTCCTGGCGGTGGACGCCTCGGTCTCGGAAGATAATATTTATCAGATCACCAGGACCATCTATGAGAACCTGCCCTTCCTTCAGGCGATCCATCCCGCGACCAAACACATGATTCTGGAACAGGCGATCACCGGCCTGCCGGTGCCGCTGCATCCCGGCGCGGCCCGCTATTTCCAGGAGGCGGGGATCGAAATTCCCGAGAACCTGATCGCGAAATAACCGTCCGATACTGACGAACCGACGGGGCGGCCACATCCGCCCCGTCGCGCCATGGGAGGACCAGAGCATGACGAACGCCGATCAGGACCACGACAGCGCAAATCCCGTCGCCGGAATGTCCGTTCCCCTGCAAGCCCTGTGCGGGCTGATCGCCATCGGCCATATCTATGTGGCCCTGAACCCTGTCCTGTCCGAGTTTCAGCGCAATGTCGCGCATTTCGCCGGTTTCGCCTTTCTGGCCGCCACCCTGACACCGGCCTTTCCCGCATCCGAACGTGTGCGGCGCATGCTGCTGCCCGCGAATATCGCCCTTGGCGCGGTGATTGCGCTGTCGGCGCTGTATCTGGCCATGTCCGAAAACGCCATCTACGCCCGAGGCGTCAAGATGACCCTGCCCGAATGGATCGCGGCGTGGATCTGCATCATCGGCGCGGCCGAACTGACGCGACGGCTGACTGGCTGGGTCATTCCCACGCTGATCCTGTTGGCGCTCAGCTATGTGGGGCTGTGGGGGCAGTGGATCAGCGGTGTGTTCTCGTTTCCGGGGCTAAGCTGGGGGGCGATCACCTTCCGTTCGATCTATGGCGATGACGGCATGTTCGGCTCGATCGCCAGCATCTCGTCCAGCTATGTGTTTCTGTTCATCATCTTTGGCGCGTTCCTGCTGCGTTCGGGCGCGGGGGATTTCGTGATCGACCTGGCGCGGGCGCTGGCGGGCCGGCTGGTCGGCGGGCCGGGAATCGTCGCGGTGCTGGCCTCGGCGCTGACGGGCACGATTTCCGGATCTGCCGTGGCCAACACCGCCTCGACCGGGGTGATCACTATCCCGCTGATGAAGCGCGCAGGCTTTTCAGGCCGTTTCGCGGGCGGGGTCGAGGCGGCGGCCTCGACCGGCGGGCAGATCATGCCGCCGATCATGGGGGCAGGGGCCTTTGTCATGGCCAGCTTTACCCAGATTCCCTATGAACATATCGTCGTGATCGCGGCCCTGCCTGCGCTGCTGTATTTCCTCAGCGTGATCTTCTTTGTGCGCATCGAGGCGAAACGGCTGGATCTGCAACCCATGACCGAAAGCGGGCGCAGCCTGTCGCAGGCCTTCCGCGATGGCGGCGCAAGTTTTGTTATTCCCATCGGGCTGCTGATCGGGCTGCTGGCTTCGGGCTTCACACCCACCTATGCCGCCGTGATCGGCATCCTGTCGATCATTGCCTCAAGCTGGCTGACCAGAAACCCGCTTGGTCCCCGTGGCGTGTGGGAGGCGCTGGTCATGGGCACGCGAGGCATGGTGATGACCGCCATTCTGCTATGCGCCGTGGGGCTGATCATCAATGTCGTGACAACTGCGGGCGTCGGCAACACTTTCAGCCTGATGATCGCAAGCTGGTCGGGTGGCAACCTGATCGTTGCGCTGGTGCTGGTTGCGGTGGCCAGTCTGGTGCTGGGAATGGGCCTGCCGGTCACGGCGGCCTATATCGTGCTGGCGACCCTGTCGGCCCCGGCGCTGGCGGGCATGATCTCGGATCAGTTCGTTGTCGGCGCGCTGGCCGATGGCACGCTGCCCGATGCCGCGAAGGCCGTTCTGATGCTGGGTGCACCCGAAGCTGCGACGCTGCTGGCCGCGCCCATGGCCCATGCCGATGCCGCCAGCCTGATCAACGGTTTGCCGCTAGAGGTCGCGGCCCCCCTGCGTGACATCGTTGTGCCGCCGAACGTGGCGCTTGCGGCGCTGCTGTCGGCGCATATGATCATCTTCTGGCTCAGTCAGGACAGCAATGTCACCCCGCCCGTCGCGTTGGCCGCGTTCACGGCGGCGGCCATCGCCAAGGCGCCGGCGATGGCGACGGGGATCACAAGCTGGAAACTGGCCAAGGGTTTGTACATCGTCCCGATGCTGTTTGCCTTCACGCCTCTTCTATCCGGCAACTGGCCTGCCATGTTCGAGGTGTTCATCTTCGCTGTCTTTGGCATTTATGGCCTTGCAGGGGCGTTGCAGGGCGGGCTGGAACGACCGGTTGGCCCGGTTATGCGGCTGGTTCTGCTGGTTGCCAGCATGGCCTGCTTCTGGCCCGACCGGCTGGAGATCCAGATCCCCGGCGCGCTGGTCGTGATTGCGGCTCTGATCCTGAACCTGCGGCAGGGACCAGCCAGAGCCGTGGCGTTGAAATGACCCGGACGGCAGATATCCTGATCGTCGGTGGCGGCATCATCGGCTTTGGCACCGCGCTGGAGTTGCAGCGACGCAACCCGCGCGCCGACATCGTCGTGCTGGAAAAAGAGGCAGGGTCGGCGCGGCATCAGTCGGGCCATAATTCCGGCGTGATCCATGCCGGCGTCTATTACAAGCCTGGCAGTCTCAAGGCGCGGTTCTGCCGCGAGGGCGTGGCCGCGACCTATGCCTTCTGCGCCGAACATGACATCCCGGTCAGCCGCTGCGGCAAGCTGATCGTGGCAACGGACGAACATGAACTGGCCCGGATGGCCGATCTGGGGAACCGAGCCCGCCGGAACGGCATCGAGATTCAGGATGTCGATGCCCCGACCCTGCGCTGGCTGGAACCGCATATCAACGGGCTTGGCGGACTTTTGTCACCCAGCACCGGCATTGTCGATTACGCCCGGATCACGGACACCATGGCCCGGCTGTTCGTCGCGCGCGGCGGGACGGTCGAATATGGCCAGCGCGTGCTCAGAGGCGAGGATGGCCCGGCCTCGGTCGTTGTCCGGACCACAGCCATCCGCTACGAAGCCGACCGCGTCATCACCTGCGCGGGTCTGCACGCTGACCGCATCATCCGCGCCTTTGGCCAGAAGCCGGGCTTTCGCATCATTCCCTTCCGGGGCGAGATGTTCCGCCTGCTGAACCAGCCGCCCGATCTGGTCAGCCACCTGATCTATCCGGTCCCCGACCCCGAACGCCCTTTCCTGGGCGTCCACCTGACCCGCAAGATCGGCGGAGGCTTTACGGTCGGGCCGAATGCCGTCCTGGCCCTGAAGCGAGAGGGGTATGACCGCTACGACATATCGGCCTCGGACATGCTTGGATTGATGAGCTATCCGGGTTTCTGGATCATGATCGGGCGCAACCTTGGCACGGCCATGTCAGAAATGCGCTCGTCCTTGTCAAAGACGGCTTATCTGAAACTGATCCGCAAATATTGCGACCGGATCAGCCTGACCGACCTTGCCCCCTATCCGGCAGGCGTCCGCGCTCAGGCGGTCACGCCGGGCGGCAGTCTCGTCGATGATTTCCTGTTTGTCGAAAGTCCCCGCTGCCTGCATGTCGGCAACGCCCCATCCCCCGCCGCCACTGCGGCCATCCCCATCAGCGCCCATATCGCCGACCGTGTCGAAGGCCGCAACGAATTCGGGTCAGGGTAGAACCTGCACAAATGTGTCAGCAACCGAGATGGGCCGGCGATTACATGCCGATCCTGTCCCGGGAACTTTCAAGTCATTGCTAAAGCTTGAAAATATCAAAACTGCCCTAACGGCACCGCCGGTTGCGCTGCACCTGCTGCTTCATTAGCCTGCACAAATCTGAACCGGATTTTTTTATTTTCAGCTCATGTATGGATTTTACAAATGACAGTTGTTTACACCGAGGTTGCATTCTCTCCTCAATTGCTGAACTTCAGCGGCATTCTTGACGGAGACCAAGTCGGCTATCAGTTCTTTGACGACCAAGAGATCGACGTGAATCTGCCGGCGTTTACAGACACCTGGGTCGCGACCGCCATCGCGGGACCGATCCCAGAGGTTGGCCCGGAACCGCTTACACTGATGCTCTATGTGCAGGGCGACGACTTGCGGGTGGATGACAATGGCATGCTGATTGACGGCACGGTGGGATCGCTGGCGCTGTTGACGCCGGTTTCGGACACCGAAACGACGTATATCTTCGTCTTCAACGAGCTTGGCGTTGAGGTAGCCGATTTCGTCGCGGCGGCCAGCTCGCCTGGGGGAGAGGACGATCTGGCATTAATTTATACCAGGTTGAGGTATGACGACTTTTTCACTCTCAGCGAATTCGATGACGTCGCGCACGGCTTTGACGGTGAGGACATCATGAGCGGATTGCACGGCAACGATACGCTGTATGGCGGAAATGGGGAAGACCAGCTGTATGGCGAAGAAGGCGATGACCGGTTGATGGGCGGGGGTAGCGATGACGGCATAGAGGGTGGCCTGGGGAATGACCGAATTGTTGGCGGCAGGGGTGAGGACCTTCTGACCGGAAGCGAAGGGCGCGATCTGTTCGTTTTCAGATCGGTCAGGGACAGCCAGTACAGGGCACCGGACGATCTAACGGATATGACGCTGGACGAAATTACCGATTTCACGCAGGGCGAGGATCGCATCAGTCTGGGGCAGATAGACGCCAACTCCTTGACGCCCGAGAATGAGGCATTCCGGTTCATGGGCGATGACGGGCTGACCTCGTCGGGCATAGGCGAGGTCACGTACAGCCACAGGGAAAGAACGATCTGGAGCGGCGAGACCCTCGAATTCACGCTGGTTCGGGTCGATACTGATGCCGATGCCCGGCCCGAGATGAGCTTTCGTATCAGTGACCATATCGATCTGACGGCGGAAGATTTCATCCTGTAATCCCCACCGGCTGCGGCTCTGCGGCGAACAACCGAAGCGAAGCGGGAGACTTGGGCTGGCAGGGAGTTCCTCGTCTGCCTGCCGTGGAATCTTCTGATCTGACGCTGATTCCGGGCAGATTTTGGAGACTGTGCGGAATTTTGTGCGTGACGCGTTTTTTTACGCCATTGGGAAGCGGTCTTCGAACATGATGGCGAGCTGCGATCTGACCGCACCCGCGCCTTGCCCTTGGAGATGCAGTCGACCTCGGGCTCATGCAGGGAATAGAGCTTGTCGCGGCTCTTCGGTCCCTGTTCCAGCAGGCGGCCGACCAGCCAGAGCGCATCCAGGATCCTGTCGCGCAGCGGGCCTTGCGGGATTTCCTGCAGATGGCGGCGCAGGTCGCGGCGCACCCGACCGACATAGCCCTTGAGCCGGCGCAGCGCCTTGCGCATGCGCTTGAACTGGCGGGCATGGGCGTAACGGCCGACCTGGATGGCCAGACGCGGCGCGAGCCGGGCATAGCTCTGGCGCAGTTCGATCCCGGCCTGTTTCGCCAGACCGACCAGCAGGGCACACGCCCGCTCGTAAAGCCTGGCATCCGTCGGATGGGCGATGTTCCATCTCCGGGGCTTACGCGGCTGCACTGCAGCCACGGTCCCCTGCGATATCCATGACCGTGGTGTCGACAGCCACCCGCTTCAGGGCCTTGTCCGTGACCGCGCCTGACGACCGACCCGCCTCGATCGTTTTGGTCGGCA
>NZ_JBKEBL010000273.1:0-2706 GCF_047973135.1 Paracoccus sp. (in: a-proteobacteria)
CGCGGCCGCGTTCGATGCGCGTGTCCTTGCCGTGGCAATGGTGGATCGCATCGCCAAGAGCGCGGGCCGAATGGATCGGGTCGGCACCCATCCAGATCAGGTGGCTGGGGTCGAGGTTCATGCCAACCGTCGGGCCGACCTCGCCCCGCAACCGGAACAGGGTTTCCGGGTTCCAGACCAGCATGGCCGAGAAATTTTCCAGCGCGTATTTCTCGACCCCGACCTCTTTCGCCAGCCTCACCAGATCGTGCCACAGCGGGAAGGCGCGATCCTCCCATTGATAGCGATCACGCTCGGGCATCTCGGCCGGCCATGACTTCGTATAGACCAGCCAGTTCGGCACCATGTCGCCGGGTGCGGCCTCGGGCAGGCCGGACATGGTGACGATCTTCTTCACGCCGATCTCGCCGGCCAGACGGATCGTGTCCTGCATTTCCTTCAGGTGGCGCCTGCCCATATCGCCGGGATCCAGCGGATTGGCCGAGCAATTGAGCGCGGCGATTTCCAGCCCCCGCGCCTCGATCTCGGCCAGCTTCTGCTTCAGCAGGCCCCTGTCGGCCAGCAGTTCGTCGGCGCGGAAATGCGGCGCGGGCGACCAGCCGCCGCCGGTCATCTCGACCCCCTCGACGCCGAGGGCCACGCATTTGTCCAGCATGTCCGTAAAGGACAGGTTGCCCATGACATCGGTGCAAATGGAAAGTTTCATCTGTCTGTCTTTCTGATGCGATGAAGTCGGACACGCCGGCGGGAGGAGGAACCGGCGCGCCCGTTCCGGTTACTGATAATCGACCCATGCCGCGCCCGCGTCTGCCGAGCGGACGCAGTTTTCCAGCCAGCGCACGCCTTCGGTGCCGGCATGGATACCGGGGTAGTGATGGTTTTTCAGGAAGGCGTCGTCCCCGCGCTGCTTCGCGTCGATGGCCTGCGCAATCCACAGATAGATATTGGACCAGCTGTCGCCCAGGCCCTCGGTATGCAGCGCGCCCATGCGGTCCACGGCAAGGCTTTCAGGTTCCAGATAGGGCATGCCGTGATGCAGGATGCGGTTCGGTTCGCCCTGCACCTCGTAGATCAGCTGGTCGGGATGGCTGTCGGACCATTCGACCGACGCCCTGGAGCCGACGAAGCGGTAACGCTGCGAGCCCATGTTTCCGGCATTGACAGAAGAAACCCACAGCCGGCCCCGCGCGCCATTGTCGTAATGCGTCAGGACCGTTGCGTGATCCTCCAGCGGCGCGCGCGAGGGGATGAAGGCCTTGCGGTCGCAAAGCAGGCGCTCGATTTTCAGGTCGGGCAGCACGACCTCGGAGAGATAGTAAAGATGCGTGCCGATATCGCCGAGAACGAAGGTCGGGCCGGCGGTTTTGGGGTTGGTGCGCCATTTGACGGCCTCGCCCGCATCGGTGTCGTCGCCCGCGTTGAAGCCGTGGGTATATTGCAGATCGACAATGCGGATCTCGCCCAGCATCCCCCTGGCGACCATCGCCGCCATCTGATGGACCAGCGGGTGCCCGGTGAAACCATAGGTCACGCCGACGATCAGGCCCTTTTCTGCCGCCAGTGCGGCGATTTCGTCGCATTCCGCGACGGTGAAGAACAGCGGCTTTTCGCAGATCACATGGATGCCGGCAGTCAGCAGGGCTTTGGTAATCTCGAAATGGGTGAAGTTCGGCGTCGCGACCGAGACGACCTCGACCCCGTCCGCACGCCCTGCCTCGCCGGCGATCAGCTCCTGATAGGTCGCATAGCAGCGATCCGGGGCGACACCCAGCTTGGTGCCGAAATCGCGGCCGCGTTCGGCATCCAGATCGAAGGCCCCGGCGACAAGCTGATAGGTGCCGTCGCGAAGCGCGCCGGTGCGATGCTTGTAGCCGACCTGCCCGGTGCGGCCGCCGCCAACCATGCCCCACCGCAGGGGGCGAGAGATTGTCCGTTCTCCGTTGATCATCTTGTTCTGCTTTCCTGAATTCGCCCCTGGGTCACGCCGCCTTCGCGGTCGCGGCTGCATAGAGGCTGGGTTTTTCAATCATTCTGACGGCTTCTTTTGCTCCGCTGGCTGCGGCCCGCAGCGCCGCGTCGGCAACCAGCGTTGCCGCATAGCCGTCCCATGTGCTGGGGCCGGTCGCCGTGCCCTGCCCGGCGGCAGCGATCCATTCGCGGAATTCCTGGTCATAGGCCTCGATGAAGCGTTCGCGCCAGTCGGCGGGAACGGCCTGCCGGATGCCGTATTGGTCGCAGATCAGCGTGGCCGGGCGGTTCGGCAGCGCGGCCGTGCCATGTTCGCAACTGACCTCGCCCCGGATGTCATAGCCATAGGCGATGTTCACGCTGATCTCGACATCGACGATCGCGCCGGAAGCCATATGCAGAAGCACCATCACCGGATCGCGCAGGTCCTTGCCCCGCGCGTTGCGGCGCGGCACCCGCACCTCGACGCCGGCGATCTCGTCATTCAGCAGCCAGCGGGAAATATCGGCGTCATGGACCAGCGTGTCGTTCAGCGGCATGTCCGAGGTATAAAGCCCCTCGGGCACGGATGCGTTGCGATGGACCGAGCGATAGCTCAGCGGCGCCCCGAGGCTGCCGCCCGCGATCACCGATTTCAGGCGCCGGTAATCGGCGTCGAAGCGGCGCATGAAACCGACCGGCACCAGACGGCTGCCATGGGCGGTCTCGGCCTCGATCACCCGCAGCGCAGCCTGTTCC
>NZ_JBKEBL010000221.1:0-11346 GCF_047973135.1 Paracoccus sp. (in: a-proteobacteria)
GCCGCGGGCCGGCCACGCCGGGGGACGATGAGGTCGGGGTGCTCTGTGACCGCCGGGCTACCGGCGATCAGAAATTCGACACCTCGAACCTGCCAGCCGATACGGCCCTCAAGGCGCGTGCCGCCGCCATCAAGGCCCGATGGATCTGCGAACAGGCGCACCAGCAACTCAAGGAGGAGCTTGGTCTCGACCATTTCGAGGGCCGGTCCTGGACCGGCCTTCAAGGGCAGGATCGGCCAGCCCCCATCATCATTGCAGGTGATCAACGATCCACATCTTGATGAGAGACTGCCGGGTGATGCCGAGGCGTTTGGCCTGCTGATCGAGGCCGCTCACCATCCATGCTTTGCATTTCTTTGCCGTCTGGACGGTGTTTTACGGCCCCGGCTTTGAAACTCGCGACCCGGCGGGAACCTTGCAGGAAATCTGCCGGTCATCCGCCCCGGAAGCCGAAGGGGCTTGATGCGTGGCTCGAAGGTGAAGGGGGCTTTTGGGCATCGGTGTGGGACTGGGCAGCGCCCCCGGCCGTCGCGGGACGCAAATCAGCGGCGGGGCCGTCACGCCAAAGGCTTTCGGGCAGACTGCGCCGCAGCCCGGCCTGCGCCGGACCGCTCAGGTGCCGCAGAAGGTCTGGTGAACCACCTCTTGCGGCTGCGGGGGCAAGGCCAGGTCGCTCCATTCGTCGCGATCCTCGTACGGGCGGATCAGGGCCGTGAACAGCCGCTCAAAGGGGGCAAGGTCGTCGATCACGGCCGAGGCGATGGCCTGTTCGATCCGGTGATTGCGCGGGATGCGGCGCGGGTTGGCCTGTTCCATCGGGGCGGGGTCGGGCGTCAGCGACTGCCAGTCGCGAACCCAGTCGTCGAAAGGCGCGGGGTCGGAAAATTCATCCCGCGCGCGCCCGTTCGTCAGTCCGGCAAAGACACGGGTGAAATCGGCCCTCTGCCGCGCCATGAGGGTCAGCAGCTGCCCGGACAGAGCCTGCACCAATTTGGCCTCCGGGCCAAGGCCCAGCTTGTCCCCGAACCGCCGCAGCCATGCCGCCTGATACTGCGGCGCAAAGCCATGGACCGAGGCGGTTGCAGCCTTGATGGCCTTTTCGCGTTCGCCCATCAGCGGGATCAGGCAGGTGGCAAGCTGCGCCAGGTTCCAGACGGCGATCTGAGGCTGCTGCGCCCAGGCATACCGGCCCGCCTGGTCGATCGAGGAAAACACCGTGTCGGGGTGAAAGCCGTCCATGAAGGCGCAGGGGCCGTAATCTATGGTCTCGCCCGAGACGGCCATGTTATCGGTGTTCATCACCCCGTGGATAAATCCAAGCCCCATCCATTGCGCGATGGTATCGGCCTGCCGCGCCACCACCTGATCCAACAGCGCCAGCGGCCCGTCGGCCTGCGGATAATGTCGCGCGATGACATGGGCGGTCAGCGTCGCCAGCGCTTCGGTCTGGCCGCGCACGGCGAAATACTGGAAGGTGCCCACGCGGATATGGCTGGAGGCCACACGCGTCAGCACGCCCCCCGGCAGGCCGTTCTCGCGCCAGACCGTCTCGCCCGTGGCTGCGGCGGCAAGGGCGCGGGTCGTGGGCACGCCGGTCGCCGCCATGAATTCGCTGACCAGATATTCGCGCAGCACCGGACCCAGCCATGCACGCCCGTCGCCCCTGCGCGAAAAGGGCGTCGGCCCGCTGCCCTTGAGCTGGATGTCAAAGCGCGCGCCGTCCGGGGCCACCACCTCGCCCAGCAGAACCGCGCGCCCGTCGCCAAGCTGTGGCACAAAGCCGCCGAACTGATGCCCGGCATAGGCCTGGGCGATGGGTTCAGCCCCCTTTGGCAGCTTGTTTCCGGCCAGCATCGCCACCCCGTCCGGGCCGCTCAGCCAGTCCGGATCCAGTCCAAGCCGCAGCGCCAGCGGAGCGTTCAGGGCCAGTACCTCCGGCCCGGCCACCGGCGTCGGCGCGACGCGCGCGAAAAAGCCCTCGGGCAGGCGGGCATAACTGTTGTCGAAATGGATCATCGCGGCCTCCTGCCTTCCCATCTAGGGACGCATTGAGGCCGCGAAAAGGGGGCGGCATCGCCGCCCGGTGGTTCAGTTCGTCATACCGGCATGGGGCGAACGGGTGATTCCGGCACCATGCAGCACCCCGGCCAGCAACCCGCCCGCCAGCGGCGCCAGAATGAACAGCCACAACTGGCCCATGGCCTTTGCCCCTGCGAACAGTGCCGGCCCGATGGAGCGCGCGGGGTTCACCGATACGCCGGTCACGTCGATGCCGACCAGGTGGATGCCGCACAGCGTCAGGCCGATGGCCAGCCCCGCAAAGCCAAGGGGGGCATCGCTTTGCGTCGCGCCCAGGATGACCGTCACGAACAGGAATGTCGCCACAAACTCGAACAGCAGCGCCGACATCATGCTGTAGCCGCCATTATACCCCTCGCCATAGCCGTTCTGTCCCAGTCCGTTCTGGGCAACCGAGTAGTCCGCCTTGCCCGACGCGATCAGATAGACGACCAGCGCCGCCGCAACCGCGCCGACCACCTGCGCGATGCAATAGACGATGAATTCCGACATCTCCATCCGGCCCGAAGCCAGAAACCCAAGCGAGACGGCAGGGTTCAGCTGCGCCCCGGAAATGGCCCCGAACCCATAGGCTGCCGCGACGATCGAGACGCCAAAGGCCAGCGCGATGCCGTGAAAGCCGATATGCGCGCCCATCAGAACCGCCGACCCCACACCGAAGAAGACAAGGATGAAGGTGCCGATGAACTCGGCAATTGCCTTATTGCTCATGAAAATCACTCCTGAAATGACGGGGTGCGAAAACCCCCGTGCGCCCACAGTGCCACCAGCGCCGCCAGAATCAATAGCGGATTTACCGGAAACCGGCAGAACTGGTGCGGGCGTTCGCCTTTTGCGGGTTCAGGATCGTCCCACAGGATCGCGAAGGCCCGCCCGGCCGGGCGTGTTCTCACCGTCCGCCGTCAATCCCAGCCGCCGCATCCGGCGATAGATGGTACTGCGGTCAACCCCGGCGCGTCGCGATACGGCCGAGATATTGCCCCCGCATTCCGCGATCAGGCGGCGCAGGCGGGTTGCCTCATCCTGCGCGGTCGAGGGGCGGGGGCGGGCGCTGCCGATTTCGGGCGGCAGATCCCGCGCCTGCACCTGCGCGCCTTCGCAGATCGCCGCGCAAAGCGTGCAGAGATTGACGATTTCGCGCACATTGCCGGGCCAGTCATGCGCGCGCAGCCGCTGCATCGCTGCCGCCGAAAATTCGGGGCAACCTTCGGTCGCGAAGGCAATGCGCGCGATCAGCCAGTCCAGATCGTCGCGGTCGCGGACCGGCGGAATGTCCAGCGCCAGCCCGTTCAGCCGGTAATACAGATCCTGCCGGAACCGGCCCTCGGCGACCAGATCCGTCAGATCCCGATGTGACGCCGAAACCACGCGCAGATCCACCGGCTCGGCCCGCGTGCCACCCACAGGCAGCACTTCGCGTTCAGCCAGGACGCGCAATAGCCGGGCCTGAAGGGGCAGCGGCATGTCGCCGATCTCGTCCAGAAACAGCGTGCCACCATCCGCCTCGCGGATCAGGCCACGCCCGCCGCGCGCGGTGGCGCCGGTAAATGCGCCGGGGACATAGCCGAACAGTTCGCTTTCGATCAGGGCTTCGGGCAGTGCGGCGCAGTTGATCGCGACAAAGCGGCCACGGCGGCGCGAGGAATCATGCATCGCCCGCGCCACATATTCCTTGCCGGTGCCGGTCTCGCCGCGCAGGATCACGCTGATCTGGCGGTCCACGACCTTGGCGGCGCGCATCGCAAGCCGCTGCATGGCGTGATCGCCGCCATGAATCGCCCGCAACGGGGCGGGCAGACCGCTGTCGATGGCACGGCGCGGCGGCGAGGTCGGAGGCACGGCACGCGCATAGATCAGCCCGCCGCCCTGAACCTCAAGCATGCCGTCGATGGGGGCCTGCGCGCGCGACAGCTTGGGCAGGTCATCGACATCGCAGGCAAAGACCGCGCCCAGTGGCTGCCCGATCAGCCGTCCGGGCGCTGCATCGCCGGGCAGGGCCTCGCGCGCGTTGCGGGTCATGCCGGTGATCCGGCCATCGGCCCCCACAGCCACCGCCGCCATGGGATCGACATCCAGAAATTCGGGCGAGGCATTCAGCCGCAGGATCCAGTCTCCGTGATGGCTGCGCACCAGATTGGCCATCTCGATCCGCCGCGCGCAGGATTTCATCACCTCCAACGTCAGCGCCTGACTGATCTTGTCCTGCGGAGCGGTCAGATGCGACAGATCCAGCACCCCCAGCAGTGTGCCCTGCGTGTCATGGACCGGCACTGCGGTGCAGGACAGAGGCGTCAGCATCATGTCGAAATGGTCGCTGCGATGCACGGTGATCGCATCTCCCGTCGCCAGACAGGCCCCGACGCCATTGGTGCCGACATGTTCCTCGTGCCACTCGGAACCGGCGATCAGCCCGGCATGGCGCAGGTCGCGGTCCAGCTCGGCATCGCCGATCATGTCCACGGCGACGCCATGCCCGTTGGCCAGCAGCAGCACATAGCCCATCGCATTCACGCGGCGATATAGATCCTCCATTCCGTGCCGGGCGATGCACAGCAATTCCTCGGATTCCTGCCGGTGATGGCGCAATTCGCGCTGCGTCAGGATACGCGGCCCGGCATGGCGGCCCGGATCCAGACGGTGCTGGGTCACGCAGCGCCGCCAAGAGGCCAGCACGTCCTTGTCCCGTCGCGAGCCATGCCCCTCGGCCACGCGAATGATCTCGGCGATATGCGAGCCGGTGTCGGGCGGCGCTTGCATCGGCTCCTCCCTTGTCTCCCCCGACGTGAGGATAGCATATTTTGCCGCCCCGGCCACAGGCAGCGTCGCCGCAGGCCACGGATCGGCGTTACCGCGCCAGATCGATCAGGATTTTAAGCTGGGTTCCCGCCGGGTCCAGCAGCGCGTCGAACCCCTCGGTCACGGCCTGATTCAACGCGATACGCCGCGTGACCACTTTGGCGGCCGGGATTGCGCCCGAGGATATCAGGTCGATGGTGCGCGGCCAGCTATGGGTCGGATAGCACCAGGAGCCGCGGATCTCGACATCCTTGAAGGTCAGTTGAAAGAAATCCACGCTGCCCTTGCCGGGATGCAGGCCGGTCTGGACGATGACCCCGTGCTTGCGCACCGCGTCCAGACAGGATTGCAGCGCGCGGTCATTGCCAACGCATTCCAATGCGACATCGCAGCCCAGATTGTCCTGCGTATGCTGGCGCACACGCTCACCCACGTCGTCGGACCCGGCGTTGATGGTCACGACGCCCGGCACGATATCGCGGGCCAGCGCAAGGCGGGTGTCGTTCACATCCGAGACGAACAGCCGGGTCGCGCCAAAGGCGCGCGCCGTCAGCAGGGCCAGAATGCCGATGGGCCCCGCGCCCGTCACCAGAACACTGTCCCCCGCCGTGATCCGGCCCCGGTCGCAGGCATAAACGACAACGGCGGTGGGTTCGACCAGCGCAGCCTCTTCGTCGGTCATGCTGTCGGGGATCGGCTCGACGTTGTATTCGTTCAGCAGCGCCATGTCGGACATCCCGCCCGAAACCCATGACAGCCCCACGAGGCCAAGGCTGGCTGACAGGTTGTGCTGCCCGCGATCCGCGAAATATTCGCCGCCGCGCGGCATGATCAGCGGCTGGACCGAGACCCGGTCGCCCGGCGCGACCCTGGTGACGCCCTCGCCGACCGCCACAACCTCGCCGCCAAATTCATGGCCCAGAACCTGCGGTCCCTGCGCGCCCGTGAAAGGATGCGGTACGGTGGGGATGAAGATCGGCCCCGAAGCGTATTCATGCAAATCAGTGCCGCATATCCCGACAAAGCGGTTGCGGATCAGCACCTGACCCGGCCCCGGCTGCGGGGGTTCGGAAATATCCTCGATCCGCAAATCCTTTGCGGCATGGAAACGTAGAGCCTTCATCCTGTCCTCCTATAGTTCATCGAAAGCGGCCAGGGCCTTGGCCGCGTAAACCGTGCCCGGACCGCCCGACATCTCGACCGTGACGGCAAGAATTTCGACCAGCTCTTCGCGGGTTGCGCCGTGGCGCCGCGCCTCGCTGATGTGAAAGGTGATGCAATCCTCGCATCCGCGTGCGGCGGCGATGGCCACGGCGACCAGTTCCTTGATCGCGGGGCGGATACTGCCCTCGCGCGTGGCGGCCTCCATCAGGCCGCGAAAGGCGGTCATGGTCTTGCCATCGGCCTTGTACAGCGCGACGGCGCGGGCGTTCATGGCGGTCAGCCTGTCATTTGCCTTCGCCATCAGACCAGCACCATCCCGCCATCGACGACAAGGCATTGCCCCGTCATGTAATCCGACCCGGCCGAAGCCAGAAAGACCGACACGCCGATCAGATCGTCCGGGGCCGAGGGGCGGCCCAGCAGGATGTCGGCGGTATAGCTTTCGAAGGCCTCGTTGTCGCGGCTTGTCAGCCCTTCATCCAGAAATCCCCGGTCAATCAGCTTCCACATGTCGGTGGCGACGACGCCGGGGCAGATCGCGTTGACGTTGATCCTGTGCGGGCCAAAGGCGCGCGCTGCGGCCTGGGTCAGTGCGACCACGGCGAATTTCGAGGCCGAGTAATGGGCCAGCGGCTCGTATCCCTGCTTGCCCGCAATCGAGGCAGTGTTGACGATCTTGCCGCCTCCGCCCTGCGCGATGAACTGTTTGCTGGCCTCTTGAATCCCGATAAGCACGCCCATCGCGTTGATATCCATGACGCAGTGCCAGTCATCCTCGGTGATGTCGTTGAACGGCCTGACCTGCGCGATTCCGGCATTGTTGAACATCGCGTCCAGCCGGCCATGCGCGGCAACAGTCTGTGCGATCAGGTCGCGGATGCTGGCGCGGTCGGTCACATCGGCGGCAATGCCCGTCGCACTGCCGCCGCCGGCGGTGATTTCGGCGGCGGTGGCGCTGGCGGTGGCCGCGTCTATATCGGCGGTCACAACCCGCGCGCCCGCGCTTGCCAGCCCGGTGGCAATGGATCGCCCGATGCCCCGGCCCGCGCCGGTGACGACGACCACGCGGCCTTCGACTGAATTGCTCATGTCACGTCCTTTCCTTCCGCGTTTCACAGAAAAGCGGGGCCGCCCCAGGGAGCGTGGGCGGCCCCTGTGATCAGCCGGTGAAGGCCCGGATCAGCCGGTTGACCTCGGCTGCCTGCTCCATCTGGACCATATGGCCCGCATCGGCGATCACATGCGATTGCGCGCCTTTCAGATGACCCGCATGGGCGGCGGGGATGATGGCGTCGGTCTGCCCCCAGATCACCTGCACCGGCACGCCCGAGGCCGACAGCGCATCGGCAATCTGTGCGGCCTGCCGCCCGTCGGGGAACAGGTTTCCCGACAGCCCGGTCAGGAAATCCCGCACACCGTCCAGCCGCTTGTATTTCAACAAATCCTGCACCAGGGCGCGGCTGACAAGGTTCTGGTCGTGGAACAGATGCTTCAGCACCGGTTTCAAATCCTTGCGCCCCTCGGCCCGGACAAAGCCGTTGATATAGTCCGCATTAATATCCGGCCCCAGCCCGGCAGGGCTGATCAGCGTGACCGAGGCGACCCGGTCGGGGTGATCAGCCGCCAGCCGCCCCGCGATCAGGCCGCCCATGGAATGCCCGGCCAGATGCGCTTTGGCGATCCCCAGATGATCCAGAAAGGCGATCACGGTCGAAACCATCAGCCCCAGATCGGCGGGACGGGCCGTCTTGACCGACTGGCCATGGCCGGGCAGGTCCAGCGCATAGACCGGTCCGCCTTCGGCCAGCGCGTCGATATTGAACAGCCAGTTGTCCAGATCGCCGCCAAAGCCGTGAATCAGCAGCAGCGGCACGCCCTCGCCCGGACGTTCGGCAAAGCGGATGCGCCCGGCGGGCAGGTCGGCGAACTGATAGGCCGGGCCTGCATCCGCGTCATCGTCGTCAGCGGCCGGGGTCTCATAGGCGGTCACAAACGCCTCGATCTCGTCATCGGCGACCGAGGCCGGGGCCATCACCGCCAGCAGGGCACGGACGGGCAGGGTTTCGCCCTCGGGCGCGACGATGCGGCGCAACAGGCCGCCATCGGCGGCCTCGACGGCATTGGCGATCTTGTCGGTCTCGACATCCATGATCTCGTCGCCGGGGCTGATCTGATCGCCTTCCCTGACATGCCAGACAGCCAGCTTGCCCTCTTTCATGGAAAGGCCCCATTTGGGCATCAGGATCGGGGTGATCTGGCTCATGTCAGTGCTCCACCGTCTTGCGGACCGCCTGGGCGATGCGTTCGACCGAAGGGACATAGATATCCTCAAGCGAGGGCGAGAAAGGCACCGGAGAATGCGGGGCCGTCACCATCTGGATTGCGGCCTTGAGATCGTCAAAGGCCTCTTGCGCGACGGTCGCGGCCACATCCGACGCGATCGAACAGCGCGGATTGGCCTCATCGACGCAGACCAGCCGCCCGGTCGTCTCGACGCTTTCCAGAACCGTGTCCATGTCGATGGGCGACAGTGTGCGCAGGTCGATCACCTCAACATCGATGCCATCCTTTTTCAGCATTTCGGCAGCCTCGACCGAGCGTCCGACCGTCTGGCCATAGGTCACGATGGTCGCGTCCTTGCCCTCGCGGACGATATTCGCCTCGCCGAAAGGGATGGTATAGGGTTCCTCGGGGACATCCGCCGTGCTGGCATACAGGTTCTTGTGTTCCAGAAAAATCACCGGGTCATTGTCGCGGATCGCCTGGATCAGCAGCCCCTTGGTGTCATAGGCATTCGAGGGGCACACGACCTTGAGGCCGGGCAGATGCGTGAACAGCGGGGTCAGCATCTGGCTGTGCTGCGCCGCCGCACGAAACCCCGCGCCGCACATCGCCCGGATGACGACCGGCGTTTCCGCCTTGCCGCCGAACATGTAACGGAACTTGGCGGCCTGATTGAACACCTGATCCAGACAGACGCCGATGAAATCGACGAACATCAGTTCCGCCACGGGCCGCAGCCCCGCCGTTGCCGCCCCGATGGCCGCGCCGACATAGGCGCTTTCGGACAGGGGGGTGTCCATCATCTGATTGGGGTGCTTGTGATACAACCCCTTGGACACGCCCAGAACCCCGCCCCAGGCATCCTCTTCGCCCTGCGCGCCGGTGCCGCCGATAATGTCCTCGCCCATCATGATCACGGTGGGGTCGCGGGTCATTTCCTGATCCAGCGCCTCGTTCACCGCGTCCTTCATGCTGATGATACGTGCCATGTATATGCTCCTTTCGCGGCTCAGTTGATATAGACGTCGGTGGTCAGTTGTTCGGGCGCTGGCATGGGCGCGGCGATGGCCGCCTCGACCGCATCCTCGATCAGGGTGGCAACCCCGGCGTCTATGGCGTCCAGTTCGGCCGCCTCGATCACGCCCGCTTCTGTCACCTTCTGGCGAAACAGTTTCAGGCAATCGTTATTGGCGCGGTTATGTTCGTTCTCGCCCGGAGCCTTGTAGGTCTGGGCGTCGCCCTCGAAATGGCCGAAGAAGCGCACATTCTTGCATTCCAGCAGGGTCGGTCCCGCGCCTTCGCGGGCACGTTTGATCACCTCGCCCGCCGATTCATAGACCGAAAAGAAATCCAGCCCGTCCACGGTGATCCCCGGCATCCCGAAACCCGTGGCCCGGTCCACATAGCTGTCAGATGCGGTGGCATAATCGACCGAGGTGGATTCGGCATAGCCGTTATTCTCGACCACGAAAATCACCGGCAGGTTCCAGATCGCGGCGAGGTTCATGCTTTCCAGAACCGTACCCTGATTGGACGCCCCGTCGCCAAAGAACGTGATCGCCACGCCGTCATGACCCAGCTTTTGCGCCGCCAGCGCCGCGCCGCAGACCAGCGGTGCGCCCGCGCCCAGAATGCCGTTCGCGCCCATCATTCCCTGGCTCAGGTCAGCGATATGCATCGACCCGCCCTTGCCCGCGCAGCAGCCACTGGCCTTGCCGTAAATCTCGGCCATCATGGCCTTCACATCGACGCCCTTGGCGATGCAATGGCCGTGGCCGCGATGGGTCGAGGCGATGCGGTCGCGGTCATGCAGATGCATCATGATGCCGACCGCCGTGGCCTCTTCACCCGCATAAAGATGCACAAAGCCGGGAATTTCCCCGCGCGAGAAATCGACATGCAGCCGTTCCTCGAAATCGCGGATGGTTTTCATCTTGCGATAGGCTTCCAGCAATTTCTCCTTGGACAGTGGAAACGGATTGGACATGAGATCCTCCCTCTCAGGTTCGGTTGGTGTCGTGGATGAACAGCCCGGCCTCGGCCGCGGCGGCCATGCAGGCGGGGACGTCGATGCTGCGGAAGGCGTCGGTAACAAGACGCACCGCCACGTCGTCGGTTTCGGTAAAGGTCAGCTCTCGTTCGCCATCGAAGGCCAGCGAGCCCGCACGTGTCGAAGGGCGGTGCACCTGACCGGGCATCATATGCGCGACCGAGGCGATGCCCACCCGATCAATCAGCCCCGGCGCGATGGGTGCGGACAGAACCCGTGGCGCGTCGCCCGAGATGACGACATGGCGCCCCTCGGGCGTGTGGCGATCCACCGGGTCGGTCAGCCCGACGATCGAGGACATGCCAATCGCCTGCGGCAGACCAAATGTCACGAACAGGTCGCGAAAGCCGTCAGTCTTCCAAATCGCACGCGCGCCGACAAAGCGGTCTTGCACCACGGCGACATCGACCAGCGCGATTTCGCGCCGTGAATTTATATCGACCTGCAACCACTTGTTGCGCACCAGCGCCCGGTCCGGCGCGACCTGTCCGGTCACGGCCAGCCCCACTGCCAGCCCGGTGATCGTCGGTTCGCGCAATTCGGGGAAAGCGTTGTTCGTGCCGGTCGAAACCCCCGCCACCGGCGTGTCGCCGCAATTCTGCACCACCACCCGGTTCGTGCCGTCGCCCCCCAGCACCACCAGCGCGGCAACTCCCTGTTCACACATCATGCGGGCCGCCCGCGCGCTGTCCTCGGCGGTTGCCGTCACCTCCATGTCCAGATAGCGGATGCGGGGAAAGACCGAGTGGCCCAACCGTTCCTCGCGGTCGATGCTGCGCATCAGGTGAAAGCGGATGCCGCCGTTTTCGGGCATCATCAGCACCTCTTCCACGCCGGTTGCCGCCAGCGAGGCCAGCATCCGCAGGACGATATTCGCGCGGTCATTGATGGGCAGGTTCCCGGCATGGGAGATGACGCGCCGGATGTCGCGCGCCGAAATCGGATTGGCGATGATGCCGACCTTTGCCATGAGC